>CAZWWC010000348.1:0-4803 GCA_964637625.1 uncultured Planctomycetaceae bacterium
TCGTCGGTCAGGTAATAAGGACTAGGGAGGGTCTGTCCACCCACTTGCACCTGACACCCGGTCCCGCCCAAGCAAGCCACCAGCGCCAACCCAATCAGCAAGCCGCAAAGGGGACGATGCTCCTTCTTCGAGTCGCTCATCCACCACCTCCGTTCGGTCGAGAATACGCGTTTTGCTCCGCAGTAGGGCGACCACGCCGAACCGGCAACGTGGTTTTCCCAATGGCAAACACACGCCGGGAAGCTGTCGCGGTCGACGATCGGCAAAAACCCTGCTGCGGCCGGCCCACTGGACACAAGGCTCCCGCAGCCGACATAGTCATCACGACCGTTATCGTCCGCGCTGGTCGGCAAACTTTAGCTGGCTCCCAAAGTCGCGGTACTGCAACAAGACAGTACCCTAAACAGGGGGGTGTCGGGACGAAGGGCGGTGGTTTTGTAGCAACGTAGTATTATATTGATTGTGGTTTTAACGGCGCCGACGGTGGGCCTTGCCGGTCCACTTCCGCGGCCAAGGAACAGGGATGATGCTCCCTACGGAACACGAAAACGCCGAAAACACCGCGGTCCTCGCCCCGCGGGCGTTTTCGCTCTTGCGCGGGCCCGGGACGTGGGCCGCGGCGCGAGCGACTCGATCCCCGGCCAGACTCGCCGTGGCCTGGCTCGCGCTGCTATTAATCTGGAACTCGGCCGCTGCTTGGAGTCACGCCCAGTTCGCCGGCCAGCGCGTCCCGACGCTCAGATACCAGGCGGCCTTCCGCGAACTCTACGAAGGCGAGTATCGCGACGCACTCAAGTCGTTCCGCAGCGAAGGGCGTGGGGCGATCAAGACCGCGGCCACGCGATGGATCGACTCGATCTGCTATCACACGATGACCGCCGAGTGCTACTACCAGATGGGCCGACTGCCCGAAGCGCTGGAACACTACACCGCAGCGGTCCGGCTCTACCTCGCCTACTCCGACTGGATGGTTCGCGTCCGTTTTCCACTAACGCTTCAACCGGCCCGGCCACCGAACGTGCGGCGTCGGGTGACGTGGGGACAGAGCAAGCGGCGGTCGCGGCCCGCCGCGTTGCGCGACTCGATGATGATCAACCAAGGGCGGCTCGACGCAGCCCAGGCGTTTCAACAGGGAGGCGTCGTGCGGCCGCCCATGGCGTTTGGCATCGACGTCGTCGAAATCGTCCGCTCGACGACGTTGGCCATCCGCCGCCGCACCGAGTTGCTCGGCCCAAGCGGCAAGCACGATCCGTTGACCGGCCAATTGATGATTACGTTGTCCGAGCAGCAAGGGTTGCTCAATCATTGGTCGCAGTGTTGGATCGACGTCCAGCGTGGCCTGGCGGAACTGGCCGCCGGCAAAGAAGGACAAGCTCGGACGAGCCTCCAGCGCGGTTTGCTGGCTGCCGGGCAGTACGATCATCCGATGACCGCCGTGGCCCTGTTCGAGTTGGGGCGCATGGCCATGGCCCGGGGCGACCTGCGGGCGGCCGCCGATTACTTCGAGGAGGCCACGTACCCAGCCGCGTTCTACAACGACGTCGGCCTGCTCGAGGAAGCCTTTCGTTACGGGACGATCGTCCATTTGGTCGCCCATCCGCGGAGCGTCTATCCGCCGCTGCCCGAAGCACTGTCCTGGGCCAAGAGAAACGACTATCGAGAGCTCTCATGCTCACTCTTGCTTTCGCTGGCGGAGTGCCACGCGGCCCTGGGCCAGACGACCCTGGCCGAGAAGAAGCTCGCCGAGGTGTCCAGACTGTTCGTCCGTCGCGACATGGCCGCCGGACGGATCGGCGCGCGACACGCTTTCTTAATCGCGCTGGTCTCCTTTCAGAAGAAGAATAGGGTCGCCGGCGACGCGGCCGTGGCCAGGGCCATGGACTACATGCGGCATGGATCACACTGGCTCTTCCACATGACGTTGGCCGACCGGTTGTACGTCGACGGTACGATTACGCCACGGGTGGCCATGGAACTCTACGCCGAGGTGCTGCGCGATCCGCAGCCGGAGGACTGGTCGTTTCGGCCCGCCGAATCGCTCGCCACCCTGGTCACACCGCACATGACCCCGTTGGAACACTGGTTCGAAGTGGCGATTCATCGCAAGGAATACGAAACGGCGCTGGAGATCACCGACCGCGCGCGACGCCATCGTTTCTTCAGCTCTTTGCCTTTCGGTGGGCGACTCGAGTCGCTTCGTTGGATCCTCGAAGGTCCGGAGGAGGTGCTCCCCGCGCGAGCCCAACTGAATCGGCGCGATCTCCGTGTCCTTCTACCGGCCTACGACGCCTTGACCAAGAAGGCCGCCGCCGTCCGCCGACGTTTGCGGCAGGCTCCCGCCGTGGCCGAGAATCCCGAGCAGGCCGCGCTGCAGAAAGAGGAATTGGCCGAACTGGCCGCGCTCAGCACGAGCCAAGAGGCCCTGTTGCGCCAGATCGCCGTGAGCCGTCAGCCGGCCGACCTGGTATTCCCGCCGCTTCGAACCACGGCGGAAGTCCAAAAGGCACTGCCCGACGGCGCTGCACTGATGGTGTTCTTCAGCACGCGGCGCGGCATGTACGTGCTCCTTCTGGACAACGCCCGATACGACTATTGGCGCATCGGCTCACCGGCCGTCCTGCAGAAGAAGATCATCGTGATGCTTCGGGAGATGGGCCAGTTCGACCCGAACCGGGCAATCGCGATCGACGACTTGAGCAAGACGCGGTGGGAGGATGCGGGCAAGGACGTCCTCGGATTGATTCTCGAAGGCTCCAAGGCCGATTTCACGACCAGCTTCGACCAACTCATCATCGTGCCCGACGGCTTGCTCTGGTACGTCCCGTTCGAGGCGCTTCAGGTCGACCTCGACGGCTCCTCGCAGTCGCTCATCTCGCGACTGAAGATCCGCTACGCGCCGACGGTGGGCCTGGCCGTGCCCGACGCCCGACGCCGCAAGAGCGTGGGCCGAACCGCGGTCGTCGTCGGCCGCCTCTTCCCGCGCGACGACGAGGAAGTCGCTCGGCGGGCGTTTGACGAGCTTGCCAAGGTGGTGCCTCATGCGGTGGCACTGCCGGCGATGTTGCCCGCTCCTTCGTCCGTCTATCGCGTATTGTTTGACGGCCTGGTCGTCTACGACGATATTCCCGTTGGCAAGGGGGGAGCCTACGGCTGGCAACCGATCCGGGCCGATCGTCCCAAGCAGGGCGGCACACTGGGGGACTGGCTCGCGCTGCCTTGGGGTGGCCCGGAAACGGTCATCCTCCCCGGTTTCCACACGGCCGCCGAGCGCGGGCTGAAACGGCTCACCGCGGGCACCGCCGGCCAGGAGATGTTTCTCTCGGTCTGCGGACTCATGGCCACCGGTGCGAGAACCGTGTTGCTCAGCCGATGGCGCACCGGCGGGCAAACCGGTTACACGCTGGTCCGCGAATTCGCCCAGGAACTCCCCCACGCCACGGCGGCCGAAGCATGGCAACGGGCCGTCCTCCTGACGCGCGATTCCCGCATGGATCCGCACAAGGAGCCCCGCGTCAAGCTCAAGTCCGCGCAGAATGATGCCCCCAAGGCGGAGCATCCTTTCTTCTGGGCGGGCTACATGCTGATCGACCCGGGCGAGGCGCCCCGAACAACTCGGCAAGAAGCAGAGCCGGCCCGTAAGCCGTAGCAACCCTAAAAAACACACTCGGCAGTGGCTGGTGGCCGGCCAAGAGGCAATGATTTGGCGTAGCATTATTTGGGCAAACGCGGCATAATAGAGCACCTTGGTGCTCTAGCCCAGGATTGGGTGTCATGCTTGCCGGGCAAGCGGAGCGAGACAGCAAGCATGTTGTCAACCGTCGGACAATAGAAGGAGCGTCCCATGTTGCGTGCGGTGATCCTGTTCTCGCTTTGCACGTTCGTGCTTGCTCCCTTTGCCCGGGCGGAGAACGAAGGCCTGGCCGACCTGGATCGGGCCATGGACCTGAAACTCCGCGCCGAGAGACAGCGTGACGTGACCGAGGTCATCCAGTTCTGCCGCAGCGCCATGGAGAAAGGCCTCGACAAGGCGAACACGCGGTATGCCAAAAGCCTCTTGGCCTCGTCACTCTTGCAGCGGGCCGCGTTTGCCGGCGACGCGGTTTTGTCCGGCGGCGGCACCGATTCACTCTGGCGCAACTATCGCACGTTGGCCCTGAAAGATCTGGAGGAGGCCGTCAAGCTCGCCCCCAATCTGCCCGACGCCTTGCTCTTGATCGCGCGGCTGAACCTTCTGCCCAAGGGAAACAAGGAGCGGGCCGTCGCGGCGCTCGATTCGGCGCTGGCGCTGGACGGCGTAGAACCGAAGGTCCGCGCGTCGCTCTTGCTGCTGCGCGCCGACGTGGAACAAAACCACAAGAAAAGTCTTAAGCTGCTCCATGAAGCGATCAAGCTCTCACCGGGCAACGTCGAGCCGATCCGCGCCCGGGGCATCGTCTACGCCGAGATGGGCAAGCCCAAGTTGGCCGTGGCCGACTTCGCCGAGGTCCTCAAGGTGAATCCCGACGACGTCGAAACCCTCGCCGACGAAGCCCGAGTATTGGCCGAGTTGAAACAGTACGATCGCGCACTGATCAGCGCCGACAAGGCACGCCAGTTGGCGCCCCATTCGGTGGTGCCTCTGACGCTTCGGGCACAGATCCACGTCGGGCAGGACAATCTGAAAGCCGCCATGTACGATCTGAATCAGGCGCTCTCCATGCAACCTGATAATCCGGTCGTGCTGTGGCTCCGGGCCAGCCTCTACCACGAGATGCACAAGCCGGAGGCGGCCCTGGCGGATCTCGATCGGGCACTCAAGCGAAA
>CAZWWC010000349.1:0-4801 GCA_964637625.1 uncultured Planctomycetaceae bacterium
CTCGTTCGAACTTGTTCTTCAAGTCTTCGGCGATCGAGAAAATGCGTTCCATTTCGGACGAAGACAAATCGGCCAGGGTGATGAGGTGTCGCATGGCGGTTCTACTCGCGGAGGTGGTCGTGGTTCTTGATCACTTCGGCCAGCACGTCACGGGTGGCACCGATGATTTTCCGCGACAGACATCACCAATGCTTTCAACCCCTCACGGAAAATCGTCGGTGTTGCCGCGGGCAACGAGAAGCCGACCGCTTCGCCGTTGCATACCTCTTGTCGCTGACGCGACACCGACGATTTTGCGATCCGGTTTCTGTCGCGATGGCAACGTCTACTCCGCAAAATCATCGGTGCTACCCGTTTATTGTCCGTTATGGTGGTCGTGGTTCTTGATCGCTTCGGCCAGCACGTCGCAACCTTCGTGGACTTGTTCTTCGGTGAGTGTCATCGGCGGCAGCAGTCGCAGCACGGTGCCCTGCGTGCAGTTGACCAGCAGCCGTCGATCCATGCATGTCTTGACCAGGGGGCCGGCCTCGACCGACAGCTCGATGCCGATCATCAATCCGGCGATGCGGACCTCCTGGATGACGTCGCACTCGTCGGCGAGTTGTTCCAGGCGCTGCTTGAAGACCTGGCTCAACCGTTTGGCTGCTTCGAGCAGGTGCTCGCGGTCGATGGTCTCAAGCATGGCGATGCCCGCCCGGGCGGCGATGGGGTTGCCGCCGAAGGTGGCCGCGTGCATGCCGGGCCGCAAGCTCGGAGCGATCTCCGCCGTAGTCAGCATGGCCGCGCCGGCAACACCGCCGCAGATCGACTTGGCCAGCGTCATCACGTCGGGCTGGACGTCGAAATACTGATAGGCGAACCACTCACCCGTCCGACCGCAACCGGTCTGCACCTCGTCGAAAATCAAGAGCAGCTCCTTCTCATCGGCCAGTTTTCGCAGCCCGGGCAGGAAGTCGTCCGGCGGAATCACCACGCCGCCTTCGCCCTGGATCGGCTCGACCATGATGGCGGCCGTTTCGTCGTCGACCAGTTTTTCCACTTCCGCCAGATCGCCGAACGGGGCGTAGACGAAGCCGGCCATGAGCGGCCCAAGCCCCTCGTGAAACTTCGGCTGGGCCGTGGCCGTGGTGCTGCCGAGCGTGCGTCCGTGGAAGCCGCCGGAGAAGGTGATGATCTTGTACCGCCGAGCCGGTGTGTGGAGCCGCGCCAACTTGATGGCGGCCTCGTTCGCCTCGGTGCCCGAGTTGCAGAAGAAGGCCTGGCCGCCGAAGCTCCGCCGCGCCAGCGCCTCGGCCCAACGGCCCTGGGCCTCGGTGTACCACGTGTTGGGCACGTGGATCAGGCGGCCCACTTGATCGCGAACCGCTTCGACCACGGCCGGTGGGCAGTGGCCCAGCAGATTGCATCCCCAGCCGGGGAAGAAGTCGAGATAGCGGTTGCCCTCGGCGTCCCAGACGAAAGGTCCCTCGCCGCGGACCAGGGCCACCGGAAAGCGCCCGTAGTTGGGAACGACGTACTGCTGGAACAACTCGATGATCTGCTCAGAGTTAATCGATGCAACGGAGTCCACGGTTTGTCTCCTTTAGTTTCGACCAATACAACGTCGAGCCCCGGCGCGCCGGGGACGGCTAACCTGTTTTCACCCTTGACACCGGGTAGCACCGATTCTCTGAATCGGTGTCGCGAAGCGACAAGAGGCCTCTGGATCGCTGAACCAAGACCTCTTGTGCCTTCGGCACCCGGGTTCAAGAACCCGGGCTACCCGACGTGACATTTTCGGCGCCTGTTACGGTACGATTGCGGTGCCCACCCCCTTGCTTGTATAGACTTCCAACAACAGCGAATGGCGCAGCCGACCATCGATGATGTGGACCTTGCGTACGCCACGAGCGATCGTTTCCAGGCAGGCCTGGACCTTGGGGATCATGCCCGCCTCGATGGCTCCGCTACGGATCAACTCCTCGGCTTGTTCGACGTTGAGCGTATTCAACAGCGAGTCGGGATCGTCGCGCCGGCGGCGGACCCCGCTGACGTCGCTGAGAAACACGAGCTTCTCGGCGCCGAGTTGCCGGGCGACGGCCGTGGCCGCCGTGTCGGCGTTGACGTTGAGCTTCTGGCCGTCGGAGTCCTGGCAGAGCGACGCAATGACCGGCACGATGCCTTCTCGGCAGAGTCCCCGGATCGTCTCGGTGTCGACGCGGGTCACCTCGCCGACGTACCCCAAATCGACGGGCCGGTCCTGCTCGTCGCGCAGTTGGATCCTATCTCCATAGAGCACGTTGGTCGTGCGGAAGTTCAGTGGTTTTGCCGAACCGCCCAACGCTTCGATTCGCAAGGCCAGGCTTTCGTTGATCTCGCAGCCGAGAACACGCTGGACGATTTCCAGCGCCGCGGCATCCGTGTAGCGGCGTCCCTGGATGAAACGGGGCTCCAAGCCGGCCTCGACCATGGCTCGGCTGATGGCCGTCCCGCCGCCGTGGACGAGGATCGGGTGCATGCCGACGGTTTCCATGAAGACCACGTCCAGCAGGAGATGGTCCATGTCGCGGGGATCTTCCATCACGCTTCCGCCGAGCTTAATCACGGTGATCTTGTCGCGGAACTCGCGGATCCACTGAAGGGCCTCGATCAGAACGGCGGCCTTTTCGATGGCATGCTGCACGGCGTGGAATTTCCCGAAAAAGGGCAGCCGACTCGGGCGTTGGCTCGCACGGCCGACGGTTGCCCGACGCGCAAGTGGAAATCACACCGGCCGGCCGCTTCCGCCCGGCTCGGTGGCGATGGGAAACCCACTATTTTAGGCCGCTACGGGTGGCTGTCAACGGCCATGCGACACGAGCCGCGAACCGAACGCGGCTTGATCGTGTCCGGGAGAACGGCCCAAACGCGGGGGCTCGGGTGCGCCCGGAAGACAGGTGGGTGGGCCGAGCCGGAGTCGCCACGGGCGTCTCCTTCCCAAACGTTAAGGCAGGCGATACACTCAAACGTGTCGGGCGGTCTGCTCACGCTTGCCGTGAGGCCGTCCGGGAATCGGGATCCCGGCGCGCCGGGACTGCTGAGCCGAGCCCGTCTTGCCACGCTTCGGCTCACCAGGAGGTTCGCCCTCCCATTTTCCGACAAAGTCTAGAGGACATTTCAAAACCGGTGCTCTGATTGTTGTCATTCTGAGCGCAGCGAAGAATCTCGGCTTTCGCGGGGGGGAGATCCTTCGCTTCGCTCAGGATGACCGTTTTGAAATGCCCTCTAGTCATAATTCCTCGGTAAAAGGACGATAGGCGGCTGATGAACGACCTGAAAGTGTTCAGCGGCAGGGCCAACCCCGAGTTGGCCGCCGACGTAGCCAAGTACCTCGGTCTTCCGTTGGGAAAGATCAAGCTGGGGAATTTCCCCGACGGGGAAATCTCGTGCAAAATCGAGGAAGACGTCCGTGGGCGAGACGTATTTCTCATCCAACCCACCTGCCCTCCGGTCAACGAAACCCTGATGGAACTGTTGATCATGATCGAGAGTGTCCATCGGGCCAGCGCGGATCGTATCACGGCGGTCATTCCTTATTTCGGTTACGCTCGCCAAGACCGCAAGGACGAAGGCCGCGTGCCGATCACCGCCAAGTTGGCCGCCAACATCATTACCCGGGCCGGCGCCGATCGCGTGCTGGCCATGGATCTTCACGCCGCCCAAATCCAGGGTTTCTTCGACATCCCGGTCGACCATCTTTACGGCGCGCCGGTGATCGACCAGTACTTTCGGGCGATGGATCTGCCGAAAGACGAGATCGTCGTGGTGAGTCCGGATGAAGGGAGCATCCAGCGCGCCCTGACCCACGCCAGTGCCCTGCACGCCCAGTTGGCCATCGTCGACAAGCGCCGCAAGGATCCGGCGAAGACCGACCAGGCCAACCTGATCGGCGGGCCCATCGACGGCAAGGTGGCCCTGATTTTCGACGACATGATTACCACCGCCGGATCGATCTGCGGCGCGGCCGAAATGGTTCACCAGTCCGGTGCCCGATTGATCTACCTGGCCGCCACGCACGGGGTCCTCTGTGGCGATGCGGTGCAGCAGATTAACGAATCGCCCGTCGAACAGTTGGTGATCACCGACACGATCCCCCTGACGCCCGAGCGAGAGAGCCCGAGAATTCACGTGTTGAGCGTGGCTTCCCTGCTGGGCGAAGCCATCAAACGCATCCACCGCAACGAATCGGTCAGCTGGCTGTTCGATTGAGCCTTTGTCCGAAAACCGGCATCAAGATTTGGGTGCCCGGGTCTGAGCGTAGCGAAGGCCCGGTTTTTCGGGCTCTGGGCCACCGCTTCGCTATGGCCCAGGCACCCCCGCGATTTGAGTTCTCCGACAAGGGCTAGCATGTACGCTTCTCGATCGGACAAGCTGGAGAACCAGGGGATCGCGACGCTCTTGCTGAGTTTCTCGGTGCCGGCCATCATCGGCATGGTGGTCCAGGCGCTGTACAACATCGTCGACCGCATCTTCATCGGTCAGGCCGTCGGCTCACTGGGTATCTCGGCCGTCACCGTCACGTTTCCGATCATGCTCGTGCTGATGGCCTTCGGCATGTTGGTCGGGCTGGGGGCCGCCGCGCTGGTTTCGATCCGACTCGGCCAGCGAAAGAAGGAAGAAGCCGAACAGACGCTCGGCAATGCGCTGGTGTTGCTGATCGTCAACAGCGTGATCTTGGCGATCGTGGGTCTCAGCGTGCTTCGGCCGCTGCTTGAGCGGTTTGGAGCGAGCGAGAACGTCTTGCCGCTGGCCGAGGGATACGCGCGAATCATCCTGTTGGGAG
>CAZWWC010000350.1:0-4798 GCA_964637625.1 uncultured Planctomycetaceae bacterium
TGATTTCGAGTTTTTCTATGCAATCAGCCTGAAAGGTTCGCTTGGTTAAGGTCTAACGGCTGCGTTGGATTGTCTCCCCGAGCTACCGGAGGGCGGCCCCCAGGCCGAAGCCGCCCAGGCCACCGGAACCGATGACAAGGCGACCCCCGCCGCGCAAAAAGCGAGGTACTCCTCCGAGAGGCCGCGAAGTCTGGTTGCACCAAAAATGAGGTGCTCCTCCGAGAGGCCGCCGATTTTGGTTGCACCCCGGGTTGCACCTACTCGTGGGAAAAGGCGGGTTTTAGAGGCCATTTCTGACCACGACGGTCAAGAATTTTCGGCAACCCAAGAAACGACGAAACCCCTTGAAACAACAAGGGGTTACGAAGCGGAGGGCACGGGACTTGAACCCGCAACCCCGGTCAAGGGGCACCTCATTTCCAGTGAGGCCGCTAGCCAATTCGCTTACCCTCCGGGAAATTCCAACCGACGTTACACTCGGATCCCGGCACGCCGGGACACAGGTCAATCCAAGACACCCGGCTCAGCAGTCCCGGCGCGCCGGGATCCCAATTTCCGGACGGCCTCTCGCTTTTCGTGGCCATGGCACCGAGCCACGCGGCCGTGGACTTCCGTCCACGGCTATCAATGAGGTCCCCATCGCGGCGTCAATAGTCGGCCACTTTGGCGCTGCTGATGAGTTCGATGAACTCCCGGTTCGAGTTGAACTTGCCCAGCTTCGTGGTCAACTGCTCCATGGCGTCGACGTGGTGCATCGAGGCGAGCGTGCGTCGGAGCATGGTGACCGCGTGGAGCGTCTCGGGCGGAAGGAGCATTTCCTCGCGCCGGGTGCCCGACTGGCTGATGTCGATCGCCGGCCAGACCCGCCGGTCGGCCAGCTTCCGGTCGAGGACCAGCTCCATGTTGCCGGTGCCCTTGAATTCCTGGAAGATCAACTCGTCCATGCGGCTGCCCGTGTCGATCAGGGCCGTGGCCACGATCGTCAACGAGCCGCCTTCCTCGAAGAGCCGGGCGGTGGCGAAGAGCTTCTTGGGGATGTCCATGGCCTTGACGTCGACGCCGCCGCTCATGGTGCGGCCGGTGTTGCCGACCCATTTGTTGAACGCCCGGGCCATTCGGGTGATCGAGTCCATCAAGAGGAAGACGTCCTTGCCCATCTCGGCCAGCCGTCGGCACCGCTCGACGGCCAACTGGGAAAGGCGGACGTGGCTTTCGATTTCGCGGTCGAGGCTGCTGGCGATCACCTCGCCATTGACGGCGCGGCGCATGTCGGTGACTTCCTCGGGCCGCTCGTCGATCAAGAGGACCATCAGAGTGATGTCGGGATAGTTGGCCGCGATGGCCTGGCTGATGTGCTGCAGGAGGATGGTCTTGCCGGTACGAGGCGGGGAAACGATCAAGGCCCGTTGCCCTTTTCCCAAGGGCGTGAGCAGGTCCATGACGCGCGTGGTCAAGGGCTCAGGACCAGTTTCCAATCGCAGCCAGCTTTCGGGGTTGATCGGCGTGAGCTCGTCGAAGGTCTTGACGTTGGTATAGTCCTCGGGCGGCATTCCGTCGACGTCGACGATTTCCCTGAGCCGGGGCCCTTGCTGTCGCCGGCCCGGCTGCACCATGCCGTGAACCAAGACACCCTCGCGAAGGCCGTACTTGTCGATCATGCTGCCGGGCACGAAGGGATCGGTCAGCTGGCGGAGGTAGTTCGACCCTGGATCGCGGAGGAAGCCATAGCCGTTGGGGTGCATTTCGAGGACGCCGCCACCAGGTTCGACGGGTCCGGGCTCCCCCTGGTCGGCACCATCCCCGTTGCTGGCCCTGTTGTCTTGATTCCTTGGGCCACGATCCTTGTTGGCTCTCGGTCGCCCACGGTAGCCCCCACCAGGACCGCCACTCTTTCCCCGGGGTCGACCACCTTTTTTCCTTTTTGCCATAATCCACCTGTAGAGACTAGCGTAGCGGGCAGGCACAACGCCTGTGCGACGCCTGGGGAGAATCCCAACATCACGGAACGGCCCGATGGCCCCATGGCCATCGGTCCCTGTCATACCAGTTCTCGACCGAAATGGCGCTTCGCCGCGCGCTCACCCTTGGGGCAAACACGCCGTCGCTAGCGACATGACCGCGCCGTTCCAAACGAGAACGCGTATCAAGAAGTCAATTCTCGCCTACGGACGAAAATCGGTTAACGCAAAAGCCGGCCACCCGGCAACATCACCAACGAAGAATGCCCTTGCATCGGTGGCCGAACAACGGAGTCTGCTTGTCTCTTTCTTGATGACCAAAAACCGGTCTGTCCGGAGTGTTGCCCCCGTATTCCCGGGCAACAGCAGAACCCCAGGTGACGAAGCAAATAGTACCCCACCACGGGGTGATCACTTCTGGGGAGCGGCCCTAAGATACTCAATCGTGGGCCGCAAGCGCCTACTTGTGAGGCAGAACTCAGACTATGGCTATCTTAACTTTATCTCCGCCCATGTCAAGGCGGGACCGGACGATTCCACGAAAAACATCGGGGGGGGTTCATGCTTCCAGTCCATGCGTTTCCCCCGAGTACCACGATTGACATCGGACAGCCGGGTCAGCTTGCTCCAGTGTTCGTCGATTCCAACCGCCAGAACAACAAAACGGACGGACGTGCTCTCCCTCGGCAGGCTACCCTGATGGCGCCCTGTCGCCTACAACCTACTACGAAAAAGGAGGTTACGCGGTTCGTGTTGCCGGTTTCCTGCCAGTTTTTCCAGCAGAGCAGCACAACCCAAGACGGCCGTGGCCCCGGCTTGGTCAACCTCGTAGACGCCGAAATATCGCTCCGTCTTCCGCAACAGGGAAAATCGGCCTTTCCGTCAGGGTTGATCGATTTTGACACGATTTCTTTCCGACGGCGTTCCGATAACCAAGTGACAGCTAATGCTCCGTCAATCCTGCATTGACGGGCCGGGTGCCCGTGGCGGCCTTTCGGACGAACTCAGTCGAGTCACTTGGAGCGCCACTGCTCGGCAAGCGTCAATGTCAGCGTCGGAACATACCATTTGGGGGGGGGGGGCGGTTTCTCTATCCTCGCACAAGGGCCTTCAAAAATGTGGACGAGACTTTGGAGATCAGGCGTTCTGACTGTGGTTCTGCTGGCCACGTGCCAAGCGTGGGGCCAAACGGCGCTCAACTGGGAGACCAATTTGGAACATGCCCGGCAGCAGGCGGCCGCAAGCGGACGGCTCGTGCTGGTTCACTTCTCGGCCCCCTGGTGTACGGCCTGCCGCAAAATGGAGCAGGAGGTGCTCAGCCAGCCGACGGTTCAGGCCACGATCAATGCGGACTACGTACCGGTGCGACTGAACGTGGACCACAACAGAATCCTTGCGCAACAATACGGCGTTCGCTCTCTGCCCACCGATATCGTCATCACGCCGGACGGGCGCCTGCTGGAGCGTCATCCCGGCTTCATGGAAGCTCACCAGTACGTCGCCCGTTTGCGGCAGATTGCGGCCAGCGCGCGGCGGGCGCCGGTGGCGATGTCTCCCCCCCGGCCAACCGGTCCCTTGCCCGTCACCGCACAGGTCCCACCCGGCGGGGCCAGCGGCGCGGCCAGTGCCGGTCCGACGTTGTCGCTTGCAGGACGGCCCATGGGTCAGCAACCATTGGGTCCGGCCGGCCCGTCGCTCAACGAGAGACCACCGAGTCAACCGACATCTCGCGGGGGGATGGGATCGGTCGCACAGGGCTCGCCCGAGGTAGCCCCTGCGGGTCGAGGCCCCACGGATTTCCATAGATATGCTGCCCCAGGGACAAGGATCCAACCGCCGACATCGACCCAACCGCCGACACCGGCGCAAGGGCCGGCGCACTGGCAAGGGCCGACGGTCAACCAAACGGGGGCGCCAGCGGGCGTTGCCGATCAAACACCGCCCATGCGATCGGCGCCGCCGAAGCTGATCGGTCCGCGGGCACCCTACGAACCGGCACAAGCTCCGACGACTCCCGAGCCGTCCCAGCCGGCGCCGGCCGAAGCGACGATGGCGGCCGTAGCCTCGCAGGCAGTCCGGCCGACGGACCCCGGCAGCTCACCCTTTGCCCTGGACGGCATGTGTCCGGTGGAATTGGTCGAGAACAAGGTTTGGAAGTTCGGCAACATTCGCTGGGGCGCCAACCACCGCGGATGCACGTATTTGTTCTCCGGCCCGGAGCAACAAAAGCGATTCCTGGCCGACCCCGACCGCTACAGTCCGGTAGCCTCGGGCATTGACATTGTGCTGGCGACGACCACCGGCAAAGTGGTTCCAGGCAAGCGTGAGCACGGGGTCTTTTTCGAGAATCGGGTCTATCTGTTCGCCAGCGAGGATTCGCTTGCCACCTTCAGCGCCGAGCCCCGGCGGTATCTCAAGCAGTTGGAAGTGCTCACCCAGGCCTCGCGAGGCGCCGCCTACCGGTAGAGCGATTCCAACCGTGCGAAACACTGCTGGGCAAGCCAGCAGTGGCACCCGGCTGGCTGACACCGCAGCAGGTCATCCTGAGCGCAGCGAAGGATCTCGATCCCGGCGCGCCGGGAAGGAGATTCTTCGCTGCGCTCAGAATGACAATGCCAGGTCTCAATAGAACTTGGGACTATTGACTGTGTGAAACACTGCTGGACAAGCCAGCAGTGGCATCCGGGCCGGCTGCCGTTAACGTCCTTCGATCGAGCGTGAGAGGCGGTCGATCTGGACGCGAACGCCCTCCAGATTCGGATTCAGACGCAAGGCGCGGCGAAAACACTCCAGCGCCGAGACCTGGTTTTCCAGTTGCAGATAGGCCTGGCCCATGCTGT
>CAZWWC010000351.1:0-4786 GCA_964637625.1 uncultured Planctomycetaceae bacterium
GACTATTCGGCCAGCCCCAGGCCGGCAAGCACCTTTTCCTTGAGTTCTTCGCAGAGTTCCGGGTTTTCTTTCAGATAGAGGCGAATTTTTTCGCGGCCCTGGCCGAGTTGTTGGTCGCCAAAGCGGAACCAAGCGCCACTGCGGGTCACGATTTTCTGTGCCATAGCCAGATCGAGGAGGTCTCCTTCGTAGCTGATTCCGTCGGAGTGCATCATGTCGAACTCCGCGACTCGGAAAGGGGGCGCCACCTTGTTCTTGACGACCTTGGCTTTCACCCGTTGCCCGACGATGGTCTCCCCGTCCTTGATTTGGCCAATGCGGCGTACGTCGATGCGGCAGGTGGCATAGAATTTCAGTGCCCGGCCGCCGGGCGTGGTTTCGGGGCTGCCGAACATGACACCGATCTTTTCGCGGAGCTGATTGATGAAGATCACCAGGGTTTTGCTCTTGGCAATCGCGCCGGTGAGCTTGCGGAGTGTCTGGCTCATCAGGCGTGCCTGCAAGCCGACGTGCGTATCGCCGATCTCGCCATCGAGTTCCTTCCTGGGAACCAGCGCCGCGACGGAATCGATGACGATCACGTCGACGGCGTTGGACTTGACGAGCATTTCGGTGATGTTCATGGCCTCCTCGCCGCTGCCCGGCTGGCTGACCAGCAGGGTCTCAAGGTCGACGCCCAGTTTCTTGGCCCAGGTCGGATCCAGGGCGTGCTCGGCATCGACAAAGGCGGCGATGCCCCCTTCGCGTTGGGCCTGGGCCACGACGTGCAAGGCCAGCGTGGTCTTGCCGCTGGCCTCCGGCCCGAAGACTTCGACCACGCGTCCACGGGGAATCCCTTGACCACCCAACGCAATATCCAACGACAGGCTTCCGGTCGAGATGCCTGGAATCCCTCCGCTCTGCTCGGCCCCCAGCGCCATGATCGCACCCTCGCCGAACTCCTTTTCGATTTGGGCCACGGTGGTCTTCAGCGCGGGATGGGCTTCCAGCATCTGTTCGGCTCCGCTTTTGCCGGCTGCGCCCTTGCCGGCCACCGTGGCCTCGGACGATGTTTTCTTGGCCATGCGATTCTTCGCTTTGCTTGAGTTTTGGGAATTCGGTTTTGCCGCAATGCCGGTGACCATGGATACACTCCTTTCGATTCCGGAAGTAAACGACGGCGCGGCGGACCCCACGCCGGAACTGAACACATGAACAGTATATCGGTGTTCTGTACGGCGTTCAAGAGGCCTTCGTTCGATTTTTCGCCGCTGCAGGCTGCTTTCTCCGGGAAATGAGCGGTATGGTCGGTTTTCCGGCGGAGGCAGGGCCCCCGGAAAACAGCCCGAATTGTAGCAACTCCGGGGCAGGGTTGCCGAGAGGGCCCGGCCGGTTTTGTCACAGATCCCCCCGGCTGTGGTATCCCAGGCCGGCCCGAGATAACAAGGCCCTGTCGGAAAACGGGCGAAGCCTCCCAGCGAGTTGCATTCCCGGGAAAAGGATCTTGCTCAACGGGAGCTTCGCCCTTCCCAAAATGGTGTCCACCAGAGTCCACCGACCGAAAGTTGGCGGACGTGTCGCAGCGTCCTTGGACCGTTGAAATTCGCCCGGGCCACGTGTAGACTTATTTGTTACAGCCTCCACTTTCCCCCCTTAGTCACTCCCGTTTTTAGAAGAGGTAGCCCTCATGTTGCAGCCCAAGCAATTCATCTTGTTCGTTAGCCTCGCCGGGTTGATTGCGTTGGCCCCGATCTCCAACGGATTGGTCTTCGCCGAGGACGAAGCAAAACCGGCCGTGGAATCGGCGAAGCCGGCGAAGCCGAAGGCCAAGAAGACGGATCCGTTCGTTGTGCCCGATGGGACGCCTGCCCAATTGCAGCGATACATCTTTCGCGTGAGCCGTCTTCGTTTGAAGAGCAAGAACCGGTCAAGATTGGCCGCGTTTTCGAAAAAGAAGGCAAACGCCTACATCGAGGCAGCAGACAAGATCCTCGCTTCGCCCGAAGCCACCCTGAATCATCAGATGCTTGCCGTTCAGGCCATGACCGGAGGTTTCGTGATGCTCGCGCGCTCTGACGGCAAGAAAGTGGTCGAGAGTATGGAAGGTAAAATAGACACTTGCATCAAGGCGGCAGACAAAATCATTGCTTCCTCCGAAGCCGGCAAGAGACAGCAGCAATCGGCGGTGCTGGCCAAACTTCGAGGTCTGGAACTCTTGGCGGATTCCGGCGACCAGAAGGCAGCCGAAACCATAAAACAATTTCCCAAGCAATTGGTGAAGCAGGGGTTTTCCGAGCTGGCTGATTTGGTGGAAGGCATGTGTTTGCGAAGGGAGATACTTAAAGCCTTTGCCGGCGCCCCCGGCGCAAAGTCGGTGGACGAGATGATCGAGACGGTCAAGGAAAAGGCGGCTGGAAAGCCGAACAGGACCAGCCTCAGTCTCGTCCGCATGGTCGTTACGCGCATAAAAACAAACCGCTCGGTCGAGAAGGCGGTTGCGCTGTGCGACGAGTTCGCTGATCTCTATGCCAAGAGTGAAGCCAAGGATGCAGCCAAAATAGTCAAGCAAATCCAAGGCATTGCCCGACGCATGCAGCTTATGGGCAACTCGATGGAAATCGAGGGTACGCTTCTCAGTGGTGAGCCGCTTGATTGGAGTGACTACAAAGGCAAGGTCGTGCTGGTTCAGTTTTGGTCGACCGGGTGCCATCCCTGTGTAGCCGAGATACCCAACATCAAGAAAAACTACGATCTCTACCATGACCGTGGCTTTGAAGTGGTGGGCATCAGCTTGGACCGCAATCGCGAAAAGCTGGAAAAGTTTGTCGAGAAGAATGATTTGCCCTGGCCGACGATCTATGAAGAGGAGCAAAAGAATGCCGGCTTTCAATCGCCCATGGCCATCCACTACGACGTGTTCGCCATCCCGACTTTGATCCTCTTGGATCGGGACGGCAAAGTCGTCTGCGAGCGTGCCCGCGGACCGAGGCTGGGCACGGAGCTCGAAAAGCTGCTCGGCCCGGCCGAGGAACCCGAGCAAAAGGAGGCCGACGGCAACAAGGCCAACGACATCGAGTGATCGCCCGCTGAAAAAACGAAACCCTCAGTAGTTCCAAGTTCTATTGAGACCCGGCATTGTCATCCTGAGCTAAGCGAAGGATCTGCGCAGCGAAGAATCTCCTTCCCGGCGCGCCGGGATCGAGATCCTTCGCTGCGCTCAGGATGACCTGCTGCGGTGTCAGCCAGCCAAACTTGGAACCACTGACTCTATCTATACTGGGTGGCACGTCCGACGGTATGCGACGTATCACCCTTTTTTTGTTGCGTGGCCGGTGGAGAGAAGCTCAACCCCCACCCAGCTTCGCCCGACCGAGTGGCTGATAGATCGGCCCGTCGGGCGTCAACTGGCTGGAGAAGAGGACCACTTCGGTTGCCTGGGTCTTGCCGGCCTCGTAGTCGGCGAGTTCTTCGAGCCGCACACTGAGCGCTTTCAAGGCCGGCCCGGGACGTCGCACGCGACCCAGTGTCAGGTGGGGATGAAATCGTCGTCCTTCGCGGCGAAAGCCCAACTTCTGCAATCGGGCTTCCACCCGATCGTGTAGCGCGAGCATCGGCCGGTCGTCGCCCTTGGCGCCGAGCCAGATGGTCCGTGGTCGCGAGACGTTGGGAAACGCGCCGGCGCCGCCCATCTCGACTTCGAACGGCTCGACCTCAGAGGCGGCCCGAGCCAGCGCGTCGCAGATTCGGGCCGTCTCGGTCAGGGCCACGTCGCCGAGGAACTTGAGCGTCAGGTGCAGGTTTTCCGGCGCGACCCATTTCACATCGGCCGAGCCGGAGCGAAGCTGCTCGATCAGCTCGGCGGCCGCCCGGCGAACGGCCCGATTGACCTCGACGGCGACAAACGTGCGGATGGTCTGGCTCATGTAGCTGGCCTCATTCGAAGAAGCAAGATCCTATTTCACCACAGACGGGTGGCTGGGGCATAGCGCAGCGGTGCCCCAGATGGCGGAAAAACTGGGGCTTCGCTACGCTCAGCCACCAGCCACCCCCTGTGCGAATTGGGGCTTCCTACAGCGCACGTGATGTCCCGTTTTTGTAGCACACTTCTGGACAAATCGGAAGTGGCACCCCGCGAAGGCCTTGGAGACTATCTCGAAATTCCTTTTGGCCTTTGTCTGTCATCCTGAGCGAAGCGAAGGATCTCTTTGGCACTGAAAGACTTGAGATGCTTCGCTCGCAGATCCTACGCTTCGCTCAGGATGACAACCATGAACTGGGTCTTGAGATAGTCTCTTATGGTTGGCCTTCTTGGCGAAAACCAGGCGGCGTCCAAGAAAGCTATGTTTTCCAGGGCAGTGGCAACAGAACAGTACGAAGGAGACCGATATGAAATGTCCTGCATGTGCCCATGAGCTTCATGAAATGGAAGCCGGCGGTGTTGTCGTAGACGTGTGCCGTGGTGGCTGCGGCGGAATCTGGTTCGACAACTTCGAGCTGAGGAAATTCGACGAGCCCCACGAAGCCGAAGGCGAGGCGCTGCTGGAGGTCGACCGGGACCCGAGCACGTTCGTCGATCATTCGGCTCGCAGAAAGTGTCCCGCGTGCGTCGACGTCGTCATGATGCGTCATCCCTTCAGCCCGCACGATAACGTCGAGATTGACGAGTGTCCCGGATGCGGCGGCATCTGGCTCGACGCCGGCGAGCTCGGCAGCATTCGCAGCAAGTTCTCAACGGAGGAACAGCGGGCCGAGGCGGCCCAGGCCTGGCTGGACAAGACACTCGACGCTCAGCTTGCCCAAGCGCGGC
>CAZWWC010000352.1:0-4783 GCA_964637625.1 uncultured Planctomycetaceae bacterium
ACTGCACCGTTTCGACCGCTTCCTCTGTTCCACTGGGCTTCTGGGTAGTCAAGAACCACCTCCAACCGCTGAAAACCTGTCTGTACCGAGATTCTTGTGTCTCATTCTACTGCCAATAGCAGGCTTTGCCAGGGCAGTTGCCACCGCCGACCACCCAAATTGGGAGTAGGTATGGGCTAGGATGGGGTCACACTTTCCCTGCTGGACTCGGCGCCGAGCGCCCGGCTGCTTGTGGCCCGTCGCGACAAACGAGAAGAACGAGTCATTGCCGATACCGGGAGACTCGAACCCACGATCGCGACAGACTACGAGAACGACTCGCGCCAAGTTGGACCGGTTGTACGGTTTCTGCCGGCCGGGTGCAACGGTTGCTAAGTTGAGGTATCATAATCGTAGGGTGGGCACCGCCCACCAAAACCGGTCCACAACAACAGGAGCGTAGCCACACGGGGGACTGCGAAGACAATTGGTGTCCGCATCATCCTGTTCAGGTTCTCTGTGATTCTGTGAAGAACCGTTTTGTACCAACATTAATGACTCCGGTGGGCGGTGCCCACCCTACTTCTTGACGCGTATTACCCGACCTCCTGATCCTTGCCCTCGGTCCATCTTGCCATGCAAAGTTCCATCAACAGAAGGTGTTGCTTGCACGAGTCGGGTGCCACTGGCGTCTCGCCAGTGCTGCCACCATTGCACGGGCAAAATGCCCGTGGCACCCTGCAACCCTTTCGGGACTGGGTACTCGTTTGCGCCGCACTGGCGGCCTTGTTCTTTGGCTCGGCGCTTTGCCGGGCGAGCGAGCGTGATGCTTCCTACCTGCTTGCCCTGGAATCGATCAAGACGGACAACCTCAAAGGGCACGTCGGCTTTCTGGCCGACGACCGGCAGGAGGGCCGTGAGGCGGGCAGCCGGGGTGGGCGAGTCTGCGGTGATTATGTTGCCAAGCAGCTGGCCCGATACCAACTCGAACCGGTCGGAAGCGACGGTTACTTTCAACCCTTTCCACTGGGCTGTCGTAACGTGTTGGGCCAGTTGCGAGGCAGCGATCCGAGACTCCAGTTCGAGATCATCCTCGTCGGCGCCCATTACGACCATGTCGGCTACGGCTCGCGACGGAACAGTCGTGGCTCGATAGGCCAAATCCACAACGGGGCCGACGACAATGCCAGCGGCACCGCCGCACTGCTCGAATTGGCCGAGGCGTTCTCCCTACTGTCCGAGCCGCCCGCGCGCACCGTCGTTTTCGTCGCGTGGGACGCCGAAGAGAAGGGGCTGCTCGGGTCGAAGCATTGGGTCCGGCATCCGACCGTGCCCTTGGACAACGTCGTGTTCACGTTCAATATGGACATGATCGGCCGGCTGCGCAACAACACGGTTACCGTGTTCGGCACTCGATCGGGTTTTGGGCTCCGCCGATTCGTGGCCGAGCACAACTGTGGATTCAACCTCGCTTTTGATTGGACCACCAAACCCAACGCCGATCATTGGTCCTTGTTCGACCGCCGGATTCCCTATTTGATGTTTCACACGGGCAAGCACGCCGAATACCACACAGAGAACGACGACCTGGAGCTGATCGACCATGAGGGCATGCGCCGCATCGCGCGGTTCCTGTTTGCCACGATTTACGATCTGGCCAACGCCCGACGGGCGTCACGCTTCCGAGCGGCGGCTCGCTACGAAGCGAACCAGATGCGTCGGCAACTGTGCGCGCCGGCCGGGCGGCCCGCGGTTCGACTCGGGGTCCAGTGGCGCGAGCCGGCCGCCGCGGAAGAGGGCATCCAACTAACCAGCGTGCAGGCCGGGTCGCCGGCCGAAGCGGCGCGATTGCAGCCGGGGGACCGGATCATTCAGTTGGGCGGGCAGAAAGTCCACAGCGGTGACGAGTTGCAATGGGCCGTTTTCCACGCGTCGGGTCCCACGGACCTCGTCGTCCAGCGGCCGGGCGAGTCGGAGCCTCGGAAGATCACCACCAGGCTGCCCGGCGATCGCCTCCGCATCGGGATCACCTGGCGAGTGGATTCGGCGGCGCCGGGGACGGTGGTGCTCACCCGGGTCATGCCCGGCTCGCCCGCCCACCAGGCCGGCCTGCGCGCCGGAGACCGGGTCTACCAGGTCGCCGGTGAAGACTTCGCCGACGAAAAGGAGTTTGCCGAGCGGTTGAGGCATCTGCCCGGCTCTGTGGAATTCCTGATCGAACGCCAAGGACGCCTGGAAACGGTCATTCTCCATTTCGACGCCAGGCCGCTTAAGCGAGCAGCCTAGCGTGTGTAGCACTGGTTCCTTCTGTCTTCTCAGGTAACGATACGAGCCATGTCCGAAATCGTCCGATTTTCCGTCTCCGTCGAAGACGAGTTATTGAGAAGGTTCGACGAGTTCTGTCGGCAGGAGCGATTTGCGACCCGAAGCGAAGCCGTCAGACAGCTCATCCGGAACCAATTGACCGAGAAGGCCTGGGCCAGCGACGCCAGCGAAGTGGCCGGGACCCTCACACTCGTCTACGACCATCACCGTCCTCAGCTTCACGACCGGCTGACCGAAGTCCAGCACGAGCACACCGATTCGGTCGTCTCGACGCTCCATGCCCATCTGACGCACGACCTTTGTCTTGAAGTGATCGTGTTGCGTGGGTCGGCCGGCCGCTTGCAGCAGATCGCCTCACAACTGAAGGGTCTCAAGGGCATTTACAAGGGCGAGCTGGTCATGGCCAGCGGCGAGGTCCACGACGAAGGCTGAGGACGATTTGGTTAAGGGCTTGGATCGGGGGCGCCGAGATTCTAGAATGAACACTTCCATGGCCTGCTACGCGATGCGACGGAAACACGGGCTCCCGGCATGCCCGGGCGGGGGCTTTTGTCGAAAGAGACATGACTTCATCCCACTACGTCCGTGACGAGGAACCGTCGGATGACCACCGACCCAGACTCTGAGACGCAAGCCGATCTGCCTGAAGACCCAAACACCGAGACGCCCGCGGAGCCGGAGCCGGTCTCGGAAGGCACCGACGGCGTCCCGGCGGCCGAGAGGCCGAAAATCCTGATCGGTTCGCAACGCGACGCAGGTGCCGTGCGTCCGCCCAGAAAGCGCGATTGGTTCGTGCCGGGCGAAGACGAGCAGCCTACGCCCACCAACCCCTCGTCGGAGCCGACCGAACCGGCCGCGGAGTCCGGACCGCCACCGGCGGCCGAGGTCGAGCCTGCAACCGAAGCGCCGCTCCCCGAGGCACCACAGCCTGCAACCGCCGCGCCGCTGGGCGAGGCGGCGCACCTTTCTCCGCCGAACATCCGAGACGCATTGCCGCCCGAGATGGAAGAGGAACTCGAAGAGGCGCTGGGCGAGGTTCCGCTTGACGAATTGATGACCGGCGACGACGGGGTTACTTCCGCCGCCGTGTTCGAACCGGAAAGCAAATGCGAAGGCCGGGTCGTGGCGATTCACGGCGAGGATGTCTTCGTCGAGCTGGGCGGCCGGGAGCAAGGCACCGTTCCGCTCAAGCAGTTCACCGAACCGCCGGACGTCGGCGCCGCGCTGAGCGCGGTCGTTGTCCGTTTCAACCAAGAAGAAGGACTCTACGAGTTGAAGCTGCCCGGCGCGGCCGCCGAGGTGGGTGACTGGTCCGATCTGGAGGAAGGCACGCTGGTCGAGGTACGCATCACCGGCCACAACACGGGCGGGCTGGAGTGCGAGGTGAACCGTATCCGTGGGTTCATTCCCATCAGTCAGGTTTCGCTCTACCGGGTCGAGGACCTGGCCCAGTTCGAAGGCGAGAAAATGAACTGCCTGGTGACCGAAGCCAACCCCGAGCGCCGCAACCTGGTGCTGAGCCGACGCGCCGTGCTGGAGCGCGAAAGGGAAGAGGCCCGGCAACAACTCCTCGAATCGCTCGCGCCGGGCCAGGTCCACGAGGGTGTCGTCCGCAAGCTGATGGATTTCGGCGCGTTTGTCGACCTGGGTGGCGTCGACGGGTTGCTGCACGTCAGCGAGCTGGGCTGGGGACGGGTCGGTCACCCCAGCGAAGTCCTCGAAGAAGGACAACACATCAAGGTCCGAGTGCTCAAGGTCAACCACGAGACCCGGCGGATCAGCCTCGGCTATCGCGAGATGCTCGAAAACCCCTGGGAAGACGTCGAGCGCAAGTTTCCCGTCAATACGGTCGTCCAGGGCAAGGTGGTCAAGCTGATGGAGTTCGGCGCGTTTGTCGAGCTGGAGCCGGGCATCGAGGGCCTGGTCCACATCTCCGAGCTGGACCACAAGCACGTCCAGCGCGTCGGCAACGTGGTGAGCGAGGGCCAGCAGGTCGACGTGCTGGTCAAGTCGATCGACAAGCAGCAGCAGCGGATCAGCCTGTCGATCAAGGACACGCTGCCCCCGGCCGAGCCGGAAGAGAAAGACGACTCCGCTGAGCCGCAGCCGCCCGAGGCCAAACCGAAACGGAGTAAGCCCCGCTCGAGCAAACCGCTCCGCGGCGGGCTGGGCCGCTCACCCGGCAGCGACCGGTTTGGACTGAACTGGTAACCCCGACTGCCACCGGCCTTCTCCATAAATATCTTCATCTTCCTTCGCGCTCTTCCAAAGCGTGCCACTGCTGGCTTGTCCAGCAGTGTTTTTCCCGGGAAATTTGCTTTGCACTGCTGGACAAGCCAGCAGTAGCACCCTTTTCAAAACACGTTCTCAGAACACCTCGAAGACGTACTTCAGGTTGAAGTAGACACCCAGCCCGATGAACAGCCAGCCGGTGATCATCCTGGCCCACCACTCGACCCTTGCCATCACGTTGTACGCC
>CAZWWC010000353.1:0-4775 GCA_964637625.1 uncultured Planctomycetaceae bacterium
TCACGTAGGCGAAAACGGCGTATACGGTCCAGAAAACGGCCAACAGCGTGATGACACCGGCCGTCCAAGCGCGGAACGAGGAATTGCAGTTCTTCACGTCGTCTCTCCCAAGCAAAAAGGCCACACCATCGGTTTCGAGGTGAAACCTTTGGTCGAAGAAACCGCGACAGCATACCGCGCGCGTCGGGCTTCAAGAAGAGCCCCCAAGCGGGGGATCGGGACCTGGAGGTTGGGTGGCATGCCGGGGGTTGGGTGGCATGCTTGCTAAGCGAGCGCAGCGAGACAGCAAGCATGTTCTTAGCGTGCTGTTCAGGGCGGAAATGAACCACGAAGGACACGAAGAGCACGAAGAGTCGAGATGCCGTGGGGCTCATTTCGATTGACCCACGCTATCCTGCCTAGAAGACAGTGCACTTGTTCGCTTGACGTTGAAGCCAGAACAGATAAGAAAAAACAATGGCGTAGACCAGCAGTATCGGGATAGACAACCATCCTGCGAACAACAAGAAGATCACAGCGTTGAACGACAAGGTAAGCACAAAGACCGTCCATATCAGAGTCTTGGCCACTGCATCCTTCCAGGAAGCGTTGGATTTGTAGACCCATATGATCGTGACGAGCAAAAGAACAGCATGAGCCGAGGAAAGAACGATTCCAACGTCGATTCCTCGTTCCTTAACGCTGAAAATAAGGAAAACAACAGTGGCGACAAACCCCAGAATGCACACATCTGCAACGGAACGGTAGTGCCGCTTCAAGTTCGGGTTCTTTGCGTGGCAGCTTGGGCACATCCAGACTTTGTGACACATGACATCGGGCTCAAACGTTGCTCCGCACTTCTTACAGCGTATCATAGGATTGGAGTTATCCATCTATCCCTCCGACGTTGCAATCATGCCAATATGGTTTCGCCAGGAAGTCCTTGGATTACGGGACTGTGGCTTATGGGAGAAGGGTGTCATTGGCCACTGATCAGCTGGCACCTCATAGCCTTCTCTTAACCCACACAGGATACCACGCGGGTCGGCCACGCTGAACGACCCCGATCTAGCGGGTCGAGTTTGCAGGCAGAAATCCAGATCCTCAGCTTTTCATCTCCCTTCGTGCCCTTCGTGTTCTTCGTGGTCGATTCTGCGGTCTGGAGTTCGAAGTGATACCAGTCATGTGCACTGGCTGACGAGCAGCCAGTGGCACCCGGCGAGGACGCGGACGGCATGTCTTCATTTGCATTGAGACGCAACGGGCCGCAAGCGGCCCCGCTAAACGGCTCACCGGCGCTCAAGCGTTCGTCGCCAGTGGTTGCCCGTAGCATCCCTTCCCATCTGTGTCCATCTGTGTCCATCTGTGGTTCCCTTTTTTGGTCTTCTGGGCGGTGCCCACCCTACTTGACCTGAAGGGGACAGTCCCATTTTTGCTCTGCTGCGCTACGCAAAAATCGGGACAGTCCCCGGGACGCTCGACCGCCTGGGTATAATTCCCCAAGGGACATAAATGCAGGGCGGAACGATCACCGTGTGCGCGTTGGGAACTTGACGATCATGGAGAAAGCCACGTTTGCCGCCGGGTGTTTCTGGGGTGTCGAAGCCACGTTTCGGGAAGTCGAGGGCGTCGTGGAGACGGCCGTGGGCTATTCGGGCGGGGAACTCGAGAATCCGACCTACCAGGACGTATGCTCCGGCGAGTCGGGCCACGCCGAGGCGGTGCTCGTGGTCTTCGATTCCGAGCGGGTCGGCTATGAGCGGCTCCTGGACGTCTTCTGGAGCGGCCACGACCCGACGACCCGAAACCGCCAGGGTCCCGACGTCGGCCCGCAGTATCGCTCGGTCATCTTCTATCACGACGACGCCCAGCGGGTCGTGGCGGTCGCCTCGAAAGAGCGATTCCAGCAGGCCGGCCCTTATCGCCAGCCGATCGTTACGGAGATCCTGCCCGTGGCGACGTTCTATCGAGCCGAGGAGTATCACCAGCGCTACTTCGAGAAGCACGGGATCACCAGCTGCCACGGTCGGTTGAAGTAGGGCAGGGCGTTCGACACTGGCTGACAAGCAGCAGGTCATCCTGAGCGCAGCGAAGGATCTCGATTGTCCAAGGAGATTCTTCGCTACGCAGATCCTTCGCTTCGCTCAGGATGACAATGCCGGGTCTCAATAGAACTTGGAGCTACTGAGGCTTGAATTCCCGGACATCTTCACCCTTGCTAGGAGCACGCCTTTTGCCATTCGGGCATGCTCACGCAAGCGTGAGCATGGCACCCGAGTTAGATGCTACTGACCGGGCTCGGGTTTTGGCTTGGCCGGTTTGGCTTTGGGCGGGATCGTCGGCAGGCGATCCAGCGCGGCCCCGATGTCGGTGCCGTCGGAGGCGCCGCCGCGGGCCCAATTCTCGGACAGCTCGCCAAGCCGGAAGTCGGCCACGCGGCAGGTGTGTGCGGCGCGGCTGAGGTCCAGCGGCGTGGCGAAGTCGACGTGTCTCGACTGGGAGTGGATCTCATGTTCGGGGGCCCAATGAGCTTGCCACCGGTCGAATTCGAACAAGCCGGTCGGTGCGTCCCGGCCGGGATCGTCCCTACGCCAGAAGACGGCCGAGCCCTCGTAGCAGTTCCGGTCGCCGGTCCAGTTGAACCAGGGTTCGTCGGGCTCTTCGAGATTGGACGGATACTCGCCAAGCTGCTCGATCAGGGCCCCTTGCGGCGAGGCGACGAGAATGATGCTGTCGGCGCAATCGACGCCCACCGGCAACTGGAAAGGCGTGAAGCGGCTGTTGTCGAGTCGACACAATCCCTTGTCGACCCGGGCGGTCACATGCTTCAGTCGCACCTCGATCATCTCGCCCAGGGCGGGCTCGCGGTCGCCTCCCAGCGCGGAGAGGAACCACTTGTTGGTGACCAGAAGCCCGTTGGTCCAACTCAGTCGAACCGGCTGAAGCCCCTTGGCGCGCAAGGTGACGGCCTGGCCGCGAACGACACAGTCGGTCAATTCGATTTCCGTGGGCGGAAGTGGGTTGGGCGACCGGCGCGTACCGACCAGCTCGGCCATCGGGGAGGGTTTCACGCAGAATACGGCGACGTCGTGGCCGTAGGGGTTTCGAATCGTGAGCAACGACTTTCGCAGCCGTAGCTGGGCGGCCTGTCCCAACTCCCACATCACCCAACGCGCTGTGGGCAATTCTCGCGGAATGTCCATCTCGACGGCCACGCCGAGCAGAGAGAGCTCGCCGCCGGTCATGGTGAACATGCTGCGTCGATACACGGTGTCCGGCTGATCGGGCCGGAACCGGATCACCGGCCGAAAGCCCGCCCCGGCGCGAATGACCAGCTTTGCGTTGGACAGTACCAGCGGTCGCTCCTCGCCGTGGCCGTCGTAGCACAGCTCGATGATGTCGCCCGTCTGCGCGGCGCTGCACGCGGCGGCCAGGGTCGGGTAGTTGCTCGCGCCTGAGCCAACGTCGCCGACGGTGAGTATGCCTGTCGACTTCGACAGCGTGGAATCCTCCGCGGCCAGCCCCGGCCCCGTGGCCGGGGGCAATCCGAGGTCGGCGGGGGTGAATGCTTCGGGCAGCAGGGCCGGGTCGATCGAAACGCCCGTGGCGGAGTCCGTGGAAAACGGTTGCAGACCGTTGTCGGCCGATCCTTCGACGCCGGTCGCCGGTCCGTTGTCCGCGACGCCGGCCGTCGCGTCGGATGAAGTGGCGGGAGGCGACGCGCCGCCACGGGTCGGCTCGCCCGGGGCGCTTGACTCCGACCGACCTGGACCCGAGGCCTGAGTTCCATTGGGCGCGGCCGGAGTCCGGTCGGGTGCCCCGGAAGAACCGGGCGAGTCCGGCTCCGGCAGTCTCGGAACGAAATCCTCGTGAGACCCGGGAGCCAGGCTTCCCGGCTTGGGCAGGGTCACTCCGGGGTCGGTCGCCGACGGCGCCCGCGAGAGAAGTTCCATCGCCACGACGATGCACAACAGCGCGGCCACCGGGGCTATCCAGGGTAGGTGGCGATGGAAAAGGGGAACCCGGGGCCTCTTCGGCGCGACCCAAATCCGTTGACCCGGTCCCAAGGGACGCAAGCCAATCTGCTCGGCCAACGCTTGAAGCTGCTCGACTAATTCCATGGGTGTCTGGTAGCGATGGCTCGGGTCCTTGGCCAGCATCTTCTGCAGGACGCGCTGCACTTCGCCGGGCAACTCCGGACGAAAGTCGTGGATGTCCGGCGGTTTGTCTCCTTGGTGTTGCAGCAACTTCTGGAGAACGGTTCCTTCGGGAAAAGGCGGGCGGGCCGTCAACATGTAGAAAAAGGCGCAGCCCAACGAATAGATGTCGCTCCGCGTATCGACGACGCGCGGATCGCGGGCTTGCTCCGGCGAGATATAGTCGAACGTTCCCAGCGTGACGCCGCTGGCCGTCAGATCGTTGGCCGTCTGCTCGAAGTCCTGAATCCGAGCCAGCCCCAGATCGATCACCTTGACGCAATCTTCGTCGGTGATGATGACGTTCGACGGTTTGATGTCGCGATGGACCACACCCTGCTGGTCGGCATGGGCCAAGGCATCGGCGACTTGCAGCGTGTAGCTGACCGCCTGCGCCAGGGGTAGCGGCCCGTGCTGCTCGACGAGCGCGCGGATCGTCGGTCCCTCGACGAACTCGAAGACCAGGTAAGTGAGGCCTCGAGCTTCGCCCACGTGGTATACCCGGGCGATGTTCTCATGGTCCAGCCGCGCGGCGGATCGAGCTTCGTTGCGAAAACGCAGAACGGTTTCCGAGTCGGCTGCTTGCTCGCGCGGCAGGAC
>CAZWWC010000354.1:0-4770 GCA_964637625.1 uncultured Planctomycetaceae bacterium
GTTTCAAACGGCGTCGGCACCTGTGCCTTCTTGGCCCGGGTCATGCCGATCCGCAGATAGTCTTCGGCGAGCATCTGCGTGTCTTCGTCATTGGGCGGATGGCTCCAAACGACCAGCTCGCGCAAATTTACGCGATCGGTAAAACAGCCGTCGAACGTGAAGGTATCCGCGTTGAATCTGGGCGAACATCCGGCAACGACCAGGGCGTTGACCCCCTGCTCGATTTGCTCCTTGATGAGTTCGACGCCTTCGTCACCACACAGATACGGGTGGGATCGGCACGAACCTTCCCCACACTGCTCGGTGGCGAGCTTCTCCAGGGCCTCGACGTCCAGCGACTGGCCGATGTCGCAGCCCTGACAAATCCAAACGGCGATTTTTTTCTCTTCTTTATCCACTGGTGCGCTCCACGCAACTCTGAAGGGCCTTTAGGGCGGCGCCCGTGGCGTCCCGCACACACGCCGCCACGTCCACCGGCCGCTTGGCGCATCCGGCGGCCAGCAAACCGGCCGAGGGCTGATCGGCGGTCAAAAACCCGTATTCGTCTCTCTGTAGACCTTCGCCCAGCTCGATTTCGGCCGCCGGCTGCGTCGGGACAAGGCCGGTGGCCAGGACAACGAGGTTGACCTTCCGGCTGACGCGCTGGCCCGAAATCGCGTCCTCGGCTTCGACCACCAGGTCGCCGCCGGGCGCGTCCTCGGTCACCTTGGCCACCTTGCCCTTGATTAACTCAAGCTTCTCATCCTTCTGCATCTCGGCATAGAAATCCTCCAGCCGGCCGGGCGAACGGATGTCGATATAGAAAATGTGGATCCGCGCGTCCGGGTACTGCTCGCGGATGTAGCGCGCCTGTTTCAGCGATGCCATGCAGCAGACGCCGGAACAATATTTCAGGTAGTTCTCATCGCGCGACCCGGCGCACTGCACGAAGGCGACGCTGTCGATTCCCTTGGCGTCCGAGGGCCTCTGGATCTTCCCGGCCGTGGGCCCACCCGGCGAGGCCAGACGCTCCATCATCATGTTGGTGATGACGTTTGGGTACGCGCCGAATCCGAGACCGTCGATCTTTGCGGCGTCCGGCGGGTCCCAGCCGGTGGCCCAGATCACCGCCTGGACTTCCACCTCGAGGACCTCGGGCTTCATCTCCAGGTCGATCGCCTCGTAAGGGCACGCCTCGACGCATTTGCCGCACTCGCTGCCCGGGCAGACGCTGCCATCGATCACGTACTGCAACGGGCAGGCCATCTCCAGCGGCAGATAGATCGCCTTGGTCGTGCCGATTCCGAAGTTGAACGCGTCGGGACGCTCGACGGGGCAAGCCTCGACACAAGCACCGCACGCCGTGCACCTGTTGTTCACCCGACGCGGATTCTGCCGAATGGTCACCTGGTAACGCCCCGGACCGCCGGCAATCTTCTCCACCTCCGAGAGCGTCAGGCACCGGATGCGCGAGCTGTAGCGCAAACGGCGGAAATTGATCTCCAGACCGCAACTCGGCGGGCAGAGCTTGGGAAAATACTGGTTCATCTGGACGACGCGACCGCCCAGGTAAGGGTTCTTCTCGACCAACACCACGTCACAGCCGGCCTCCGAGGCCTCGATGGCCGCCGTCAGGCCGCTGATCCCGCCGCCGACGACAAGGATCTTTCCCGGTTTGCCGTTTCCGCTCATCGTGTTTCCTCTTCAAGACCCTTGGCGGACTTCGTACCGAATAATTCCTTTTTGTCCAGTTTCCCTTTGAATGCTTCAGCGACGTGCTCTTTGACTTTCACGGTCGGCTCGCCGAAGAGGCTGAACCGCAGCCACAAGAACGCGAAACGCAGCAGCGCCTCGTCGCTGTAGCGCATTTCTTCGACGAAATCCTCGTCGACCTCGAACCGCTCCAGCAACGTGCTGCCGAAGACAAACTCCCGGAACTTGTCCACGTCGTAGCACGCGGTGAACAACATTGCCATCTTTTCGGGAGAGAGGACTCCTCCCTCCTCGAAGAACTTGTGGAGCGTGAGTTCCTTGAACGCTTCACCCCACTCGTCGTACTCGTCGATTCCCTGGTCGTCGAACCACTCGCGGACCGTCCACTCCCGCGGCTCGTCGAAGCCTTTGCACACCTTCTCCTGCAACAGGAAGTAAAACCGATCGCCGCGCCAGCCGTCCGGCGTGTCTTTCTGGGAGGCCAGGCCCAAAGGATACATGCGGCAGGGCCACGGCCGGTCCGAGTAGATACCGCACCCCTGGTCCGTCAGAAACGGGCAGGTTTTGGTCTGGTCGTCGTTCATCCGCAGCACGACCACCGGGGTCCGCATGTCTTTCTGGACGGGCATGAGTGCGTATTTCGCAAGGAAATCGCCCGAACTCATCCCCAGACGCCTTTTCATTCGCAGCACGTCGTACGGGGAGAGGAAAATGTTCACGTCGCCGCAGCACTTGTTGAAACACGAGATCCCCGGCTGGCACGAGAACCGGAACGTGTCGTCCGGACCCAGCCGCGGATAGTCCGTCAGGATCTTCTCCTGCAACGGTCCACGCGGGTCGTCGGAGTTGGTCTCACCACCGCTCACTCGTCGTCTCCTTCGTCTTCCTCCACGATCATCTCGCGCGTCGCCTCGTCGGACCAGACCGGGATCATGGACGAGGCGCCCGTGGTCGGATTGATCATAAACCGGTACGAACCCTCCTGATTGTATTGCTCCTTCATCCACTTCCATCCGTTCTTATAGTAAGAACACTTGTCGTTGAAGCAGACGCGAAAAAACTCCTCGCTCCAGGTCGCTTCGCCCGGCACCCGCCACTTCTTCAGCCGGGAACCACAATGGGGGCACGTTGTAGGAATGTCTACCATCGGACTGGTTCGTTGATCCACGCGTTTTCGCCCCGGGGCGGAAGCGATCCGTCGTCGAGCCGCGGCCACCCGGAACAAAAAACGCCTTCGGACAACGGAGGACCGAGAAACATCAAAAGGCAGGATTTTCGGGCGCCGCGGCGCGACGCCCGAAAACCCCGAAAAACCGTTAAGTCCCCCACGCCGAGTCGGTCCTGAGACGTTCGGCGAGGTTTACTGCACGAGGCGCGTCCGCGGTTATCCCCCAACCTCTCCTTCGTGTTCCGGGATCTCCGCCACGATGTACTTCACGGGCCTCTTGATCATGGTCCACTCGCCCGTGTCCTTGTCGTACGTGCAGTTGCAGAACGCCAACCAGTTCTCGTTGTCGATGCTCGGCTTGTCGGACCGGAAGTAGTAACCCGGCCATCGCGTCTCCTCCCGGAAGAGGATCGACCGCATGTGCGCATCGGCCTGGTACATCCGGTGGACGTTCTCCCAGCACCGCATCAGCTCGTGCAGGTTCTCCGCGCCGAGCTGCTCCGCGTCTTCCTTTAGGTAGCCCAGCAGCTCCATGCCCTTCTCGAGCAACTTGTCGCTGGTCTTGAACTGGCTCGACACGCCACCCGCATACTCGTCCATGATCTTCTGCAGCCGGTACATGAACTGCGTGGGGCGGATGTAGTTCGGGTTGATGTCCGGATCGGTCGTCGCGCCCTTGTGCTGCTCGAACGTGCCGAGCGGCCTGAGAATCTCCTCGGTCAGTGCGTCGATCTGTGCCTGGCTCCCGTTGGGGGCGGCAGGGTGGTCGACGATGTAGGAGATGGCCGCCTTGGCGGCGACGCGCCCTTCGGCGTGCGAGCCGGAAGAGAACTTGTGGCTCGAAGCTCCCGAGGCGTCGCCCGCGGCGAACATGCCGGGGATCGTCGTCATGTGGGGATAACCCCAGAAGTACTCGTCACGGGTCTCGTCGTTCTGGAGGTCCTCCGGGCCGGAAACCCAGGCGCCGGAAGCACCGGAGTGCGAACCGATGAAGTAAGGATCGCACGCCATGATCTCCGAAGGCTTCTTGTTGGGCTCGACGTTCGTCGCGGCCCAAAGGATGGCCTGCGAGATGGTCATGTCGAGGAAGTCCTCCCACGCCTCGCTCTCGAGCTCCCTGAGCTTCTTCTTGGCGGCCTTCTCGTCGGGCGCCTTATCCGCGATCGCCTTGATCGCGTCGGCCGTCTGCATGTAGATCGGGCTCTTGCCGTCCATCACGTCCAACATCATCAGCCAGTTGCGAATGTTGGCCGGACGCGGCTTCACCTTGCCGTAGGGCTCCCACTTGTCGAGTTCCCCGACGTTTTCCTGCATGTAGTTGCCACCCTGTGCATTGGTTGCTATCGCCTTGAACAGCAGGAACCACGCGCCGACCGGCCCGTAGGCATCCTTGAAGCGGACCGGGATGAACCGGACTTCTTGGCAGGTCATTTCGGCCCCGCCGTAGATGGTGAAGAAGGCGCTGGCGCCGGAGTTGAACGGCGGGTACCAGGAGCGGCCGAAGCCTTCGCCGGTCGACCGCGGCTTGAAGACGTGCACTGCACCGCCCATGGCGACGATCGTCGCCTTGGCCTTGAACACGTAAACTTTGTTTTCGCGGATGCTGAACCCGATCGCGCCGACGCACTTGCCGTCGTCGATCAGCGGGTGCGTGATGAAGACACGTTCGATCAGTTCGCCATCGGCCTCGGCCAGGGCATTCTTGGCGGCCTCGGCTACGATGACCTTGTACGATTCGCCGTTGATCATCAATTGCCAACGGCCTTCGTGGACGTACTTGCCGTCGGCGTCGGTCCAGATCGGCAGGCCCCACTTCTCGAACAGGTGGACCGTCGAGTCCACGTGGCGCGCGATGCTGGCCACGAGGTCCTCGCGGGTAATGCCCATCAGGTCGTTGCGGACGTAGTCCA
>CAZWWC010000355.1:0-4746 GCA_964637625.1 uncultured Planctomycetaceae bacterium
ACTTCCGCTATGCCAACGGGATCGTGGTCGAGTTGGACCGTGGCAACAAGGGCGGGGGTATCTTCGTCGGCACCGACGGCAAGATCGAGGTCTTTCGCAATCGCGTGACGTCCAATCCGGCCGAGTTGACCAAGGGGCCGCTTGCCGCTGCAGCCATTCGCCGGTATAAGGGAAAGACTCACATGCAGAACTGGCTCGACTGCATCAAAACGCGGCAGAAACCGGTTGCCGACGTCGAAACCGGACACCGCTCGGCGACCGTTTGTCATTTGTGCAATATCGCGCGGTGGCTGGGTCGGCGGCTCCGCTGGGATCCGGAAAAGGAAGTGTTTCCCGGCGATCCCCAGGCCAATACCTACCTGGACCGGCCGCAACGAAAACCCTATCAACTCCCGGAAACGGTTTGACCCAATACGGTAATGCGATTTTAGCAATCATAATTCAGCGAGCGGGCTTTCCCACCGTTGATTCTGCAGGAAAACACGGCTAGTATTGTAGGCTCGGTAGTTCCAAGTTCTATTGAGACCTGGCATTGTCATTCTGAGCGTAGCGAAGAATCTCCCTGGCCATCGAGATCCTTCGCTACGCTCAGGATGACCTGCTGAGGTGTCAGCCAGCCAAACTTGGAACTACTGAGGCCGGGTCACAACCCGGCAGCATTCGCTTATTCAGAAAGGAAACCATGAAGGGCAAGAAGACCGTACGCACCGGCATCGTAGGATCCGGCTTTTCGGCCACGTTCCATTTCGAGGCGCTTCGGCGCGTCTACCAGACCGACGTCGAGGTCGTCGGTGTGCACTCGGCGGACACCGATCAGGGCAAGCAATACGCCCAGACGCGTGGTATTCGCTTCTTCGACACGCTCGAAGCGATGCTCGACGAGGTCGACGTTATCCACGTGTGCGTTCCGCCGAAGTGGCATGAGCCGATCACGATTGCGGGCCTTGCGCGTGACAAGTTCGTCGTCTGCGAGAAGCCGCTGACCGGCTACTTCGGCGACGATTCGGACGACTTTCATTGGGAGCGAGCCGACAAGAAAGTCGCCCTGCAGTCGGCACTGGCCAGTGTCGACCGTATTCTCGAAGCCGAACGTAACAGCCAAGGCAGCCTGCTTTATGCCGAGAACTGGGTCTACGCGCCTTCAATTCAGAAGGAGCGGGAAATCCTCGAAAAAACCGGCGGTCAGATTCTCTGGATCCACGGCGAGGAGGCCCACAGCGGGTCGCATTCGGTCGACTACGCCTATGCGGCCCGGTGCGGCGGCGGAGTGCTCATCGGCAAGGGCTGCCATCCCTTGACCGCGGCGCTCTACCTGAAACGGGTCGAAGGTCGAGTGCGCAACGGCCGTCCCATCCACCCCAAGACCGTTTCGGCTCGTACCCACACCGTGACGCGGCTGCCCGAGTTCCGCGACGAGGGACACATCCGAAAAGACTACTACGATATCGAGGACTTCTCGATCATGCACGTCGAGTTCGAAGACGGGACGATCGCCGACCTGTTTGCCTCGGATATCGTGCTCGGCGGCATTCACAACTGGTTGGAGATCTGCGCGAACAACCATCGGGCCGTCTGCAACATCAACCCGAACACGGCCATGCAAACCTACAACCCGGTCGAGAAGAACTTCGACGATATCTACGTCGTCGAGAAGATCGGCACGAAACAGGGTTGGGCGTGTACCTCGCCCGACGAGGATTGGTTCACCGGGTATCCCCAGGAGATCGAGGCCTTCTACCGCACGGTCGCCGATCAGGAGCCACCCGAAAGCGACAGCCTGCTGGCGGCCGACTCGATTTCAACGATCTACAGCGCCTATGTCTCGGCCGAGGGGCGCGGCACGGCCGTCGACGTGGTCACCTATCCGAAAAGCGACATTCAGTAATTCCAAGTTCTATTGAGCCCCGGTATTGTCATCCTGAGCGCAGCGAAGGATCTCGGTTGTCCAAGTAGATCCTTCACTACGCTCAGGATGACCTGCTGCGGTGTCAGCCGGCCAAACTTGAAACTACTGACATTGCATGATGTTGTTGTTTAGCGGTCGGGCTTTGCCCGGCGTTGCCTCACGAGGCAACTTAGCATTATAGGCTTCGTCGGAAGACTGGCATAACGAGTTGGGTGCCCGGGTCTGAGTCCTCCCGATCTATCGGGACCGGGAAAGGCCCGGTTTTTCAGTCTCTGGGCCACCGCTGTGCTATGGGCCAGGCACTCCTGCACAATGCTTCCACGCCGAGGAGAAAACAAGATGGGTCGACTATTGTACCGGGGCTTCTGGACCGTCATGCTTCTGGTGTCCGTCATCGCGCTGCCGGCATTGGCCGTCGCACGCGACGCGCCCGCTCTTGTCGTTCCGGCCACGACTACCACGTTACACATTACGTCCGGATTGCCCGAGCAATTCAACTCTGAGAAGTCGTCGGGCGGGTGGCAATTGGTCGAGCAGGGCGACTCGGGGGAAGTTGTGCCTGTCGACGTGGAGCCGTCCGTCCGTCCGGACGGCACTCCCGACGAGAATCACCTTCAGTTGTCTGCGATGATCCCGCCGCGCGACGGCGCCGCCGAGCCACGTCGGTTTTTGTTGCAGCAGGTGCCCCAATCATTCCCAGGGCCGCCGCCGGCCTTTCAGTTGAAGGAGATATCGCCCGCCTCGCTCGAGCTCCGCGAAGGAAATCGGCCCGTGCTGGTCTACAATCACGGCCTGATCACCTCCGAGGCAGTTCCCAAGAAGGACGTGCGCCGGACCCGAGGATGCTACGTGCATCCCCTCTATGGGCTCAGTGGCGAGGTGCTGACCGACGATTTTCCTCGCGATCATTTCCACCACCACGGGCTGTTTTGGGCGTGGCCCCATGTCAAGATCAACGGCCGAGAGTACGACTTGTGGCTTGGCAAGGGGATTCGGCAGCGGTTTGTCCGCTGGTTCTGCCGCCGCGTCGGAGGGCAACACGCCACGATCGGCGTGGAGAACGGCTGGTTCATCGGGAAACGGAAGGTCATGATCGAACGCGTCTGGCTCTCGGCCTACAAGGCGACCGACACGGCCCGGGTTGTCGATGTTTCCGTGACGCTGATCCCGGTCGACCATCCGATCACGCTTTGGGGAGCGGCCGACAAGAGCTACGGCGGCATGACGCTGCGGCTGGCCGTTGGGCGCAGCCGAAAGGCGACCATCACCGTGCCCGACGGCAAGACCAAGGAGGACCTCAGCGTGAAGCGGCTCGCCTGGGCCGATCTGACGTGTGCTTTCGGCGAGGCGGCGAAACCAAGCGGTGCGACCCTGATGATCTCGAAGTCCCATCCCGACTATCCACCGACGTGGCTCACGCGGCACTACGGCCCCTTGTGCGTCGGTTATCCCGGCGTTGAGCCCAAAACGTTCGAGCCCGGCAAGCCGCTACGGATGTCCTACCGCCTTTGGATTCACAACCGCGCGGTCGATCTCGACCGCCTGAAGGAGGCCTACGACGCCTACCTGGCCGGTGAGGACGTGCGATGGGAGTAGGTGCCTGCCATGCAAACTTCAGTAGTTCCAAATTTGACTGGCTGACACCTCAGTAGGTCATCCTGAGCGTAGCGAAGGATCTCGATGCCCAAGGAGATTCTTCGCTACGCTCAGAATGACAATGCCAGGTCTCAATAGAATTTGGACCTACTGAACCTGGTTATATCGGGTAAGTAGTAATAGAAGCAACTATTCATGCAGGGGAGAAAATCGATGCCACGAGCCACGAGCAAGGTTGCGCCCGACTGGTGGGACTACACGACTTTGGATTCGGAGATTATCGACGAGGCGGCCAGGCTCACCGTCGGCGATCTCGAGCAGTTGTCTCGTTCCGGCTTTTGCGTGGTGATGTACGACACGCTGGAAGATTTCTATCTGGCCGAGGCGTTGGAGTACGTCACGGCCTGGCGGCAGTCGACCGACGACAACCCGGTGGGGATCTGTGGTCCGATCGGCCCGACCGAGCAATTGCCCTTGGTCGCGCGGCTGGTCAACGAGCTGGAGCTGTCGCTGGGGAGCGCGCATTTCTGGGGGATGGACGAATGGGTCGACGCCCAGCGCGTGCCCGTGCCGATTACCCATCCACTCAGTTTCGCCCGAGCCGACAAGGAGTTGTGCTTCGATCGCATCGATCGTCGGCTGCGGATGCCCGAGCCGAACATGCACTTTCCGACCGGCGACCTGGCGGCCTACAGCCGATCGTACGACCAGGTCCGCTGCGCCGTGATGCAGGGTGGACAGGGCGAGGTGAAACATTGGGCCTTCAACGATCCACCCAGGCGCGAGGAGCCTTATCTGGACAGTCCGCCCACTCCGCAAGAATACCGACGGCTCGCGACCCGGGTGACGGAACTGCACCCGATGACGATCATTCAGAACGCGCGGACCTCGGGCGGGGGACACGTCTCGCTGGTGCCGAGCCGCGCGGCCACGGTCGGCCCGGTCGAAACGTGGAAGGCCGAGAAGGTCTCGATATGGCAAGCCGGCTGCCACGACAGTCCGCTGGGCATGCGGCTGACGACGCTGATGATCTCGAAGAAGTTGCCCGACAGCTCGGTTCCCATGTCGCTGCTGGCCGACCATCCGAACGTGCAGTTCAATTTCTATCGCCCGGGCCTGGGCACGGTGGCCGCGGAGATGCACTGATCGCTGGGTGCCATGGCCAGATATTGGGTAACACCGATGATTCCGCGCGATACACTTCTCAACTCAAGAAGCAGACGAACGCGGAATCGTCGGTGCCG
>CAZWWC010000356.1:0-4717 GCA_964637625.1 uncultured Planctomycetaceae bacterium
TAAGATCCGACAGCACGGATTTCGACCGCGAAAGCGCATTCGGAACACGGCGCTGGTTGACGCGTTGTCCTACTCCGGGAACATCGACGCCGAGGCAACGTCAGCCGCGCTGTTGACGTGCCGTGCCATGGCTTCTGCGGCTTCGTTGGCGTCGCCCGCCAGCATCGCGCGGACAATCGCTAGGTGTTCGACGACCGCTTGATGTTGTGCGTCCCGCGCGACGCCGACGATTTCGCGAATTACCTGGACCAATGTATTGAGCCTTCTGATCTCTTGAGCAATCCGGTGATTGCCGCACGTAGCCACGATCAGGTCGTGAAATTGTTGGTCTGCCTTTACCATGTCTTGCGACCGTTGCCTGTGACGATTGGCCTGGGCCAAGTGCGAGAATCTTTCTTCGAGCGATTCGAGCACGATTGCCCCAGTCCGGCCACAGGCACAACGAGTCGCCTCGGTCTCCAGGATACGTCGCAAATGATAGATCTCACGAAGCTCGTTGCGTCCAAACGGCTTGACCATCGCCCCCCGATTATGGATGAACTCGACGATGCCGAGTCCTTCGAGCTCCACAAGTGCCTCGCGCACGGGGGTCGAACTGGTCCTGAATCGTTCAGCCAATCGTAGTATGACGAGCCGAGTCTTGGCAGGCAGGTCTCCTTTGAATATGGAATGAAGGAGCCCTCGGACGATTTCTTGGCGCAGCCCGGCCCGCGCGGGTGGTTCGGTCGGCGATAGAAGGTCAAGCGTGTTCATATTCTATAAATGTACATTACGTATGGAACTCATCCAAGGTCCGGCTCTTGGGTGGGACACGGTGGGTTCAGGAGCGGCTTCTAGTGGCCCCGCGGCGGGGGGACAGGCCGGGTGCCACTCGGCAAAGATCAAGAGGTCCTCGGGAGCAATTGCAGAACACTCGGGCTGGGCCGGGCGATGACGTGGGCGGCGATCAGCTTGCCGAGCCCTTCGACGTTCTCCTGCCCGGCCGCCACCGCCGCGGTGACCGCCGAAAAGTCGCCTTTGAGAATGACCGTCACGTATCCGCCGCCGAGCTTCTCTTTACCGATCACCTCGACGTTGGCCGCCTTGCAGGCCGTGTCGATCGCCTCGAAGACGGCCGTGAAGCCTTGTGTTTCAATCAATCCCAAAGCAAACGGGCTGTGCGGACTCATGCGAGGTTCCTCTTCGGTTTGGGGGGCTTCGTTGTTTTCTTCGCCCCCGGGCGGATCGGCGGGGAAAAACACGACCTCCTGGTCGATAAGCTCGTTGTACTCGCGGGGCGCGAAGACGGCCCGATCGACCGACGGGCCGAGCTTGGGGATGACCTCCGCGACCGGCTGCCCACCCATCCGCCGCGCCACTTCCCGGCCGACGTCGATGGCCGCGCGGACCGCTTCGACGGTTCCCTCGATCTTGGTGCAGACTCCGTAATAGTCGTTCAACTCCGTCTGGATAACGCGAATCTTGGCGGTTTTCTCCATCGCGTCGATGGCCGCCATGGTGGGTGTCAAGCCGATCGTTTCCAACAGCCCCAGCGCGGCGGTCATGCGATGCCTCGATCGCGCAGTTCCTTGATCACGCCCGTGACGATCTGGTCGACGCGATCTTCTTCCAGGTTTCCGGTTCTGAGGGCACATCCTTCGGGCGGCGGCTGGACATAGCCGAAGTCGGAGAGGATGCACTGCAACACTCGCTGCAAGGCGGCCCGATCCACCTGTTGATTCTCGCTGAGCGGCTGGCGGCTGGCGCCCATCTGGAATCCGCGCAGCTCGACGGCCGCCCGAAAACCCTCGGGAAAATCGGCCGAGTAGAGTGCCACGTCAAACAATTCGAGCAGGCGGTACTGCAATCGCATGGCCTCGTCCCGCTTGCCGGCCCGGGTCAGGTCATAGAGGTTGCGCGTCAGCTCCGGCACGACGCCGCTGGTCGCATTCGTCCCCCCGTCGCAGCCGATCACCAGCATGGGCACCAAGACGTTGTCCCATCCGGTCAGGAAGCTGAAGTCGGGTCGCTCGGGCCGGATGGCCGAAATCATCCGCATCATGAACGCCAGATCGCCGGACGAGTCCTTGATCCCCACGATGCGGTCCAACTCGGCCAGCCGACGGACGGTCGGCAAGTCGATCGGGCTGGCAAACAGCGGAATATTGTAGAGCGTCACGTCGATCGGGCTGTGCCGCGCGATTTCCCGAAAGTAAGCATAGACCGACTCCGCGCTCAACTTGTAGTAGAACGGCGAAACGATCGCCACCGCCCGGGCACCGTAGTCGGCATACGTTTCACAGGCCGCGATGGTCTCTCGCGTATTGGCTTCCGCCGCGCCGGCCAGGACGGGTACCCGACCGGCAGCCTGGTCGCAGACGATCTTGACAATCCGGCGGCGCTCTTCTGGAGCGAAACGGACAAACTCGCCGGTCGAGCCGTTGGGGTAGAGGCCGTGGACCCCGTTGGCGATCAGCCAGTTGATATAGCGACGAAGCTCCGCTTCATTGATCTGGCCCTCACGATCCAGCGGAACCATGTGTGGTGTAAAGATGCCGCGAATCCGATCTCCCATGAGCCTCTTCCTCATATCGCGTCAGGCACGCCCCAAGACACTTAAATATACACCCCTATAAGGCTTGCGACCAGCGAAAAACTGACTGATTGCCGCCGTGGCATCTTCGTCCGAAACCAGCGGCGGGCAGGCCCGACCGCCAAACGGCAATATCGTAGGACCCCGCGCCGTAATACTCAGTCTCCTGCAATATGCTGGGCAACTGCCATCAGTAGTACATCCTGCGGATGAAGCGTCGCCATCGCGCTTTGCGTGATGACGATGCGGCCAAGTCCGAATGAAAACTGTACCCACTGCTCTTGTTTCACCGGCAATTCTGGGGGAAACGGGCTCTCAGAAAAGCCCTGTTTTCTCGGCGTGTGAAGAGTATGCGAATGCTACCCGAAGGGCATCAAGGCACTTCGGAACCGAGGACTGCAGGTTCGAATCCTACCGGGCGTGCTTCGTAAGTCGTTGACAGGCAACAATCCGCATCGAGCATCCAGAAAGCCGGATCAAGGGACGAACAAGTCATTGGTGGCGAAGCTCGGATCAGTCGTCAGGTGAACTCCGAGTCGACGCAAGCCCGTCTCGTCACCCGGTGTGGGGATGTGCGTCATGTGGACGTCGCAACCTCGCAACTGCTTCAACGTGTCGACGCACAATTGGGCCGTTGGATTGGCCGTGGCACTCACGCCCAGCGCAAGAAGCGTCTCCTCCAGATCGAGGCTCACACTCTTTTGACCGAGGATGTCCGTCTTCAGTCGCGCTACCGATTCAATGACGCTCGGCGCCAACAGGTGAATCTCGGCTGGCACGGCTCCCAGGCGCTTCACGGCGTTGATCACGAGACTCGACGCGGCGTGCATCAGAGGTGAGTTCTTACCGGTCACCACGCTACCGTCTTTCAGCTGGATCGCCGCGCCGCAATAGACGCCCTCGTTGCCCTTCCCTTGACGCTGTGCGTCTTCGGCGGCCTGTCGGGCGGGCAAAACCACCTGGCGGTCCTCGGGCTTCAGGTGAAGAACCTCCATCAGCCGCTGAATCCTCTCAACCGTCCGCCCCTCCGCCAGACCCATGGCATATTCGGATCGGTAGCGAAAGTATCGGCGAATCACTTCGGCACGAGACGCGCTTTGCACGGCCGCATCATCGACGATGCCGGCAGCGGCACGGTTCACGCCCATATCCGTGGGCGACCGATAGATCGGCTCGTCGCTGGTGATGCGTTCGAGTATCTTTTGAAGCACGGGAAACGCCTCGATGTCGCGGTTGTAGTTGATGGCCGTCTCGCCGTGCGTTTCCAAATGGAACGGGTCGATCATGTTCATGTCGTGCAGATCGGCCGTGGCCGCCTCGTAGGCCACGTTGACCGGATGCGTCACCGGAAGGTTCCAAATGGGAAACGTCTCGAACTTCGCATAGCCGGAACGGATGCCGTGGCGGTGATCATGATAGATCTGGCTCAAGCAAGTGGCCAGCTTGCCGCTGCCCGGCCCGGGACCCGTCACGACGACCAGAGGTTTCTCCGTCTTCAGATAGGGATTGGCGCCGTATCCTTCCGGGCTGACGATCCGCTCGGCGTCGGCCGGATAGCCCTTGGTCGGGCGGTGGGTGTAGACCGGGATACCGCGGCGATCGAGCTTGTTTCGGAACTGAACCGCCCCGACCTGGTCGTCGAATCGCGTGATGACCACGGCCCGCAACTCGATGCCCCACCGGCGCAGATCGTCGATGAGCTTCATCGCGTCGGCGTCGTACGTGATGCCGAAATCGGCGCGCATCTTCTTCCGCTCAATCGCCCCGGCGTGGATGCACAACAGGATCTCCGCCTTCTCCTTGAGTTGGGCCAGAAGCCGCATCTTCACGTTCGGATCGAAGCCGGGCAGCACCCGGGCCGCGTGGTAGTCGAAAAGGAGCTTCCCGCCGAACTCCAGGTACAGCTTGTCGTCAGAGCGTCGGACCCGATCGAGAATCGCCTTGGTTTGCTCCTCCAGATACCGGTCGTTATCAAAGCCCGGAGTATCCTGCATCGGGTTCCGTTCTCCCTAAATGGCATGTAACGCAAGGGTGAGTCTAACGCAGGTCCGGACCCTGTCACCTGACGATCAAGCACCAAGCCCGGCCGGCGGGGTGCCATGCAACGCCGTCCACTAGGCGGCGAGTTTTTCTGCTCTTAGTCGT
>CAZWWC010000357.1:0-4705 GCA_964637625.1 uncultured Planctomycetaceae bacterium
GCTCCGCGGTGCGCGCAGATTCCCCGTCTCGGCATGACTACCTTTGTCGTTTCGGCCTGAGCCCACGTTGTCAGGCCGACGCCGACCAGAAGCGCCGTGGTCAAGACTCGTCCGGCCGTCGGCCCACAGCGCGAGTCTCTACTCCACCTGCGTCTCATCAGTCGGAATCCTCCACTTAGAACGTGTTTTGAAAATAGTTGCAGCTTTTCCGAGGGTGCCACTGCTGGCTTGCCCAGCAGTGCGAAGCGAATTTCGAGGGAAAAACACTGCTGGGCAAGCCAGCAGTGGCACCCATTTCAAAACACGTTCTTGCGGCGGTTTGTCGGAACCGTCGGGGTCGTTCCGATACGCTACCGCACGGCAGCGCGCTGGCTGGGCCCCATTGGGATTTTGTCGGGCAGCATCACCTTGCGAGTCTTTTCCCAATGTCGGGCGATCTTGGAGTTGGCGGTCAAATCCCAGAGGTTCCAGTCCAGTTCCCGTAGGGCCAGGACCGTCGGGATCCACCCCTGGACCCAACCCACTTCGATCGTCCAGGCGCCCCAGCCCGAACACGCATTGGAGCCCCAGTAGTCCCAACGCCCGTAGTCGAACGCGCGAAACCATCCGCCGTCCAGGTCGGGATGGGTCTCACTGCATACTTGCACCCGGATCAAGAACTCGGCCAGCCGGTCGGCCGTCTCCCGATAGATGGGTTCCCCGGTAGCCGCGTGCGCCTCGTGCAGCCCCAGAAACGTGAGATTGCAGGTGTAGAGCAGATCAGCGATCAGGTTGCCGTTGTTCTGAATCAAGGGGGCCTCGTGCTCGCCATACTCCTTGTTGGAGCGAGGAGGTCGGAAGCGGCCTCGGGATAAGGCCCCTAGTTCTTCACGAATGGCGCCGCAGGGGGCCTGGCAGCGGCGCATGTCTTGGGCGATCCGCCGAAGCCACGCCCGGTACTCCGGCCGATCCTCCACCCGAATCAACCAGGCCAGCGGCAGGAGCATCCGACCGCGCTCCTGCTGGATGCCGTTGGTCCAGGTCCACCCGTCGGGATAGGTTTCCATCATCCGGCGGATTGCACCTCGGGTGCGTGCCAGCAGGGGCTCGTACTTCGTCTTGTCGTAGAGCCACAGATAGGATGCCCAGATCCAAGCCTCGTAGTGGGGTCCTAGATATTCATACGGTTCCTGCAGGTAGCTTTCCCAGCCACGAGCCAGGAGCCGGTGATCAAGCACCGCGCGGTACCGAAACCCAAGGCGGCCGGTGGTGCGGAAGTTGGCTACGATGTTTCTGAGCACCACCTTATCCCACCGGTCGGTATCGAGAATGGCCGACGTTCCCAGGCAACTTAGGATAATCCTGATATCGTTGTCGCCATAGAACTTTCCGCTGTCCGGGGTCCACCAGATCAGCCCGTAGTCGGCCTTGGTCGGATCGTTCTTGTACAGCCCGGAGTCGAAGTAAAGCCAGTCGAGCAGATTGCCCGCGATCTTGCGGCTGCGCCGATCGCCGTCGAGCTTGCTTCGCAAAGCGAAAGCCAAGGCGGTTTCTCCGTTGCAGTCGCTTCGCAAACACCAGCGAACCGGCTGCGTGCCGTCGAAGCGAATCCGCGAGTTGAAGCCCTCGAGCACCCCGCAGGAGCCGTCGCCGGCCGGCCACGCGGGACTGGGGGCGGGGCCGGTCGCCTTGCGCCGGTCGATGGTGCCGTCTGCTAGGTACTCGTCGTACTTCTTCCGCCACGACGCGTCGATTAGCATTCGGGCATTCGTGTGCCAATCGATTCCCCGGATGATCGCCCGCCGCGCCGCGTCGGCCGGCAGCTTTTCCTTGGCGGTGTAGGTCGGCCGGACGGTCGGCGTCCAGTCGGGCACGGAGATCTTCGCGGTCGGCTGAAGCCACCGCAGCACGTATCGCCACACGGCCTGGATGCCGTCGGCGGGTGCATATCGAGCGGTGATGAATTGGCTGAGCTTCGTCGTCGAAACGAGCACGTTGCCTCGCGGATGCACGAAGAGAATCGGATGGGCCTCCACGTCGTCAAGCCCATAGACGGCGCGGTCGAGCCCCGCAACGCGGGCCACGACCAGATCGGCGCCGGCCGCGCGAACCGGCACGAAGTGACAATCGTGGATCGCCAGGATGCGGTGTTTCGGCAAGGTGTCGCCAAAGACGTCCGTCGCGGCGACGACCCGCTCCAACGCCACGCGCTGCGGGCTGCCCACCGTCATGTTCGGCAGACGCGCCGGATATTCGATGAACAGCCGGAGTTTTTTTTCGGACGCCTTTTGGAACAGGTCATCCGGCAGGTCGGTCGTTTTGGCCGGGTAGCCGTCGGCCAGCATGAGCACACCGGCGCCTTTCGGAGCGCGCCGCACGGCCTCGGCGGGCGTTGCCTCGCGCAGGACGCCGATCCCTTGGGCGAGCATCGTCGCGTAGAGATCGTTGTCCGCGCGGCAGGCGAAGACCAGGCTCGCGGTCGGCTCGGGCTGGGCAGACGCAACGGGGCTTACCCACGCCGCGGTGGCAACCAGCAGTACACCGATGCTCAGACGGGAAGAATTCACGTGGTCTTGATCTTGTGAGTCGCGAAGCTGACCCGAGGAACCCACTGGTGCCTTATCATTGTCGTTACTGATAATTCTCCGGTGCGACCACTTGGCCGTCAATCCCGCTGCCGAGGTAGCTATGAGTCCGGGAATTGATCTCGTAGCTGATTACCCGCACGCTTCCGTCACAAAAGACGAAGTTGCACGCGCCCGCATGTGCGCTGCCGAATATCCAATAGAACGACATCCCGGGCGTATCTTGCCGCGGCACGAGGGCGTTCTGTGGATCGTCACTGTACGTGCACCATCGGTTGGTGTCCGCGCCGCAACCCTCGTAGATACCGTGATCGTCGCCCTGGTCCACTCCGTTGGAGTAGTCGTCCGAGTTGATGTACTTCTCGCCGACCAGGTAGGTCACCGAGGTCCCGTCGGTGATCTCGGAGAGGGCCATTTTGCTGTGTGTGAAGATGGGCCCGTTGCAATTCATCGGCCAGGGGAAATCCTGGGCGTCATCCATGCTGGACGGTCCCATGCCGTACTCATCGTATGGCCCGCTGCCCGTGTTCGCGGCATAGTCGAGCCCGGCTCCCTCCGAGAGTGGATCGCTGTTCTTGTATGACCGTTTCTTGGGGCGCGGAAAAAGGACGCTGGTTCGGCGTGAGGGGCAGTTGAAGACGGCTACCGGCGCCTGATCGCGTTTGACCGCGCCTTGCTTCTGGATGGGCGTGATGGTGTCCGGCTCGCGGTCGGTGCCCAACACGTACACCGGGTCCTGCTCCAGGTAGGGCAGAATGGCGTAGGTCCATCCTCCGGGCTGGTCCTCGCCCGTCCCCCGATCGGGATCTCCCGTCCAACGGAAGCCCCATCCGCCGCTAGGCAGGAATCCATGGGCCAATTCATGTGCAAGCATGGCCACGCCGATTTGCTTGACGTGGTTCTTGCACTGGACCCGCCGGGCCGCCTCGCGGGCGGCCTGAACCGCCGGCAGCAGCAGCGCGATCAGAATGCCGATGATCGCGATCACGACCAGGAGTTCGACGAGCGTGAACCCATCGCGCGATCCCGATTGCTCGGCAATTTTCCTTCTTGAAGGGGTACGTTGAAATTGGTAGTAGAGCATAATACTAATTCCCTTTTAAGTTTTCAGGCAATTGCACTGCGTCCTCGTTGCGTCGGCGCCGGAGCGGCTCTCAGTGGTGTTCTTGAGAACAGGCCTCGGGCAACCGTTCGTAGCGGCATCGAACGTTTGCCTAGAGGGCATTTCAAAACGGTCATCCTGAGCGAAGCGAAGGATCTCCCCCCCGCGAAAGCCGAGATTCTTCGCTGCGCTCAGAATGACAACAATCAGAGCACCGGTTTTGAAATGTCCTCTAGTGTGCACTCAAGGGGAATCCATCGTTGGAAACATGGAAAGTAGATCTCTTTTTTCTCATTACTCGCGAACGCTTGGAAGTATTGCGCTTCTTCTTAGCAACGGTAAGAACCTGGCCTTTGGCTAGCAAGCGTTTTCGCAGCTTTTGATATTCGATCGCCTGCATGTCGCAATCCGATTCGATGGCCAGGGCCGCGGCGGCGGCGGACGATTGGCCGAGGATCATGAACACCGGTTCCATGCGAAGGGACCCGTAGGCGATGTGCGAAGCTGACACACAGACGGGCACCAACAGATTCGTGCATTCCGAACTTCTGGGGACGATCGCTCGAAAACTGATGGGATAAGGCCGAGCGCCTTTCCAAAGATTCCCTTCGTTTCGGGCGTGCCCTTCGGCGTCCACGTAGCGCCCGACGTTGTGCGAATCCATGCCGAAGTAGGTCGACAAGCCGACCGAGTCCTCGGCGACCGTCTTTCCGCGACAATCATGCTCGGTGACCACGTAGGCACTGACCATCCGCCGAGCCTCGCGAATGTAGAGTTGCGGGGGCCAATTGTCATTGTCAACGAATTCGTCTTTGGCCAGTCTCCAGGTTTGGAACTCGTCGCGCACTTTTTCCGGCACCCGCGGATGATGCGCCAAGGTCCACATCAACCCTTGCGTGTAGTCGAGGTGTTCTTGAATGATTTTTTCGCGGGTTGCATAATCGCCGTCGGGATAATCATAGTTCTGGCCGATATTGTCCGTGGAAAAAGCACCGTGGTTATTGATGTCGGTCTTGCGGTTGGGCATGTGGCCTTGAGG
>CAZWWC010000358.1:0-4689 GCA_964637625.1 uncultured Planctomycetaceae bacterium
GCAGACGATTGTCTCGGTTGACGAAAGATTTCCGGCCAATCGGCCGGAAGCGCTCCCCGCAACGTAGGGGAAGAAGTAGTCGAGACGATTATCTCGCCTGTGCTAGTCAATGGCGTGGTACCCCCCAGGCAAAGCGAAGGGGCCGGCCGGCTGGAACTGGCCCAAGCCCCGAGCGCCGGTCGATTTAGAATAAGACTGAACAGGATGATCGACGGGCATGGACGCGCCCCCACGCCTCACCGGCAACCGAGCACGGCTCGCGCTGCCCGGTGAGAGTTCGTTTCCCTTGTGGCGACGCGACGATGCTCGAAGACCGCGACCTCAAACTGGATCTGCTCGCGCTGGGGCTGCTGGCGCTGACCATCTTCCTGGCCGCCTCGCTTCTGAGCTACAACCCCGGCGATCCGCCGAGCACGCTGGTCTATCCCGAGCAGACCGAGACACTCAACGTGTGCGGACGATCGGGCGCGCTGGTCAGTCGGCTATTGTTCAGCGGCCTCGGGCTGGGGGCTTTCTATCTCTTGCTGTCGCTGGCCGTGGTCGACTCGCTCCTTCTGGCCCGACGCAGAATCACCGAGCCGGTCATGCGACTGGCCGGTTGGCTCCTGTCGTTGGTCGGCGTGGCGACGCTTGCCGCCATGGCCGCCGAGCAGCTATCGCCCGGCCCGGTGATCGGATCGGGGGGGTATCTTGGGGCGACGGGCCGCGCGCTGTTGGAGCGTCACTTCGCCTCGGTCGGGGCTTATATCTTGACGTTCAGTATGATCCTGGGCGGTCTGTTGCTCTCAACCGACTATCTGGTGGTCCGGTTGTTCGCCTGGACCCTGGGCGTGCCCACGCGCGGTTTTCTGCGAGGATTGCTGCGCGGCGGTACGGCTTTCGGTGGGCTTGTCGACCGACGGCGCGGCCGCTCGACGACGGCCAGCAGCGCGCGAGACGATCTTGGCCGGCAAGATCCGCCGGTTCGCATCGCCGGTCGTGACGTGATGGACGAAAAGGAAGAAGACGAAGAGGAAGAAGAGGCTTTCGACGAAGACGACGGCCTGGAAGAAGGGAGCGGGGCGTCTCGCGCCGCATTGCGTATCCGCAACCCACGGAAGACGCAGCGCGAGGAAATGTTCGAGGAATTGGAAGCAGCCGACATCGACGGGAGTGCCGAGGACTACGAGTTGCCCTCGGTGGATCTGCTCCTGGAAAGCGAGGAATTCTGCTTCCAGGAACACGAGAAAGACGTTCGCCAGAAGGCCAAGGTGCTGGAGAAGACGTTTGCCGATTTCGGTTTTCAGGTCCGCGTGGTCGAAATCCAGACCGGACCGGTCATCGCCCAGTTCGAGGTGGAGCTCGAGGCCGGCTTGCGATTGAGCCGGATCACGTCGCTGGCCGACGACCTGGCCATCGCGCTGCGCGTGCCCAGTGTGCGCATCGTCGCGCCGCTGCCCGGCAAGAACACCGTCGGCATCGAGGTGCCCAACATGGAACGCCAACTGGTCCGGCTTCGCGAGGTGATGGAGGAAGCCGGCGGCAAGGCGCAAAAGATGCGCATCCCGCTCTTTCTCGGCAAGGACGTGGCCGGCAACCCGATGGTCATCGATCTGGCCACGATGCCTCATCTGTTGATTGCCGGTCGGACGGGAACCGGCAAGAGCGTCTGCCTGAACTCGATGATCATTTCGATGCTCATGACGCGTCGGCCCGACGAAATCCGAATGCTGTTGATCGACCCGAAGCTGGTCGAGTTGAGCCCCTACAAGCGACTACCCCACTTGATGCACCCGGTCGTCACCGACATGCGCAAGGCCGAGGCGATCCTGGGTTGGGCGGTTGAGAAGATGGAAGAACGATATCAACTCCTGGCTCGCGCCGGAGTGCGACACATCAGCGTCTACAACCAGCTGGGCGAAGAAGAACTCATGGAGCGGATCCAGCCAGAGGATGAGGAGCAGCGCCGGCACATCCCGACTCACTTGCCCTTCATCGTGATCATCGCCGACGAAATCGCCGATCTGATGATGACCGCTGCCAAGGAAGTCGAAGGCCACGTCATCCGGTTGGCCCAGAAGAGCCGGGCCGTGGGCATCCATCTCGTGCTGGCCACGCAAAAACCGACCGTCGACGTGATCACCGGCCTGATCAAGTCCAACTTGCCGGCCCGGCTCTCCTTCCAGGTGGCCAGCCGGACCGACAGCCGCGTCGTGATGGACGAAATGGGGGCGGAGAAGCTGCTGGGCAACGGCGACATGCTCTTCCTATGGCCGGGCACAAGCACGTTCATCCGCGGCCAGGGAACCTATCTGAGCGACGACGAAATCAACGCCGTGATCGACTCGGTCAGCACCACCGAGCCTCAGTTCGTCAAGGAACTGGTCCACTTGAAAACCAGTGATGAGGCCGACACGGCAAGCGAAAACCACCTCGGCGACCGCGACGAACTCTACGAAGCGGCCATCGACGTGGTCGTCCGCGAAGGTCGCGGAAGCGTCTCCCTCTTGCAGCGGGCATTGGGAATCGGATATGGTCGGGCCGCCCGGCTGATCGACTACATGGCCGAGGACGGCTTCGTGGGCCCCTACAACGGCTCCCAGGCACGCGAGGTCCTCATCAGTATTGAGCAGTGGCAAGAGATGAGCGGCGAGGACTCGATCTCCACGACCCCCGGCACGCCGCAGCGACGGAGTAACCGGATTCGGGTCCGGTCCGAGCAACCCGACGGCCGGCCCGAGGCTCTCTTGACCGGCCCGGAGCGAACCGTCGCCGGCCCGGCCGTGTCGCCCTCAGAGGGAATCCCGCGCAACCAAAGGAGTGCTCCGGTGGACGACGATGCCCTACTGGAGGAGGAAGACGATACCCTGGACGGGTCATGGGACGAGGCGGACGAAGAAGAATCGTGGGACGAGGAGGAGGACTCGAGCGAACAGACCCTCGAAGAGGAAGATCAGTGGGACGAGGAAGACGACGAGGACGAAGACCTGGACGAAGAGGAGGAAGAGCCGTACGATGAGAAGCCCGTCGTCGGAGGCCGCCATGACCGTCGTCAAGACGAGGTAGCCTAGGAACCGCGTGAGAATTAACTGAGGGATTCTACGTGGCACGCCCCCGTTGGGTGGCACGCTCTGAGGAACGAAGGGCGTGGTTACCCGACGAAGCACGCCCTTCGCTGCGCTCAGGGACGTGCCACCCGTCGAGAACTGCAACCGCATCCGCCATGCATCGTATCGAGATCTATGACACGACCCTTCGCGACGGCGCGCAAGCCGAAGGCATCAGCTTCTCGCTCTACGACAAGCTGCTGCTGGCCAAGCGGCTCGACAGCCTGGGATTCGACTATATCGAGGGCGGCTATCCGGCCTCCAACGAGAAGGACTGCCAGTTCTTCCAGCGCGCCGCCGAGATGGACCTCCAGCGGATCAAGGTCTGCGCGTTCGGCATGACGCGCCGCAAGGGCATCGCGGCCGAGCGGGACGCCGGATTGCGAGCCCTGCTGGACTCCGGCGCGGCGGTGATTACTCTGGTCGGCAAAGCATCGGCCTTCCATGCCACCGACGTCTTGCGAATCGACCTCGAAGAGAACCTCGCCATGATCGGCGAGAGTATTCGCTTCCTGGTCGAGGCCGGCCGCGAAGTGAAAGAGGTTATCTTCGATGCCGAGCACTTCTTCGACGGCTGGAAGACCAACGCCGACTACGCGATTGAAGCGATCCAAACCGCCCAGCGAGCCGGCGCCTGCCGCGTCGTGCTCTGCGACACCAACGGCGGAAGCATGTGCGAAGAAGTCTTTCAGATCACCCGCGAGGCCCTCGACGCACTCGACGTGCCCGTGGGAGTGCATTGCCACAACGATTGCGACCTGGCCGTGGCCAATTCGCTCTCGGCCGTCCGCGCCGGCGCCTCGCACGTCCAGGGCACGATCAACGGGTTCGGCGAGCGCTGCGGCAACGCCGATCTCATCTCGGTGATCGCAAACCTGGGAATCAAATACGGCGAGTATGACGTGCTTGGGGACAAGGGGTCGGAGCATCTGACCGAGTTGTCCCGCTACGTCTACGAAATGGTCAACGTCAACCTGCGACCCCGTCAACCGTTCGTGGGCAAGAGTGCCTTCGCACACAAGGGCGGCATCCACGTCAGCGGCATTGCAAGAAATGCGGCCAGCTACGAGCACATCGCGCCGGAGACGGTCGGCAACGAGCGGCGGATCCTGGTCAGCGAGCTGTCCGGCCGGTCGAACATCGTCGAGCTGGCCACGAAGCACAACATCGAGAACGATCCGGCGCTGATGGACAAGATCCTCGCGAGAGTGATCTCGATGGAAGGCGCCGGCTATCAGTTCGAGGCGGCCGAGGGCTCGTTCGATCTGCTGGTCAAGCGATGCGCCGGCACGTTTCGGCCCCACTTCGAGACGCTCTATTTCCACGTGACCGCCGACAACAAGGCCCGCGGCCGGGTCACCGCCGACGCCACGGTGAAGGTCCGCGTAGGAGACGAAGTCCGCTTCGAGGCGGCCGAAGGCCACGGCCCGGTCAACGCCCTGGACGCCGCCATGCGAAAGGCCCTGAACGGCCACTTCCCCGCCTTGCGAAATACCCACCTCGTCGACTACAAAGTCCGCGTGATCAACTCCGAGGCGGCCACGGCGGCCGGGGTCCGGGTGATCATCGAAACCCAGGATGAGACCGATTTGTGGGGTACCGT
>CAZWWC010000359.1:0-4650 GCA_964637625.1 uncultured Planctomycetaceae bacterium
TGACAATGCCAGGTCTCGATGGAATTTGGAACTACTGACAGTTGCCGATAATCGACAGGAGATCGCTTATGACAGAAGAATGCGAATTACTTGAAACGTGCGGCTTTTTCAAGAAGTACCAGGCAATGAAAGATCTGGCGTGCAAGGGATTCATCAAGCTGTATTGCCGAGGCCCAAAAAAGGAAATCTGCAAGAGGAAGCAATACCGCGCCGAACACAGAGAGTTGCCTTCGGATGACATGCTCCCGTCGGGAGACATGATCGTCAACCGGGCCGACGATTGACGGTTCTTGTCGGCAAGTCTTGCTGGGTTGTCACCCGGCCTACGATGCCGGCACCCACTCGAAGACGCTCTGTTGTCAATGCCGGCCATGGGCTAGAATGGAGGCATGAACGCAATCTGCCTGGCAATCGACCGTTGGCACGTAGGTCACGTGGGCGCCTACGGCAACGCCTGGATCGAGACCCCATCGTTGGACTCGTTGGCGTGCGAATCGTTTACGTTCGACCAGGCGCTGGTCGGCTGCCCCGGAACCGAGGAATTCTACAGGAGCGTTTGGCAAGGCCGGCATCCTTTGCTTGGCGACTCCCCTGCGCGGGCGGCAAATCTGCCGCGACGGCTCACCGAGGCAAGCATCGCCACCACGCTTCTGACCGACGAATCGGTCGTGGCCGGCAATCCGATGGCCGAAGCATTCGACGAGTTGATCGAGTTGGATCCGCCCGAGAGGATCGCGGCGGCCGATCAGCTCAGCAGCACTCACCTAGCCGGCTGTTTTGCCCAGATCATCGACTGGCTCGCTTCGGCCCGGGGGCCATTCTTGCTTTGGGTCCACCTTTCGAGCATGGGCGCCTGCTGGGACGCGCCCTACGAATTTCGCCGGCGCTACGCCGAGCCGGGCGACCCCGCGCCGCCACGATCGGCCGAGGTCCCGCGAATGACGCTCCCCGACGATTTCGATCCGGACGTGCTGCTGGGCATCACCCAGTCCTACGCCGCCCAAGTGTCGCTCTTGGACGTCTGCCTCGGGGCGCTTCTCGAGTCGCTGCAAGAGATGCCTCTTGGAAGAGAAACGTTCCTGGCCGTTCTTTCGGCGCGCGGTTTTCCGCTCGGTGAGCACGGCCGGGTCGGGGCTTGCGACGAGGCCCTGCACGCCGAACTGGTGCACCTGCCCATGATGCTTCGTTTTCCAGACCGTCTCGGCGCGGCCGGGCGGAGCCAGGCCCTGGTCACCCCGGCCGACCTGCGGCCCACGCTCTTGGACTGGTGGTCGCTGGAGCACACCGAGCCGGCCACATTCGGCGCGAGTCTGATGCCGATCGTCCGGGGTGAAGTTGAGACGATCCGTGATCGGCTTCTGCTGGGTAGTCCCAGCTTTGAAACGGCCATCCGAACACCGGCCTGGTACATGCAGTTGCTGGAGGCGCCTCGGCTCTACGTCAAGCCGGATGATCGTTGGGAAGTCAACGACGTGGCCGACCGCTGCCCGGAGGTCGTCGAGGAGCTTCAGGAGGTAGCCGACGATTTCCAGAGCTGTCTGGAGTCGGATCAGCTCAACCGGCTGGTGCCGCTTGGCGAGATTCTGCACAGTGGAGTGGCGTGACGGACTCGTCGGGCGTCGGCTGCGACGGGAGGGCGAGGCTCCCGTCGAGCCGGACTTTTCTGGCGGAAGCAGGAAAACAGTGAACGCTCTTCGGCACCGTTGTGCCACGTGCACTGTCCCATACTCCCAACAATAGTAGGCCGATAAGCAGGATCGGTCGGAGTCTCGCCGCTCGGACGTGGATCCTTGGCCGTTTGGATGAGGGCGAGGATGATAGTGACCCGAGCGGGGGCCGTCAAGACAAGTTTTGTGGAAGGCTAACGTGACAAAAAAACCGACTTCGCAAGAAACCGAGCCGCGGCGTGTAAGGAAGCGGTCTTTCAACCTCGCCAATTATTCCGCTATTCCGCTTCCTCACGCGCCGCGGCTCGGCTTGGGGGGCTTGACGGACCCGCGGCGCCCGTCAAGAATTACTATCGGGGTTGTCGCGACCAAGATCCCCCGTTGCGGAACAGACATACCCATTGGCGGTTGCTGCTTCGGTGGCGATGCTGGTCGTGTTGGTCGCTTTGGCGTGGCCAGCGCCGTCGGCTGGATCATCGCACCGTTTCCCGACAACGTGTTCCTGCCAGTTCGCCTTTTTGGCAAGCGTATTTGCCCTGAAGACTAAAATGCTGCGGCTTCTATCTACGGTGGTGTTGACTCTGCTTTCTTGTCAGGTCTCGGCAGAAGGCCCGACGGTGCAGTCCGGAACGCCGGCACGAGCCGCCGTTGGACTACCGCACTTTTCAGGCGACGCCTTGGCCATGGCGGACCCGGCGGCCAAGTGGCGCCGCAGCGGGCACTCCGCCCGCGCCGAGTCGTATCTGCCGCCCGATCGGGTCAAGGTGCTGCCGATTTTCGTGGTTCCCCAGGGAGAGAAACCACCGACCGCCGAACAAATGGTACTATTGATGCGCCATGTGCAGTGGGCGCAGAAGCGCTTCTTTGAAATGCTCCGACGCCGTGACACCTTCGAGATCGCCGACGTCCGGCCACACGTCTATCGGGGCCAACACGATCTTGCTTTCTACCGCCAGCAACGCGAGCAATGCGCGCCGCAATGGACGAGCGAGTTGCTGCGGCACTACGGCTTCAATCGCTTTACCTGCCCTTGGATCTTGTTGGCCATCGTGATGAATCCTCACGACGGCTTTCCCGTCGGCGGAGGACGTCCGCTGGACGGTGGGATCAACACGGGCGGCGGGATCGTCATCGTGTCGGCCCACGGGCTTTTCAGGAAAGACTCCCGTTTTCAGTCAACCCTCCAGCATGAACTCGGACATGCGTTCGGGCTGCCTCACGTCGAAGTCTACGGCTACAACATGAAGAGCAACCCTTCGATCATGTCGTACAACCCGGAGCACCACGCGAAGGGCTTCCAGCCGGCCGAGAACCAGGCCATCTTGATTCCCGAAGACATTCGTGCGCTGGCGCTGAACAAACGGGTCTTCCGCAAATTGAAGTTCAACCCGGCCAAGGATATCCCGCAAGGCTACTCGATCAGACCGAGAATCGTCTGCCTGGGACCGATGACGATTCCCGGCGAGTTGGACTGCAAAGTCCTCGCCACGACGCCCTCCGGCGCAATAGGCGGAAGCTCGGTGTCCCGCGTGGTCCAAGGCCAGATCAAGCCGAGTCGCGGACCGGAAGACCGGTTCGACCGCAGAACGATGTGGTCCTCCGCGCCCTCGGCGGACGGCTTGGTTTCGGTCGAGCTGGAGTTTCCCATGCCCGTGCGGCTCAACAAGATCGGCGTCCACTGCCAGTACGGCGGCCGGCACGACGCGGCCCGCGCCGTCGGTGTTCAAGCCCTGGTGGGCAAGAAACTCCGCACCGTGACCCAGCGCAACCTCGAAAGCGTCGACGATTACGTTTCGTTCAGGCCGACGAAGGCAAAGAAGTGGAAGCTCGTTTTCCAGGCCGGCCCCAGCCGAAAGGTGGTCATTCGAGGACTGCAGTTCTTCTCCGGCCGCGCGGAAATCTTTCCGCCCCTGGTTCCGTACGGCAGCCTTCCGTAGGTCATCCTGAGCATAGCGAAGGATCTCGATCCCGGCGCGCCGGGAAGGAGATTCTTCGCCATGCTCAGAATGACAATGCCAGGTCTCGATGGAATTTGGAACTACTGACCACTGAATTTCCCCCGGCATCGCAGTCTGCGCATCCCTCCAAAACCATGTCAGATTGTCCTTTCCAGACTCTGCAAATCGTCTCTCCTCCGCTGCCGGGGTTGACCAATACGGAAAAACGGCCCACTTCGCGTGAAAAAGGGCCTAATCCGGCATGGATGCGCCGGCGCGGTTTTGTCTATAATCCGCCCCGATTGTGGGAACATCTGGAGCCACAGCCCTTCACTCTCGATTGAGCCGATGATGGTCGGACAGGGAGGTCCGAAAACATCGCGCGGGCGGCCGGTGTGGCCTGGCCGAATACGGCTCGGCCTCGGGTGGTGCTGCGCGCCGATCCTTCTTTCTCTGCTGCTTATTCCGCGTGCGTTGGCCAACGATTCGATCCGCATCCGCATTGCCTGGGGAGGCCCCACCGCACGACTCTGGCAAGGCTCGATCACTCTGGACGAGGGCACATTCGACGAGTTGCATCCGCTCGGCATCCAGGCCGACGAACCGGGATCCATGTGGCTCGACGGCCGAGCCGTCACCATCCGTGGGCGAAGCCCTCGACTCTACGACGGTCTCGACGTGCTCGTGCGCGCACCGGTCAAGCACGCTAAGCTGCGCGTGCAACTGCGGGCCGACGACGAGACCACACCGGTCGAGGTCGAAATCCCGTTGGCCGACACGCTGGCCAACTCGGTGAGCACCGATTTGGACCAGAAGGGGACACGCCTGCTCGTTCGCTGCACGCCGGGCGACTCCCTTCGTGTCCAGTTCGATCGGCGTAATCTGGTTTTCTCGCCGGGCGAAGCCTTCTCGCTCGAGGTGCGCCCGAATCTGTTGCCCGACGGAAGCGGCGGTCGGCGTCGATTCAAGGTGCAGTTGCTGGCGGCCCGGAGCGATCGGGTCGTCTGGGAACAGGAGTCGACGCTGCAAGACGTCCTGCCACTGCA
>CAZWWC010000360.1:0-4617 GCA_964637625.1 uncultured Planctomycetaceae bacterium
CAGGACCATGCCGAGGATCCAGAATTGGGTCTTGGTTTCGACGAAGTAGGCCGAGCTGACCAGCACGACCCAAATGCCCAGGCAAACCATCAAGACCCGTTTCTGGCCGATACGGTCGGCCAACCGTCCGACCAATATGGCGCCGGGCAAGGCCACAAACTGGATCATGAGGATCAGCCAAACGAAGTCCTCGGTTTCGAAGAACAACTCGTCTTTGGCAAAGATGGACGCCTGGCTCAGCACGGTCTGGATTCCGTCGTTGTAGAGCAGGAATCCGAGCAGGAACCATGCCAGCATGCGGTAGCGGCGGATGTTTTGCAGCGTCCGGCCGACCTCGCGTAGGGCTCCGGAGACAATCTTGGTCGTCGGGGGTCGTTTGGCCGGCGGGCGACCGCGATCGCGGAGGATCCAAACGATCGGCAACGTGAACAGTCCCCACCAGATTCCCAGGATCAACACGCCGACGCGCAACTGGTCGGACGTTTCCTCCAAGCCCAAGGTTTTGTTCACGACGAGGACGAGGACCAGGGCCAGTGCTCCACCCAGATAGCCCATCGCATAGCCGAAGGCCGAGATGCGGTTCATCGATTGCTCGTCGGCAATCTCGGGAAGAAAGCCGTTGTAGAACGTCAACGAGAGTTCGAAGAGGAGGGCCGCTAGAATAAAGAGGGCGATGATGACGATCGTGGAGGTCGGCGGCATCGCGGCCAGGAAGATGAAGAGCCCCGCTCCGGCCAGCGCCGTGGCGGCCAGCCAGGTCCGCTTGTTTCGGCGGGCATCGGCCATCGCGCCGGCGATCGGCGAAAGGACCGCCGCAATGAACATGGACGCGCCAATGCTCCAAGCCCAGACGACCGCGCCCCACTTGTCCGGCAAGACGACCTTGGTCAGGTAGAAGAACACAAAGGTGATCGACAGCGTCGAATAGGCGCTGTTGGCCCAGTCGTACATGGCCCAGGCGAAGATTTCGATTCCGCGACCGCGACTCGGGTTGCTGTTGGGATCGGTCATACGGGGCCTTGACGGACGCGGCACTAGTGCGGGGCAGCGGAGAAGCGGTCGAGCCATTATGGCCGGACCTTGGCGAGCCGACAAGACGAGTTCGGTGGGTCTGGCCGGCCGGGACGAGATAAAGCGTCCAAGGGAGCAGCGGTGGCGAGGGCTTCGCAGCGGGGGTCATGGCCCGGTAAACAGCCAGACAATCACTCTCGAAGGCCGCACTGCTTTTCGAGAGCACAACCCCGCGGGCTGGCGCTCAGTCCAGCTCGTCTATGTTGAAGGTTTCTTCTCCGTCGACCGAGGCGATCGCCGCGAAGATGTGGGCGGCCACGGTGTCGCTGACGAAGTGGACCGAGCCGTCGCAGAAAGCCACGTTGGCACCGCCTTCATGAAAGCTGTTGCACCGCCAGGGTCTGTCCCGATCGCTGTTGGGCGTGTATTCGAAGTAGGCGTAGGTGTGCAGGTTCATGCCCCGCGAGTCGTAGTCCCAGCCGGGCGTGTCGCTCGGGGGGTTATCCCTGATACGCCCCTTGGTCTCCGCGAGCAAGGCCGTGTGGGCCACACCATCCGTGATGTCGGCGATCTTCGTCGACGAATCGTTGTAGAAAACACCGTCGTTGGCGTTACAGTGAAGGCAGTGGGAGGTGCCGGAATACACGCTTCCATCGTCATGCCTGTAACTTCTGCTGAACTCGTGGATGCCCGCGACCGCGTAGTAGTTGACGATTCGCGCCCGATACCCACGCCAAGCGACCGTCATGCCTTTGTAAGCGTCGCTTGGGCAAAGGAGAAAGTCGTATTTCTTCTGGGCTATTTGCAGGTTGCGATCCACTGCGGGGTTGGTCGACTTGTGCTGGGGCCGGGCCTCGAAGTCGAGCCGGTCGTAGTCAGCCTGTTGGCCCATCTGGGGAAAGATCGCGTTCATCCACATGCCGATTTGTCCCAGCCATTGACAATGCGGCAATTTGCCATTGCCACAATAAGGCTCTGGCCCGTATCCGGCATCGTCCGTGTCGCCGGGGAATTGGTTGGGGGGATCGCCGTGGATTTCACCGGAAGGAAAACGCCCATGGATGCTTTCATAGTTGTTCATCGCAACGGCCATTTGCTTCAAGTGATTCATGCACTGGAGCCGGCGAGCCGCCTCGCGCGCGGCCTGGACGGCGGGCAGCAGCAGCGCGATCAGAATGCCAATAATCGCGATGACCACGAGAAGTTCCACCAGGGTGAATCCACGGCCCATTGGTTTTGTAGACATGCCTTCATTCCCTTCACGGTGGGTTGCGGGCGTCGGCGTTGCCCGAACCCTAAACCTCGTGGCGGCAGAGCCCCGCTGCTATTGAGCTGCTTTCGGGCGGACTACAGATCGGATTTGAGCGGCAGATTGATCACGTTCCTTTCGGCCGCTTTCACCTCGGCCGTCAACCCCGACTTGTCTGGCCTGTCATACTCGAACGGGATAAGCCAAGGCTTGCCGGGCTTCGTCTCGTCCAGGGCGACGACCCTGACCTTGTGCCAGCCGACCAGCGCCCCGTCCGCGCTGGCCGTTGTGATTTGATAATAACCGTCCTTGTCGATCTGACCGACACCCGTCGGACCGGTCAATCCCTTATCCACGTCGGGAATGAAGACGACCGTACCGCAAGGGAGCGGCTTGCCGTCGAGCGTCACCCGGCCCGAAGTCTTTGCCATGGGAGGCAGGTCCGGACCGGGACTGCAGCCGGCAGTCGACAGAAGCAGGGCAGACATGCAGAGAATCACCGCCAAGGAAGGCATGGTTCGAATTCGGAACATCCATCTCTCCTTTTCAGACATATTGATGGCTGCATTTCAAATGATCGGGTAAGACAACGCAAAATGTCCTGAAAACCGGGCTCCCGTTGGTCGCCTCCGGTCATTCAGTAGTTCCAAGTTGGCTGGTTGGCACCTCAGCAGGTCATCCTGAGCACAGCGAAGGATCTCGATGATCAAGGAGATTCTTCGCTGCGCTCAGAATGACAATGCTGGGTCTCAATAGAACTTGGAACTACTGTCATTAACTATGCAGGAGTCAATAGAGCCTTAATGAACGGGACTGGCCGGCCGAAAGCCGACCTATCGTGTTTCAACGACGACAGGCTGTCGGTTGGCGATACAAACACCAAAGAGGACACCCAAAGGCCCCGACGCACTACGACTACCCGCAGGCATCCGTTGCGGCACCGCCGCCCCCAGGCAGATCACGTTTGTCACCGTGCGTCGTGACGCTATTCACGCCTGTCCGACAAATCCGCGCGTCTGCTTCCCGTCGGAAGCAGGCCTGCGGAATGCCTAGGTCAATCTACATGCCATAGTACCGGCGAGTCCGCCGTAAGGCAATTGCAAGACCCAACCCGAGCAGGGGGACGAATATCCCCGGCTCGGGCACGGCGCTGTTTCCCTCTTCGGTGCCGTAGCCCCAGTTGGCCGCCAGGATCGAGGCGTCGGCCGGGCCCACCAGGTCGTCGTCGAAATCACCGTCGGTCCACCGCACAGCCGGTCCATACCAAGACGAGTTGGGCGTATCGTCCTCGGAGACAAGGAAGAAAATGGCTTCCGCAGGGCGAAGCCTATTGTCCATAGAGATCGTCCATTTCGAAGATCTCGCCGCCATTAATCGTGGCAATCGCGGCGAAGATGTGGCTGGCCACGTTGTCGCTGATGAAGTGCACGGACCCATCACAGAATGCCACGTGGGCGCCTCCCTCATGGAAGCTATTCACGCGCCAGGGATCCATGACGTTGTTTGTGGGGCCGACGTCACTCGGGTCATAGTTCCTCCAGCTATTCGGAGTCCAATCAAAGTAGGCGTAGGCGTGCAGGTTCATGGCTCGGAACTCTTGGTTTGTGTCGAAGGGGGGAACATCGCTGGAGGGGTGTTGCACGTTTCGCCCCCATGTCTCCGCGAGTAAGGCCGTCTGGGACGCACCGTCGGTGATGTCTGCAATCCTTGTCGATGAGTCATTGTAGAATACACCGTTAGTAGCGTTGCCGTGCCGGAGGTCGTTATTCTGGGTCGTGAACGTTCCGTCGGCATGGGGTAGGGTGGAGTATTCGTCGTCCCCGGCGCAAGCGTAGTAGTGGACGATGCGCACCCGAGACCACCAATTCGTGAACCCCGTGTAAGGGTCGCTTGGACAAAGGAGGAACGGATACTTCTTGCGCGATATCTCGAGGTTGGGGTCATTCGTGTGGGCGTAAGGATCGTCAATGTACCCGGGGTATTGGGGTTCGACCTCGAAGTCGAGCCGGTCGTAATCGGCCTGCTGGTCCATCTGGGGGAAGATCGCATTCATCCAGATCCCGATATGTTGCGCCCATCGGTAATGGTCGTAGATGGAGGGGGGTGTTCCAGGATTCTTGGGACTCACGTGGATCTCGCCTGGCGGAAAATGCCCGTGCGCGCTCTCATAGTTGTTGCACGCGGTGGCCATTTGCTTCAAGTGATTCGTACACTGGAGTCGTCGAGCCGCCTCGCGCGCGGCCTGGACCGCAGGCAACAATAGCGCGATCAAGATCCCGATGATCGCGATGACCACGAGAAGCTCGACGAGCGTAAAACCGTGTAGGGGCCGGCGAAAGGTACGCTTTCGCTGAGTA
>CAZWWC010000361.1:0-4607 GCA_964637625.1 uncultured Planctomycetaceae bacterium
GCGCCCTCGTTGCTGAAGGACCGGTTTCGGCACGAACTGCTGAAACTGCAGGAATGGGAGCAGACCCAGATGCTGGCGACGCTGCAACGCATCGCCACAATGATGGATGCCGAGGAGATTGACGCGTCACCGGTGTTGGCCGCCGGTGCCGCCACCGCAACTCCGGAAGATGTCTCGCAATTCCTGGACAAGGCGGTCGCGCCCGCGGAAATCGCCGCGTTTCCGCCGCCGGATCGCGCCAGCGATTCGTCGGCATCTTGGTCTCACCCGGACGAATCCGACCCGGTGGAATTAGAACCCAACCGTTAGTTGTCTCGAAAACAACACTGAAAAGTGAAGCTATCGGGAAACTTGTTAATATTCACATGAAAGGCCTATCGCCGATGCAAGGAATAGCCACGGACGTCGTTTTACAAAACAGGCTGGAGCAAATTGACAGCAAAGTCGAGGACATCCGCTTTCCCGATGTAGACGACGGTGTCGACCAGGACGAAGAATGGTGCGAGATCGTGGTGAAGGGCGAGAAGCGCCGGATCCGCTTTCACGATTATGCGGACGTATACCGCATCCCCGGCTTCTACGAGGAACTTTTTTACGATCACCTGAAATGCTGCTCTCCCAGCTACATCGCGAATTTGCTCGATAGCGTGGTTCGCGAGTATGGAGAGCGGCCCGACGAGTTTCGCGTGCTCGACGTGGGGGCTGGCAACGGCATGATGGGAGACGAGTTGCAGGCTCTCGGTGTCCAATCTATCGTCGGGATCGACATTATTCCGGCGGCGAAAGAGGCGGCGGATCGCGACCGCCCCGAGGTCTACGACGACTACTATGTGACGGATTTGACTGATCTACCGGAGGCGGAGGAGAAGAATCTGCGAGAAACAGATGCAAACTGCCTGACCACAGTCGCGGCGCTCGGCTTCGGCGATATCCCACCGTTGGCCTTCGCCAAAGCGCTCGATCTGATCACCACTCCCGGTTGGCTGGCTTTCAATCTGAAGGAAAGTTTTCTCCGGGAACAGGACGTAAGTGGCTTCAGTCGCTTGATCCGAAGGCTTAATCGTGACGGCTACATTCAGACACTTTGTTACCGTCGTTACCAGCACCGAATCTCGATGACCGGCGACCCGCTGTTCTACGTGGCGGTCATTGCCAGGAAACTGAAGGATCTGGGTGACGACCTGCTGGAGTCTCTGCAAGGCGGCTGAGACGTGGGGGGAGTCGAGGCCACAACTGAATGGACTGCACGATGATCGTCCTCGACGGTGTCAGTAAATCGTTCGATGGCGGTCAGTCATATGCCGTTCGCGAATTATCGCTCGATGTGAATGACGGCGAAACATTGGTTCTGCTGGGTTCGTCGGGTTGCGGTAAGACGACGACTCTGAAGATGATCAACCGACTGATTGAGCCGACCAGCGGCACGATCCATGTCGACGGCCGGGACATTACCAAGCAAGACCCCGTGGTGCTGCGGCGCAGTGTCGGCTATGTCTTTCAGGGGATTGGTCTTTTTCCTCACTATCGGGTCATCCAGAACGTCGAAATCGTCCCCAAACTCGCGGGATGGCCGGCGAGCAACCGCAGGAGACGAGCGCGAGAAGTCTTGGAACTCGTCGGACTGCCGCCGGACGAATTCTCCGGTCGGTTTCCGGATGAGCTTTCCGGAGGCCAACAGCAACGGATCGGCGTGGCGCGGGCCCTGGCGGCCAACCCCAAGTACTTACTCATGGATGAACCCTTCGGCGCGTTGGACGCGATCACTAGGGACTCGCTCCAGCAGGAGTTGAAGTCGCTCAGCAAGCGCCTCGGAAAAACAATCGTCTTTGTCACGCACGACATCTTCGAAGCCCTGACGCTGGCCGACCGGATTGCCGTGTTGCACGAAGGCCGATTGCAGCAGGTAGACACGCCTCAGAGAGTATTGACCGAGCCCACGACTCCTTTTGTGCGTGAACTCTTCGAGAAACCGGCGCGACAACTGGCTACCTTCCAGGGAGCCGATTGATGGGGGCCGATTGGCTGCAATCCGTGTCGAATTGGCTGGATTTCGCCGCCGGGCGAATGCCCGAAGTCTGGTTTCGCACGGGCCAGCACCTGGTCCTCACCGGCGTCTCGACTGGATTGGCGATTGCCATCGGTTTGCCACTTGGAATCTTGGCCTCAACAAGACCATGGTTGCGAGCGACGGTGTTGGCGGCCATTGGCGTCTTGCAGACCGTCCCAAGCTTGGCCATGCTGGCAATTCTGTTGGCACTGGTCGGCAAGATCGGTGCTGTGCCAGCGATCATCGCGTTAACGATTTACGCGCTGTTGCCGATCGTGCGCAACACGGTCACCGGTATTGAGGGCGTGCCTCACGAAGTTGTCGAAGCGGCCCGCGGTATCGGCATGACGCGTAGGCAACAGCTTAGGATGGTGCAACTTCCACTGGCGATGCCTGTCATGATTGCCGGGATTCGGACTGCGGCTGTTGTCGGGGTTGGGATCGCCACATTGTCCGCCTTCATCGGTGCCGGTGGATTGGGGCAGTTCATCAACCGCGGACTCGCACTGTCCAACATGCAACTGATCCTGCTGGGTGCGATCCCGGCAGCGCTGCTGGCTGTGCTAGTCGACGGCGTGATTGCCGCGACGGCTTGGGGAATGGAACCAATTCGGCAACACGAGAAGGGCGGCCTCAAGGCAAAACTGAAGCCCGTCGCCCTGGCGATGCCCTTGCTTCTTGTCACGCTGGGCGTCTACGCGGCGTTTGAAAATCGCTCCACGGCGGCGAACCATTCGGGCAAGACGATTCGCATTGGTAGTAAGAATTTCACCGAGCAACTTATTCTTGGCGAACTGATGGCGCAGATGATTGAGGCCCATACCGAGTTGGCCGTGGATCGTCGTTTCAACCTCGGCGGAACGATGATCTGCCACGAAGCGCTGGCGGCGGGTGAGATCGATCTTTACGCCGAATACACCGGAACGGGCTTGGTGACCGTCCTCAAGCGGCCGGTGGAATCCGACGCCGACAGGGTCTTCAACATGGTCCGTGCTGAATACAAGAAACAATTCAACCTCGAATGGCTCGAACCGTTCGGATTCAACAATACGTATGCGCTGACCGTCCGCAAATCCGACGCCTGCGACAGAGGATGGCAGACAATCTCAGACCTGGCGAAGTCGGCCGATAGGCTGCGGGCAGGCTTCACGGCGGAGTTCTCCGAACGTGCAGATGGTTATCCCGGTCTTCGCAAAGCTTACGGCTTTAGCTTTGCCGCGGTACACGATCTGGAACCGTCGTTGATGTATCAAGCTGTGGCGAAAGGCGAAGTCGACGTAATTTGTGCGTTCACGACCGACGGCCGGATTGCCGCATATGATTTGCAGCCTCTGGCCGATAATCGCCGTTTCTTTCCGCCGTATTTTGCCGCTGGCGTAATGCGTTCGGACTTTCTCCAAGATCACTTGGAAGTCCGCGATGTTCTCGCTCGACTCTCAGGCGTCCTTGACGACAAAACCATGCAGAGATTGAATTTTGAGATGGACGAGAAGGGCCGGCACCTCAAAGACGTCATCCGCGATTTCCTTCAAGAGCAAGGCTTGCTGAACAAGCAATTCTGAAGGTCCTGCATTTCGCAAAATCAAGAAGCCTCCAATCGAAAGACAGCCGTGCTCCCCGCAGGTGGGGATCGCGCAATTAGACCAGCGATTTCAGAGCAAGCAGTTGCGCTCGTCGGTCACATCGACCGCATTTGCTCAGCAGAGCCGCTCATCCCGACGAGCCCGGGCTCAAGAATGGCCACTCGATAACCGTTGGCCAAGACCTGATGTCTCTAATGCATCAAGCCCACTGGCAAAAACCCGTGGGCTTGGCGTTTCGTTGGGGAGAGTGACTTCAGGCTTCGCGTGGTGAGGCCAGTCTATTGCTGCAACGCGTCGTTGACGGCGTTCCAGAAGGTTGTGCGGCGGTGATGAATAACGGCCGCTCGTGCCGCAGGTTGTGCCGGCCGGGCGGCAGGCAGTGGGGCGACGTAGGCCGGGCGGGCCACGTACCGCGGAGCAACGTAGGCCCGGTGGATCGGGGCCGTCCGCACGCCGACACGCACCCGGCCAACTCCCACGCGAATCACGGCCGCCTCGGCGGCTGAGGTCGCAAACATCGCACCAGCAACGGTCAGGGTGATCATGAGCTTTTTCATCGTTCTAACTCCTCGTTTTAGTGGTTTCTTGGACACGTGCGTTTCAGGTCGATTGCCCGAGTTTTGTTGTCGCTTCATGTCCTTTCACCCATAGCTACGAAGTCCCGGGGCCGAGCCTGCGCGGAGCGGGCAAAAAACCGCCGGATTTTCAGAATCCTGGCTCAGGCGGGAAGGAGGCGTGCCGTGGTTCTTGGCCGAAGAGACTGAGAATGTTAGACTTACGCACTGCGTCAGAATAGCCTGAGCGAGTCTCCAAAAAACCCTAAAACAGCAGAAGAACACTGATTCCCGCTGATCTGCGCTGATTCTTTCCATAAGTGTCGATTAGCGAAGATTAGTTCCCCGAAACTCCGGCTTACCAATGGACCGGTACATCCCCAACGCCCGATTCCCGACGACGCACTGGTCGCTGGTCGACCA
>CAZWWC010000362.1:0-2827 GCA_964637625.1 uncultured Planctomycetaceae bacterium
AGCGAGGCCGATTTCAATCAGGACATCGTCGTGCGGTTCAAGGCCAGCGAACGCGGCGCCGCGGCCTTGATCAATCCGCGGTTTGTGGTCAAGTGCACGGGCTGAAACAGTAGGCAGTAGACAGTAGGCAGCAGGCAGATGGCAACCGCCGAAATCCAATTCGACGCACCGAGCCTGCAAGGGCTCGAAACCAATGCGGCGCCCTTGTTGCTGGTCGAGGGAACCAACGTCAAGGCCCTGGCCCGCGCGCTGGACGACACGACCGAGGAGTGCGCCAATTTCAAGTTTCAGGTGCCGCAGAATATGGACGGCGCCGGCACCGTGACCTTCCGCGTGGCGTGTCTGCCAGCGACCGCCGCGGCCAGCAAGAACGTGGCCCATACGCTGGGCTTCGCTGCGGTGGCCGACGGCGAGGACTTCGACGGCAGCTACACGGACGAAGACAGCGGCGACAAAGCGGTCGAGGACACCCAGGACGAGATGTCGATCCACTCGTGGACCGAGACGGTGACCAACCTGGGCTGGGTAGCCGGCGATCTGGTGTTCGGTCGCTATAGCCGGCCGCAGGCCGCGAGCGACAACCTCAGCGGTGACCTTTACCTGCTCTATCTAGCTATCGAGATTCCGGTGACCTGATGGGACTCTACTTCAACGAAAGCACCAACCACCTGATCGTTGGCAGCGATCCGGCACTCGACAAGGCGGGCGATTTTTCATTGTCCTTCGGATTCAAGCTGGACGATAACGTCGGTTCCAGTGTACAGCGATTGTTTATGCGAACGGGAAGTGGGATCGATTACTACTTGTTGGAATTACGCGAGGCCGGCCACGCGACCCAACCAAACACACTGTGTTTTTACGCGAAAGACGCCGCTGGGAAGCAGGTGGGCGCTCTCGTTTCGGACGACACGCCGGGACAAAGTACGGCCTGGCAGACGTACTGCCTCATTCGTAGCGGCGACACGTTCACGCAATACATCGACGGCGTGGCCAACGGTACGCAGACCGTCGCCGGATTCGGAGCCCTGGATCCAGATGGCGATCTTTATTTAGGCTGCTCTCCGTGGGGGGGCAGCTACTTCGGTGGGAGCCTTGACGAGATAGCGGAGCTACATCGCGCGCTGACACTTGACGAAATCCGCTCACTCAAATACTTGCCCCCTAGTGCGTTGCCTAAAGATTTGGCTTGGTATCTGCCCGGCTTGGCCGACGTCAAAGAACACTGGGCCGGGCTCTCCGTGACGGACAATAGCGGCGGCCTGGTCGAGCATCCGCCCGGGTTATTCCTGCCGGGGCCGCCGCGGTATGTCACGTGGCCGCCTGCCGTGTTGCGGCGCAGCATTTTCGACTCACTCGTCTTCCGCTCGCCCGTGGTCCAAGCAGGCTAAGGAGTCCGACGATGGGATGCCTGAACGTTCCCCAATACGAAACCATTTACTTCGATGTCGTGACGCACGATCCGGCCACCGGCGCACTGGTGGACGCCGACAGCGCACCGATCTGGGAAACTTATGGCCAGGTCGGCGACACGCCCAACGCCAACGGCACGATGACCAAGCGCTCGGGGAAGACGGGCCACTACAAGGCCAGCTTCGAGGTCCATCCGGTCAACGGGTTCGACCCGGGCGAGTTCTTCCAATTGGTCGTCTCGGCCACGGTCGACGGTGTGGCGGCCAAAACGGTCGTGATGACGTTCCGCGTGCTGGTCGCCGAGAGCACGGCGGGCAAGCTGCCCGTGGACAACGAAGCGATTGCCGATGCCGTGCTGTCGCGAGACATGAGCCAGGTGGAATCCGGCGCGCCGGAACACAGCCTCTGCACCGTTGTCTTGGCGGCCTTGGAGAGCTCGATCAGCAGTACACAGTGGATCATCAAGCGGACCGACGGCCAGACGACTCATGTCACGAAAACCGTCACGACGGATCCTGACGCGGATCCGATTACGGGAGTGAGCTAAAGAAGGATGAAGTAAGAAGTGAGAAGGATGAAGTGAGAAGGATGAAGTGAGAAGTGAGAACACATTTCGTACTTCGCACTTCTTCCTTCATCCTTGGAGCGAAGCGACATGAATGCCGGATTTCGAGATTTGCTGGCGTGGCTGATGCCGTGGCGAGCAAACTATACGCCGTACCCCCTCAGCGGTCCCTACGGCGTTGCGGCGGGCCAAACCTTCTCCGCCGGTCCCGGCGCGCCGGGAGACGTGTTCGTTACCGGAACCACCGCAGGACAAGCTCATGAGCACTGATACGTACGGAACGGTTTTCAAGGGCGGGTCGGCGACGTGCCTTGCGCGCGTCGTGGGTCACGACGCGGCGGCCGTCACCCGAACCGATATCTCCTCGATCGAGTACAGCATCTACTTGCTCGACGCAGACGATCCGGACAGCCGGACCGTGCTGAGCGGCCACGATGCCGTGGCGGTGGACAAGATCACCACGGTATTCGACTCGTTACAGACCGATGCCCGATGGACACGGGATACCACGGGCTACAACTTCCGTCACACGATCGACGTCACTTCCTCTGCCGCGTTCACCTTGGCCGGACGCGACTACCTGGTTGAGTATCGGCTGACACCCTACACCGGTCAGGTGATCCTCGTCCGCTTTCGGCTCCATTGCATATAAGCGAGGCAAGACATGGCCAACGATCTTGAACAACTGCAGACGATTCGCAGTCAGACACTGGCGCTCGTGGCCGAGATCACTGCCAACCCCAAGCCCAGCTACATGCTGGACGGCCAATCCATTTCATGGGGTGACTACTTGGCGAAACTGCGCGTCACGGTCGACTGGTGCGAGAGAAAACTCGCCGGTGAGGAACCGTT
>CAZWWC010000362.1:2927-4603 GCA_964637625.1 uncultured Planctomycetaceae bacterium
AACAGGAAGTCACGCTGTTGCGCCCCGGCAGCTCCGACTCATGGGCACTCTCCCATGCCGTCCGCGCCGCGGTGCGAGCGTCCGAGGCCCGATCCTCCGGCGGAAAGGTGACCGAGGACGACGTCGTCTGGCACCTCGACGCCGCCGAGCTGGACACATCGCCGGAGCCGGCCGACGTGATCCTCGACGGCGAGGCACAGCGCTGGACCGTTCTGGCGGCGCGCCGAACCGTCACCGGACGGTGGCGCTGCGTGTGCCGCAACCTGGCCATCGCATGTGGACTGGATCAATACGTCGACATCGAGGTGGCCGCCTACACCAAAGACGCCGCCGGCGCCGAGCGGGCCGAGTGGCACCCATGGCGGACCGGCGTGGCGGCGCGCATCCAGCCGATTCGCGCGGCGGTCGATGGCGATCACCATCGACGTGCTCACCGGGCCGAATTGAAAGTCTACGTGGCCGACCAACTCCAGCTTGATCACACGCATCGCGTCAAGGCACCGGACGGCACGATCTACCAGGTGGTGGGCTGCCGCACGGCCGATCGCATCGATGCGCTGATGGAAATCGACGTGGTGCGGATTGAATAGTAGGCAGTAGGCAGCGGGCAGCAGGCAGCGGGCAGTAGGCAGAGATTGACAGCCGTGGGCGGCAGCCCACGGTTTGACGTGTGTCGCCGCGGTCCATCACCTGAGCGAACGTCCGAAGCCGGAAAGAGCATGTTGCCGATGAATCTGGAACAAGCCATTCACGAACACTGGGCCGACAGTTCGTCGCTTGAAGGGCTCCTATCGGCTGATCGATTGACCACGGGCCGGACCCACGCCGGCACGCCACCCTACGCCACACTGCAACTGCGAACCATTCGGTCGGAGCTGCCCACCAACCAGGGCCCCGCCCTGGAGGAAATCGCCTTTCGGATCAACCTGTGGCACGAGAGCTACGACGACGCCAAGGCGATCGCCGAGCAAGTGAGAACGGCTTTCGCCGGTGCGTCGCTCGAGATTGGTGAGTCAGGTCAACTGGCACGAATCCACCATGCGGCCGACTCGATCAAACAACACGGCGACGGATTGTGGCAATGGACCGTGGATTTGGTGGCCAGGGTTTATGTGTTGTCGTAGCAAGTCAGACGCAATCGGAAGGAGCAAATATCCATGAGCACCAACCTGCGCAGCACGATTCAGGCCCAATTGGGATGGACCTGGCGGGATTCGACCGGTGCGAACGTGGTGGCCAACAGCAATCGCCTTCAGTTGCATCAGGATCTCGAGGACGGCACGGGCACCCATCAAGCCGATGCCGTGTGGGACGTGGTCGACCAGAGCCTGACGGCCGGCTCGTCGACCACGTTTTCCCTGGACGCGCTGGCGCGCGATCTGTTCGGCGACACGATCACGATCGCGCTGGCCAAAGTGAAAGCCGTCCTCGTGGTCAACAAGAACACGAGCGGCTCGGGCCACATGCTTCTGGGCGGGGCTGCCAGCGACGAGTGGTACGCGCCGCTGGGCGCGGCGGGCGATACGCTCAAAATCATGCCCGGCGCCGCGGTGCTCTTGACCTGCCCGCAGGCGGGCTGGGACGTCTCGGCCGGAGCCACCGAACTGAAGCTGGCGGCGGTCGGAGACGACGTAACGTTCGATGTGGCCATCATCGGCGTGGCCGCGACAAGCTGA
>CAZWWC010000363.1:0-4600 GCA_964637625.1 uncultured Planctomycetaceae bacterium
TTTTCCGTCCGCAGAAGATGATTTTTTTCCCGTCGGGGGACCAGGCCGGGCTGCCATAGGAGCGGTCCTCGCGCTGGCCCGGCAGACGTTTTATTTCGTGCGGGTCGTCGATATCGATCGTGTAAAGCTTCCAAGTCCGTTTCTTCGGCATGCGAAGCGCCGCAAGGACTTGCTTCCCGTCGGGGCTCCACGACGGGTTGGTGGCAGCGCGCGTGCCCTTGGTCTTCTCCGTGGGCACGAGAACTCGGAAACCCTTCTTGTATCCTTCGACGTGGACGATCGCCAACTGGTTCGATCGATCTTGCAGCCGGCCCAAGAAACAGATCCACCGGCCGTCGGGCGACCAGGCCATGCCGTAGAAGACATGCGAATAGCGGTCGTCGAGCAGATCGCGGATCTTGTCCGTCTTCAGATCGCGAAGACGGATGTTCGCGCCACCACTGCCAGAATAGTAGGCAGGAGAGTCATGGACCGTATAAGCCACTTTGTCGCCGACCGGGCACCACTCGATGGCCCAACCATCCGAGTCGATCACCTTTCGGTCCTTCCCATCGGCATTCATCGTCCAGACCCCGGGCGGGCTGTAGCTCGAAAAGGCAATTCTCCTTGCGTCGGGCGACCAACTCGGCATGGCCGCGGTGCCCAACACCTTCAAATCCGACCCGTCGGCGTTGCACACGACACAGCGGGCATAGCGTGCATGCTCTCCGTAGACTCTGTGCCATGCGTCGTAGGCGAGCTTTTTCCCGTCGCGCGACCACTCGGGCGAGCCGACGCCGGTCAACTCGGGATGGGTCACCAGGACGCGCTGGTTGCTCCCGTCGGCGTCCATGACGTGTACGTAGTTCCAATTCAGGTCGGCTCGCTGCAGCACCAACTCGACGTCGCAGTCGGCGTCGAAGCCGGCCGGACGGCCCTTTTGGGGTTCGTTTGCGTGGATTCTCAGCGTTGTCTTGCCGATCCTGAAGATCCCGAGCGTCTTCTCTCCCTCGAACGGGATGTCGATCGACCGGGGTTTCGCCTTGGTGTCGGCCGAGTAGGGTGTTTTGGCAATCAGTTTTCTGCCGATGCGAACGGCAACCGTCTTGTCCGAAAACACGAAGAGGAGTTGCTTGACTTCGTCGCCCGAGGACCGCTTGGCCTTGTAGGCCATGGACACCGCTCGCCACGGTCCATCGAGCGATACGTCGGAAGATTCATCGACGGCCGTCTCGTCGACAGCCGCGCGGCGACGAATCACGGCCCGGCGTGACCGAGAACCCGACTGCTTCGTCTGACGATCGGCCGCGTCGGCAGCAGGTGTCTGCTGGGCAACCGCGGCGCCCCCCTGCCCTGCCACCGGCGACATCGCCCCAAGCAGCAACAGCATCAGGCAACTGGCTCGTTTCATGAGACGTCCTCCTGGATCGAAATGGACAGCGCGCCCGCACCGCGACGACGCCCCCAGTTTCTGCCCGGGCAAGATCTCTCGAATGATATCACACTACGGTGTGAAAGAAAAGACGTTGGCCGAGTCGGCCGCCCCCGGATTTGGGGCTTGCAAAACGCGCGGTTTACGTCAGACTGGGCTCCATGTCATGGATTCTTCTGGTTCCGATCATCTACGTTGCCGCCGCCGTGCAAACCTCGCTGGTCGACGTGCTGCGCATTGGCCGGGTCGAGCCGGATTTGCTCGCCCTGGTCGGGCTCGTGTGGGTGTTGTGTGCCCGGGGGTCGTATCGGTTCCTCGTGGTCGGCCTGACCGGGCTGGTGGCCGACTTGCTTTGCGCCGGCAGCGTGGGACCCGGCTGCGCCGGCGGCCTGGCAGCCGGCTATCTGCTCGTCCGGGCAGACGCAAGACACCATTTAGATCGACTCGCCGCTCGCGTGTTGGCCGTTTGGGTCGGCGCGACGCTCATGACCCTGGTGGAAGTCGTCCTTCGCGGCTTGCTCGGAGAGCTTGACTCCTGGACGCATTTCGGTGTTACCTTGCGGTGTGCTTTCGGCGTGGGCTTATACACGGCGATCGTCAGCGTTGCGGTGTTGATGGTCGTCGGCTGGTTGCATTCGAGTCGATTCATCCGTCGACGCCGCCGACGAGATGAGCTTTACTAAACATGACCACAGAAATCGGAAAGCGGGTGCCATGCCCATCCCGGCATTGTCATCCTGAGCGAAGCGAAGGATCTGCGCAGCGAAGAATCTCCTTGGACAATCGAGATCCTTCGCTACGCTCAGGATGACCTGCTGAGGTGTCAGCCAGCCAAACTTGGAACTACTGACTTTCGCTTTTACGTGAATTGTTTTCGATCAGACAGGGCCGCGACAAGGTGGCCCCGATCCGCCATGATCAAGCAGTCCCCACAACCGGTCGACTGGCATCAGGTTCACGAGGAGAAGGACCGTACTTTCACGGCGGCGGATTTTCGGGCGCGGTTGCGCGCGTGTGTCGTCGTGTTTCTTCTGCTGCTGGTACTGGTTTTTGGCCGCGTCGTTCAACTGGAGGTAAGCCAGGGGGCTGCATCTCGTCGCGTGGCGGGCGAGCCGATCGTTGAGCAAGAACGATTGCCGGCGGCGCGCGGCCGCATTCTTACACGCGACGGAACCGTGTTGGCTCATGACAAACAAACCATCTCGGTGGCCGTTCGCTATCGTTATCTGGAAGACCCACCCAACCCTCGCTGGCTTCGGTCGATGGCCCGCGGGCGGCTGTCGCGCAAGTCGCGCCGCGATGCCGGGGAGGTAGCGGCCGCGGAACGACGCGTGCGTCAGCAATGTCAGTATCTACGATGGCAGCTTGCCGAGCTGTGTGAGGTTCCGCTCGCCGAGTGGAACCGTCGAGCCGTCGACGTGCAGACTCGCGTCGAGCGCATTGCCCAGAGTGTGAATCAACGCAGGCAGGAAGCATTCCAGCAGCGCCGGTGCCGCGCGGCTTCGCGGTGGTCGCTGCTGGATGGGTGGTTTGGCCCGGACGACGAAAAGCCGCCCGAAAGAACCATCGTTCGGGAAGAGTACGACTACCACGTGATGGCAGAAGACGTACCCCTGTCGGTCGTGGCGGAAATCGAGGGCAACCCGGTGCGCTACCCCGGTGTGCGCATCCTGAACCACCCTCGACGCGACTACCCGGCCGGTTCGTTGGCGGCGCACGTGTTGGGCTATTTGGGACGGGTTACCGAAGAGGAGTTGAAGGCGGATCAGGACGGCACGTACGAGGCGGGTGATTGGCGAGGTCGCACCGGCCTGGAGCAGCAATTCGAGCGGGCGCTCGGCGGATGCTGCGGCGAGCGGGTCGAAAAAACCGACCACAGCGGCCGAGTGCTCTCGACCGAGTGGGTCCGCCGGCCCCGAGCCGGAGCGGATCTTGTCCTTACGCTTGACGGGCGCGTGCAGAAAACGGCCGAATCCTTACTGGACGATGCGCTGGCGCGACGCGAGCTGATCGGCGCCAAGCCGCGGCGGGCCGGCGCGGCGGTGGTGGTCATGGACGTTCACTCTGGCGCGATCCTTGCCCTGGCCTCCGCGCCGCGATTTGATCCGGGCGTATTTGCCGGGAAGACTCCCGCCGAGGCGAAGAAGATCTTGAACGATCCCGGCAAGCCGCTCTTTCATCGAGCCATTCAAATGGCCATCGCGCCCGGCTCGGTGTTCAAAGTCGTCTCGGCCATCGCGCTGGTTCGGTCGGGTGCCGTCGATCCCAAGGAGTTCTTTTATTGTCGCGGCTATCTGGAGCGGCCCGGGGCGCTGCGGTGCCAGGTTTATCGCCAGTTTCAGCAGGGCCATGGGGAAGTCCAGTTGGTCGACGCCCTGGCCGTCAGTTGTAACGTTTACTTTTTCCATCACGCGGGCCGGGCGGGGTGCGATCCATTGATCGCGTGGGCCCGTCGTCTTGAGTTCGGCCGCAGGACAGGAATCGATTTGCCGGGCGAGGCCACCGGACGCGTGCCCACGCCCGAGTCGATTCGCTCGCTCGAAGGCCACGACTGGCGGATCGGCGACACGCGCCGGTTGGCCGTGGGACAAGGCTCGCTCACGGTGACCCCGCTGCAGGTCGCGCGGCTGATGGCGGCCGTGGCCAATGGAGGTCGGCTGGTCACGCCGCACGTGGCAAGCCGCATCGAGCCAGGTCCTCAAAACCACGGCCAGTCGTCCGAAGCATCGGCGGCGGCCGCTGGGCAGATCGTCGTTGCCGAACCTCGTCCCATCGTCGGACTGAACCACTCGACGCTGGAGACGATCCGCCGGGGGCTGCGGATGGCCGTCGAGTCGCCGCTGGGTACGGCCTACTCAACCGTCTTCACCTCCTCGGTCGAGGTGGCTGCGAAGACGGGCACCGCCCAGACCGGCGGGGGGCGATCCGACCACGCCTGGTTCGCCGGGTACGTGCCGGCCCGGAAACCGCGGTTTGCGGTGGTGGTCGTGCTGGAACACTCGGGCGCCGGTGGCGAGATGGCCGGGCCGGTCGCCCGACGGCTGATCCTGCGAATGCACCAACTCGGCCTGCTGTTTTGAAGGGTGAAGTGTGAAGTCAGAAGGATGAAGTCAGAAGTAAGAAAGAGAACGTGTTACTCCGGTCCTTGCCGGAGTTGATTGAAGGCGTCGGGGGTCAGGGCGTCCAGGG
>CAZWWC010000364.1:0-4596 GCA_964637625.1 uncultured Planctomycetaceae bacterium
GACGAATGGGAGTGCAGCGGAAAGATGCCCTGCACCGAGCCCTTGCCGTAGCTCCGCTGGCCGATGACCGTGCCGCGGTCGTGGTCGCGGATCGCGCCGGCGAAGATCTCGGCCGCGCTGGCGCTGTCGTGGTCGATAAGCACGATCAGGGGCACGCGCCACGTGCCCGGGGCGTGGGCTGAATAGGTGAAACCTTCACGAACGTCGCGTCCTCGGGTGGAGACGATCGTGCCGGTCTGGACGAACTTGTCGACGGCTTCGACGGCCGCGCGGAGCAGTCCGCCGGGATTGGCGCGCAGGTCCACGATCAAGCCGCCCCGCATGCCCTGGCGGTGGAGTTGCCAGAGGGCGTCGTCGAGATCACGGGAGGTGCTCTTCTGGAAACAGCTCAGGCGCAGGTAGCCGATGCCCTGGGGTCGATCGACAATCTTGACCTCGTCGATACTGGGCACGTCGACGCGCCGGCGCTCGGCGCGGACCGTGCGAGGTGGTTTCCCCGGCGCGGCGATCGAGAGTTCGACGGTGCTCCCCTCCTCGCCTTGCAGCAGGTTGGCTGCCTTGTCGGTGGACATATTTTCGATCACGCGCCCGTCGACGGTGAGGATACGATCGTTCGGGCGGATTCCGGCGCGCTGGGCCGGACTACGGGGGATGACGCGGACAACGGTCAGCCGGCCGTCGAGCGTCTTCAGTTCAACACCCAACCCGACGAAGTTGCCCTCGATCTGGGAATAAACCTCGTTCAATTGATCCGGCGTCAAATAGGCCGAGTAGGCATCCAGGCAATTGGTCGCTCCGCAGGTGAACTCGAGCACCACCGTAGCCGGTGAGATGCCCAACTGTCGGTGGGCCGACTCCGCTGCCCGGGCGACGGCCGCGCGGGCTTCGGCCCGAGTGCGGATCGGTTGCCCTTCCGATGCATGACGCAGAGTCTGTCGAAAGGCGTCGATGCGCTGGCGTGGGCAGTTCGGCAGGTTGTGCCGGAGGAAGACCACCTCGCCGAGGGCCACCTCGAAATGGTTCGTCCCCTGTCCGACCAGTTCCTTCCAGTGAGGCGCCTCGACGTAGTGCACCTGGATCTTCACGAGCACTTCCTCGTAGAGACTCAGCGCCTGTTCAAACGAGAGCCGCTCGAGCGAACTGCAAAAACTCGGATCTCCGAAACGACGCCGCACGTCGAAGTGCATCCGCGAGACGTCAAAGCGACGCTTCAGGCTGCGCTGGTCGGGAAACGTGCGGATCGCCTTCTCATAGTGGGTGAGCGCTTCATCCCAGCGGTCTTCGACTTCGAACTGCCGTCCTTGCCGGAGCAATTCGCCGACCTCGACCAATTGATCGGAAGACAATCGCGGCGGCTCGACGGCGACCGCCTGGCCAACGCAAAAACACCCCAGCAGAACCAGGATCGCAAGCGTGCCTGGCAAAAGCCGAAAGGAAGTAGCCAAGATTGGTTTGGCTGCTAGAGAGTCTCGTACGCCGAAAGAAGGAGCCTTGCGTTGCATAGCGTCATCCATCACGGGCGGGGTGCATCCTGCATGTGAAGCAAGGCGGCAAAACCGCTTATCGGTTCCTGCTCAGCGCCGCACTGCGTCGTCACGCGCCGTTGCTGTCTTGGTGGGTACGTCGGAGGCAAGCATGACCGCAAGCAGCGCGGCCACAACCTCGTCCATCGTTTAATATAGAACACGTTTTCACCCCGGTCAAAAAAGCCGGACCGGTTTTCCCTCGGGCAATCGACACGACCCTAACAGCCCGAGCAGGCCCGGTCCTATTGCAACGAATGGACCAAGCTCGAGCGACGAAAACCGTTGCACCAATCGCACCGTATAAGACCATACGTGAGGACCGCAGTGATTGTGCGGACGCCGCCCACAAGCTTTGCGCAAGCCGTACAACCGGACCCAAGAGGACGGGTTGGGTGCCGTTGCGGGCCGCTCCGAGGGTGTCCGGGAACGCGGGCCGTGTTTTTTAGTGTGCTACTGCTGGCTTGCCCAGCAGTGCGAAGCGAATTTCCCGGGAAAAACACTGCTGGACAAGCCAGCAGTGGCACCCTTCAAGGAGCTGCAACCATTTTCAAAACACGTTCTCAGGGACGTGCCACCCTTCCGAAAAGGGAGAAGTGTCGTTTGGAGATCTGCGAAATCGCAACTATACTGTCTCTCGCGATCATTGTGCCGGTACTTCCTCACACGTGTATCCTCCGTAATGGGTTGTTTGGAAATGCCACTTGACGACGACAGCGCGCCGCCTGCGGCCAGACCCACCGGGGAGCATCGCGCTGGACGCGGCGGTCTGCTCCGAAGGACCATCCAAGCGAGCGTCCTTCTGGTCGTCGCGGTGCTGCTGTGCCGAACGTGGTGTGTCGAAGGTCTCTTCGTCCCGTTGGGCATTCCGAGCGGATCGATGGCCGAAATGTTGCTGGGACCCCATTGCCGATTCGTTTGCCTGGACTGCGGACGACCGTTTGTCTGTGACGCCGACGTGCCCGCGCCCGGCCGATGGCGCGTTTGTCCCCATTGTGGCGGCTTGACCGAGAACACGTCGCCGCTGGCGATCGTCGAGGGCGACCGCGTGCTCCTGCTCCGATCGGCCTTCTGCTGGCGCCGGCCGAGGCGTTGGGAGATCGTGGTGTTTCGCGATCCGGGCCGGCCACGCCGGCTGGCGGTCAAGCGGGTCGTCGGTCTGCCGGGCGAATCGGTCCAGCTTCGCCACGGAGACGTCTACGTCAACGGAGAAATCCAGCGCAAGGACTTGGACACCCAACGAGAGATGGCCGTTCTTGTCCACGACGCTTCGAGCAAGGGCAGCAAGCAGGGCGTCGTCGCGCCTCGCTGGTACCCGGAGGTGGCGCATTCTCGTTGGACCCGTTCGGAAGACGGTTTCCATCATCCTGGATCGCGCCGGCCGCGGTCAAGCGAGCCGCCGGCTGCGCAAAAGAGCAAGGAGCCGGTCGACTGGCTGGTCTATCATCATCGGCGCCGCGTGGGCGATTCCGTGGTAGCCGGTCCCGTGATGGATGAACTCTCCTACAATCAATGGCGTACTCGAAGAAGCGACCAGACACGCCCGGTCGGCGACCTGTTGCTCCGTTTTCGTCTGGCCGAGATTTCGGGAGACGGTCGTCTGGTCGTGCGAGCGACCGAGGGAAAGGACCACCTGGCGGCATGGATCGAGCCGAAAACCGGGGTGTGTGGGTTGCGCCTGGGCGGGCAAATGGTCGAGCGCGGCTCGGCCCCGGCATCCAGACCGATCAGCGAGACGGACGTGACGTTTTCGCTCGTGGATCGCCAAGTGGTTCTGGCCTTCGGCGACCGGGTCGCGCTTCGCTGCCCTTTGCGTCCGCTGGATCCGTCGTGGCGACCCTCGGCCTGCCCGTTGGCGATCGGATCGGACGGCTTGGGTCTGACGCTGAGCGACGTGCAGGTCTATCGGGACGTCTACTATGCTCGACCCCTGGGGGTTTTTGCACGGTGGGGCTGCGATCGGCCGGTCACACTGGGCCCGAGAGAATACTTTGTGCTGGGAGACAACAGCCTGATCAGCGAGGACAGCCGGTCGTGGCCGACCGGAGCAGGCGTGCCCGAAGAATGGTTGATCGGCAAGCCACTGGTGGTCCCTCGCCCCTAAGTCGGACCATTTTTGCCGCCAGCCCATTTTCAAGTTTCGGATCCGACCGCAATGGGTTATATTCGCTGGATTCGCCCGCGCGGCGGTAACATCATCTAGGGACCTTGCCGGCAGTGGAAACCGTCTGATGTCGAAATCGAGGAAGAAATCACGAGCCCGCGATCGACGGCGACCGGCACGCGGCCCGCTGCCGGCCAAGTTGACGGCCGAGCAGCCCAAGCCGAGCAAGTCTTCCTGGCGCAGCCGAGTCGTTTTTCGCGAATCGGTCGAGGCAGTGGCCATTGCGTTCATCCTGGCGTTTCTGTTTCGCACCTTCGAGGCCGAAGCCTTCGTCATCCCGACCGGATCCATGGCCACGACCTTGATGGGACAACATAGGGACGTGACCTGCCCGAAGTGCGGCTGCCCGTATCAGGTTGGCGACAGTAGAGCGGATGCCCAGACGGGTGAAACCAAGTCGGGAATTGTCGTGAAGTACGGCACTTGTCCAAACTGTCGTTACACGATGCGTGTCGGCGACGAGCAGTTCAACGGCGATCGCATTCTCGTCAACAAGTTCGTCTACCACTTCGAGGATCCGAAGCCGTGGGACGTCGCCGTTTTCAAGTATCCGGAGGGAGCCAAGACGAACTTCATCAAGCGGATCGTGGGACTGCCCAACGAGACCATACGAATCAGCCACGGCGATCTGTTCGTTCAGAACCGCGAAGAACCGTCGCTTCGGATTGCGCGTAAGCCGCCCGAGAAGCTCCGGGCCATGCTGCAGACGGTTCACGACAACGACCATGTATTGCCGGAAGCGTTGTCGGAGCAGGGTTGGCCCGTGCGGTGGCAAGCCGAGGACGCCTCGCAGGGTTGGGTCGCGGCGGAGGATCACCGATCGTTTTCCAACGACGGCGCCTCGGGCGCGGAAGCCTGGCTGCGCTATTGGCATTTCGTGCCCAGCCAGCAGACTTGGGATCGGGTTGA
>CAZWWC010000365.1:0-4591 GCA_964637625.1 uncultured Planctomycetaceae bacterium
GATTATTGATGGCGGCATTTCAAATGATCTGGCCGCGATGTTACAATAGCCACCGCCGCGAGCCTCGATCGTCTTCGGGCTCAACCCCAATGGGAAATATCGGTTTGCTAGTAGGGTTATCTCTCCCACCTGAACTGCCCCTCACCAGAAGGAGTTCCCCATGTCTTGTGCTGCCCACTATCGAACGGCGCTATCGTTGTTGTGCATCATGGTCGCGATAGCCTCCGCATCGTCGGCCCTCAGCGCCGATCCGCCGTCGGTCGACCTGATCACCAAACCCTACGACCTCGACACGGGCATGACGTCGCGATCGATTTCGTTTGAAAACCCGACCGGCGCGCCGGGCCAAGGCGGCAAGGCGGCCGGCCCTCTGGGCGTTGGGCGCAAGGGTAGACCCTGCAAGAATATCGACACGGGCGAGACGATCCAACTCTGTGACATCGAAGGCCCGGGCGCGATCCGCCACATCTGGATGACCGTCCCCCCCAAGCCAAAGTTGCTGCGCGCATTGGTTCTCCGCGCATGGTGGGACGGCCAGGAGCACCCGAGTATCGAGTGTCCCCTGGGCGACTTCTTCGGTATGGCCCACGGCCGCTCGGCGGCCTATCAGTCGGCCGTGCACAGCCTCGGCCCGAACGCCGGTATGAACATCTGGCTGCCGATGCCGTTCAACAAGCGGGCCAGGTTGACGATCACCAACGAAGGGAAACTGACCGGTCCACTCTTTTACCAGATCGATTACACGCTCCAACGTGCGTTTCCCGAAAGGACCGGACGCCTGCACGTCTGCTTCCGCCGTGAGAATCCGACAACCCTCAAGAAGGATTTCGAACTGTTGCCCAAACGAAATCAGCAGGGACGCTTCATCGGCTCGTTGATGGGCATCCGCACCGAGAAATCCCTGTGGTGGGGCGAAGGTGAGATGAAGGCCTACCTCGACGGTGACCGCGAGTTTCCGACCATCTGTGGCACCGGCAGCGAGGACTACGTCGGGATGTCCTGGGGTATGCAGAAATTCCAGTTTCTCTACAACGGCTGTGCACTCGACGACCGGGATGCCAACGGGCACCACTTTGTCACGATGTACCGCTGGCACCTGCCCGACCCGATCGTCTGGAAAAAGGACGCGCGGATCACGATTCAGCAGATCGCCGGGTATCATGGCTTGAGGGAAACCCAGGACGACTGGTCGTGCGCCACGTTCTGGTACGAGCCGGTCCCCAGCGAGCCGCTGCCACCGATGCCCGGCCTGGAGGCGCGAACAAAGAACACGATGGCGCCGACGAAGGAAAAGTAGGCAGCAGGCAGCACGCAGAGGGCAGTGTTGGCCGTCGAGACTCGGGCCTCGACAGCCAATGGTGACAGGGGAGACATTGCAGGCGGATGGGAGAAAACACGATGCGACTTCTTGCGACAACCTTCACCGCGATCGCGATCTTCACGACGGCCGGCCTCCGAGCCGAGCGAGAAGACGTCCTCATTCCCATGATTGACGGAGCGTGGTGGCAAATCGCCGGCAATCCGGATTTGGGCAAATACTCACGCAAGCGGCAGCAGCCGGTCGACTTCGGCGTGTGGCAGGCCACCGATGGTACGTGGCAGTTGTGGTCGTGTATTCGATCCACGGGCTGTGGCGGCTGCGGCAGACTTTTCTACCGCTGGGAGGGGAAGAAACTGACGGACAAGAACTGGAGACCCATGGGCATCGCGATGGAAGCCAGGCCGGAATTAGGTGAGACTCCCGGCGGCTTGCAAGCACCCCATGTTGTCCGTCACCAACGCCGCTACATCATGGCCTACGGCGATTGGCTCAATATCTGCTTCGCCACCAGCAAGGACGGAAAACACTTCGAGCGGATCATCCAACCCAATGGCAAAACCGGCGTCTTTACCGAAGGGCCCGGCGCGAACACCCGCGATCCGATGCTCATACGAATCAATGGCCTCTGGCACTGCTACTACACGGCTTTCCCCCATGGACGCGGTTACGGCTTTTGCCGAATGTCGCCCGACCTGGCAAGGTGGAGCCCTTCTTGCGTGGTCTGTTATGGGGGAAAGATAGGGACGGCGCCGTGCGAGATCGAGTGTCCGCAGGTCGTCGAGCCGCAGCCAGGCGTGTTCTACTACCTCCGGAACCAGTTCTATGGCCGGCGGGCGATGAACTGGGTCTATCGCTCCCGCAATCCGCTCAACTTCGGGATCGACGACGACACGAAACTCGTGCGGAATTGGCGAGTTGCCGCGCCGGAAATCATTCATCATGAAGGCCAATACTACATCGCCTCGTTGCTCGATAGTCTCCAAGGCATCAAGATGGCACGCCTGAAGTGGATCCGATTGCCCAAGTTGGGCATTCCCCTCATTGCTCGGGCGGAAAACGCGGCGTCCGACCTCGGAATCGACAACATCATCCATGCGCCGGCCGCTCCCGGCGATTGGCCGGCCTGGCGCGAGCGGTTAGCCCGCTGGCGGGCAGAAACGCGAAAAAAACTGCGATACGATGATTCCTTCTATGGCCGAAAGGAGTTCGCGTGGGCAGCGTCGGACTTCGCCTGCTGCCTTGCCATGATGTGCGACTTGACGTTCTACGATCCGCCAAGCGGCAGTTACCAGGTCGACGCGCTGCTGGACCGTGGGCGGAAGAAGTTTGGAGGATACGACAGCATCATTCTGTGGCACGCTTACCCACGCATCGGCTTCGACGAGCGAAACCAGTTCGATTTCTATCGCGACATGCCGGGCGGCCTGGAAGGGCTCCGCGATTTGACCCGCCAACTTCACGCAAGAGGTGTCAAGGTCTTCATCGACTACAATCCCTGGGACACGGGAACGCGTCGTGAAGGCAAGCCCGACGTGGATGCGCTGGCTGAGATGGTCAAGGCCATCGAAGCCGACGGCATTCTTCTGGACACCATGAAGCAAGCAGGCGAGGCGTTTCGCACCAAGCTCGATCAAACACGCCCCGGCGTCGTGCTCGAATCGGAACTCGTTTTGCCCTTGAAGGCTATCGAAGACCACCACATGTCCTGGGCTCAATGGTTCAAGGACAGCCAGGTCCCGGGAGTCCTGAAAAACAAATGGTACGAACGTCGGCACATGCAGCACCAGATCAAGCGCTGGGATGACGATCATACGGCCGAATTGCAGACCGCCTGGATCAACGGCAGCGGCATGATGGTATGGGAAAACGTTTTCGGCAGCCTCAAGCTATGGAGCCCGCGCGACCGCAGCATCCTGCGGTCGATCCTGCCCATCCAGCGCCGCTACCACCGCCTGTTTGCCGGTGAAGGCTGGAAGCCGCTGGTCCCCGCTGCCCCCGCGGGCGTCTACGCCAGTCTCTGGCATGGCAACGCTCTGCGCTTGTGGACATTGGTGAACCGCACCGACAAGCCGGTCGAGGGACGGCTCCAGGCCGTCGAGCCCGGCAACCGTCCTCAGCGCTGGTTCGACCTGATCGCGGGGCGCGAAATAGTACCCGTCACCTCAGCAGCCGGGCTGCGCGTCTCCGTGCCGCTGGGTCCACGCGGTGTGGGCGCCGTGGTTGCCGGCGACGATGCGGCGTTGGGCCGGGACTTCGCGACCTTTTTGGCTGCCCAGAGAAAGGTTGCCGCCGAAGCCGATTTCAGCCCGCGACCGCCCATGCGTCGCCCCCGGCTCAAACCGGTCGCGCCAACGAGGAAGTACCAAAGGGACAAGGTGCCCGCCGGCATGGTGCCGATCGACGTCGACCGCCGGCTGGAGATGCGTTCGACCATCACGTCTCGCGAGTGCGGTTTCTATGTCGAACCTTTCGGACATGATGCGCTGCGGAAACACAAGCAGCCCATCGAGCAAGTGCGCAAGGTGCGTTTGCGGCCCTACGCCATTGACCTGACGCCTGTCACCAACGCCCAATTCGCCAAGTTTCTGGAAGCCTCCGGCTATCGGCCCAAGCATACGGAGAACTTCCTAAAACACTGGCGTAACGGGAAACCGCCGCAGGGCCGGGAAGACCATCCGGTCGTGTACGTCGACTTGGACGATGCTCGCAACTACGCCCGATGGGCGGGCAAGCGCCTGCCGACCGAAGAGGAGTGGCAATACGCGGCCGCGGGACCAAAAGCACTGCCCTATCCGTGGGGCAGTCAGATGAAGTCGGGTTGCTGCAACGCCGGAGCCACCGGCGGGACGACTCCGGTAAACGCATTTCCGGAGGGCCGGTCGCCGTGGGGTTGCTACGACATGTGCGGCAACACGTGGGAGTGGACCCAGAGCCAGCGCAGCGACGGCCGCACGCGATTCTGCATCCTCAAGGGCGGCTCCTGGTATCGGGCCGCGGGCTCCCACTGGTATGCCGACGGCGGTCCACAACCGACCCGTCACGCCGCGAAGTTCCTGCTCATGTGGCCGGGACTGGATCGTTGCTCGACCATTGGATTGCGATGCGTCGTCGACATGGCGGAGAAGTAGGGCCTTCAGCAACAACGCACAAAGCACCCGGCCGACATGCCCTGCACGCTCCCGTCGAGCCGGTCGACCAAAAAGAAAAGCTGAGTGCTAGCGATGTCGCAGCACTCAGCTGTTTTGGGCAGCGCACACTATGCAACAGTGT
>CAZWWC010000366.1:0-4588 GCA_964637625.1 uncultured Planctomycetaceae bacterium
CGGCCAGCTCGTTGGTCGGGCTGAGCCGATCGATGAAGACGATCCCGTCGAGATGATCGGTCTCGTGTTGTACGGCCCGGGCGAGCAGGCCGTCTAACTCGAACCGGAGTTCTTCGCCGGCGAGATTGAAGGCGGTGAGGGTGATTTTCTCGGGGCGGCGGACCGGGGCGTAAATGCCGGGAAAGCTGAGGCAGCCTTCTTCCGCCTCGGCGGTACCGCTGCGCCGGGTAATCACCGGATTGATGAAGACGAACTCCTGGTCCTTTGCGTCCGGGTCGCTTTGGAGATTGGCCACGAAGAACCGATAGGGCAGATCGACCTGATTGGCGGCCAGCCCGATGCCCTTGTGCTCATACATGAGCTCAAGCATTTGGGCGACAATCCGCCGCACGTCGGAATCAACCCTTGCGAGCGGTTTGGACACGTGGCGCAAGCAGGGGTGAGGGTACTTGACGATCTTCATAGACAACATCTCCACCGGTCAATGGCTCAAGAGAATTATAAACCCGCAGCCCCATTGGGCGAAGAGCAGCGCCGACTCACGTTGACGCAACTGCCGGCGGGCTCTAGAATTCCGGCGCCAATGCGGTCTCAGTGTGCGCGCTATAAGTGCTTTTTATCCAAGAGCTTGGGGATCTGGCCAGATGGTTCAAACCGAGCGGGACGCAACGTCGATGCCTCGAAGGCCGCCTTGGCCCGCTCGCCGGCCGGCCGTGCCACCCTGGCTGATATCGGTCGCGCTGCACGGCGTCTTGATCGTGGCGGTGGGCCTGGCCTTGCGATCGGTGCCCCCCACGGGCGCCGCACCGGTGCGCTCTGCCGAGGTGGGCATCGCCCTGAAACAACAGGACGGCCAAAAGGAGTTCTTCATCTCCGAGGCCGATGCCGGCCGCGCCGATTCAGTCAGCCCGAAGGTCGCCGGGTCGGTCTCCCGCGAGCAGCTCCTCAGCGACGCGGCACTGCGCGACCCGAGCGAGGTGCTCCCCTCGGTTCCCAAGGTCCTCGGCGTGGGCACCCTCGGCGTCGAAGGCGTCGGCGATGCGACGGCCGCGACTTCCGGCTCCTCCGGCCGAGGTTCGCTCGGCCGGGGCAAGGCCCGGGTCCGGGTCTTCGGCACCGAGGGACACGGCTACAAGTTCGTCTACGTGTTCGATCGTTCCGGCAGCATGGGTGGCTCGGGACGCAACGCCCTTCGCGCGGCCAAGAACGAACTGCTGGGGAGCCTCGACAGCCTCCAGCGGAACCATCAATTCCAGATCGTCTTTTATAATCAAAAGCCCTGGCAGTTCAACCCGAGCGGCCGGCCCGGGCAATTGGCCTTCGGCACTGATCGCAACAAGGAGTTGGCCCGACGATTCATCGGCAGTATCACGGCCGACGGCGCCACGCGGCACGAAGAAGCCCTCAGGTTGGCCATCCGCATGCGGCCCGACGTGATCTTCTTCCTGACGGACGCCGACGAGCCTCGGCTGTCGTCGGAGCAGATCCGCCGGATCGCGCGTGCGGCGGCCGGTATCACAATCAACGCGATCGAATTCGGCTACGGTCCACAACAAGACAAGGATACGTTTTTGGCCCGCCTGGCCCGTAGCTGCGGCGGCCAATACGGCTACATCGACGTTTCACAATTCAAGCCCGACTGATAAGAAGCCTGTTATAAGACTCACAATTAGGGTCCCGGCGCGCCGGGATAGCGCAGCGGTGGCCCAGAGCTTCAGAAACCGGGCCTTCGCTGTGCTCAGACCCGGGCACCCGCGTGGTCACGACACCCTAGGAACAAGGCTTTCGCAACCAACACGAATGAACCGAAGTACCCCCATCCTTTCGATCCTGATGGTGCTGGTTGGAAGTCTGCCGGCGCCGGCCGAGGACACGGTCGTCCTGCGCAGCGGCAACGGCCGCCAAACCAGGCTCCGCGGTCGCGTGGTGGACTACGACCAACAGCAACTCCGGCTGCAACTCTCCAATGGACCTGAGCAAGTCATCCCGGCCGAAAGAGTGCTGCGAGTCGAAACGCCCTATACGGCCGAGCAGATTCAAGCCGATCAGGCTCGGGATAAAGCGCAACACGACGCGGCCCTGGTACTCTATCAGAAGGCACTCGCGCTGGAGCGGCGCCGCTGGGCCCGGCGTGCCATCGTTCGAGAAATGATCTGGTGCCATCGGGCGTCCGGCCAAGTCGAGCAAGCCGGCGAGTTGTTCCTCCTGCTTGCCCGGGATCGTCCCTCGGCGAGCGATTTCGCGTGCATGCCGTTGGCCTGGTCGGGCTGGCCGCCTTCAGCTTCGTTGGAGCGCGCCGCTCGGGGCTGGATGGCCCGCGCCGACCTCCCGGCCGCCGCACTGCTGGGCGCCAGTCATCTTCTGTCGACCGAGCCCGCCGCGGCGGCCGCTCGACTGAAACGGCTCGCGATCAACGTCGACGGCCCGGTGGCCCAACTGGCGGCCGCCCAACTCTGGCGGACCGAAGCCCTCACGGCCGACGCCCCGCGGACGGCCGCCTGGCGCCGGGCGATCGACCGGATGCCCGAGCCGCTGCGGGCCGGGCCCTACTTCGTCTTGGGCCGCGCACTCGCACGACAAGGACAGCTCGACGAAGCGGCCCTGGTGCTGTTGCGCGCCCCGATTCTGTACCCGCGACAAGTTCCGCTTTCGGCCGACGCGCTGGTCGAGGCCGCCCGTGTGCTCGAAAAGCGCAAGCGCCCCAGGCAGGCCGCCCGACTCTACCGCGAAGTGATCCGGGATCATCCGTCTTTGCCCGCGGCGAGCGAAGCCCGGGCACAATGGGAAGCAATGACACGAGAACAGATAAAATGACATTTTCGACTTGTATGAAAATGGGGAGGATACCCTTGCGAAATACCATGTGTCTGTTGCTGATGGGAATACTATGTCTCAGTGCGGCGCCGTCGGCCGCTGCCCAGTGGAATGACTCGTCCGGCTCGCCGCCGCCGCCCGGAGCCCATGCGGCCCCGCCACCGGCTCCCGAGTTGGGCATGGCCGCGCCGGCCGGTGAGCCGGGTGACGCCGCGGCTCCCGGCGAAGACGGCGGCTCGCCGAAGTCGGTCCTTGAGATTCTCGAATCGGGCGGCGTCGTCGGCCTGCTCATCCTGCTGTTGTCGATCGTCGCCGTGGCGCTGGCGATCGAGCACGTCATGACGATCCGTGCGTCCGTGCTGATGCCCAGCGGGCTGGGCGACCAGGTGCGGCAACTCCTGGCCGACGGCAACATCGCGGCCGCCGAAGAGCGATGTCGCCGGCAGCCCAGCTTTCTGTCTTTTGTGCTCGCCGCCGGCCTCGGCGAGATCGAGGGAGGATGGCCGGCCGTGGAAAAGGCCGCCGAAGACGCCACCGCCGACCAGTCCGCCCGGCTGTTTCGAAAAATCGAGTATCTCTCGGTGATCGGCAACATCGCGCCGATGCTGGGACTGTTGGGCACCGTGATGGGCATGATCTTTGCCTTTCAGAAGGTGGCTGATACGCAGGGTGCGGCTGGGGCGGCCGATCTGGCCGAGGGGATCTACCTGGCGCTGGTCACGACGGTCGAAGGCCTGATCGTGGCCATTCCCGCCCTGGGCGCGTTTGCCATCTTTCGCAATCGGGTGGACCAGCTTGTCGCCGAGACGGCCTACGCGGCTCAGCACGCCTTCGGGCCGCTCAAGCGGCGCGGCCTGAGCGGGCGCGGCGGCGGTGCACCGCCGACGGGCCCCACGCCTCCCATGCCGCCCGTACCGCCCCGGGGAGGTCGTGGCTGATGCGTCTTCCAAACCACCTATCGCGCGGCGGCCTGGGCTTCAACATGACGCCGATGATCGACGTCGTCTTCCTGTTGATCATTTTCTTCCTCGTTTCCAGCCACCTGGCGCGGCAGGAGGTCCAGCTCGAACTCGACCTGCCCTCGGCGGCCAGCGGCCTTCCAGTGCCGGAGGAAGAAGCCCGCCGAATCATCGTCAACGTATTGCCCGAGCCGCAGCAGCAGCGACGCATCATGGTCGGCGGCCGCCTGCTCGACTCGCACGAATTGGCCCGCATGATCCGCTACGAGAAAGAGCGGACCGAGGGAGACCTGGAAGTGCGGATTCGCAGCGACCGCGGCGTGCCTTACCGGGACGTCGAGCCGGTCATGCTCGCCTGTGTCCGGTCGGGTGTCTGGAACGTGACCTTCGCCGTGGTGGCGGGCAAGGAGTAACCGGGACATGCGCCTGCCGCTTCAACACCGAAATGGGCGAAGGCCGCTGGAGGTGAAGATGACGCCGATGATCGACGTCATCTTTCTTCTGTTGATCTTCTTCGTCTGCACGGCCAGCTTTCGTCCGGCCGAAGAAATCCTGCCGACCCATCTGAAGTTGCCCGGCGCGATCGAAAGCCAGACCCCGCCCGACCCGGACATACTCGACCTGGACGAGATCGTGGTGAAAATCTTCTTCGACGGCGGCCGGCCCCGGTGGCGCATCAACGAGCGGGATTATCAGCGTCTGGGGGACGTTCGCGGCGTGCTGGCCTCCGTGGCCCGGCTGAAAACCGACCTGCCCGTGATCCTCGACGTCGACGGAAACGTGCCTCTGGAGAACGTGATCGACGCGTACGACGT
>CAZWWC010000367.1:0-4586 GCA_964637625.1 uncultured Planctomycetaceae bacterium
CCAGTTGATCTACCGCGTATTGCATGACAACCCGCACTTGCCGGTGTTCTTCCGGTTGTGCCGGGTGCTGCGTTGTTGACGGAGCCGCCCCTGAAGCCGGAGTCCGGACGCTCCGGTCCGCCGCCACCCCAAACCGCACCGACGTGCAACCGAGCCCCGAAATGAAGCAACCGACAACTCGACAATCCCTTCCGACGCCAGCCACGTTGGGCTGCTCGGCTGCGCACGTGCCGAAGCCAACGATGAAATGCAAACTACCCATCGGTGTTCGCTTGTTTAAGGACTAATTGGCAACGTTGAGCAGTCGCCTGTGTGCCACGGTTGGCTTGCCCAACCGTGCGAAACACTGCTGGACAAGCCAGCAGTGGCACCCGAATTCCTGGACACCCTCGAGCCCGCTGAACAGTGTCTGCCAGAGAATCGCGTTACGGTTTCCTCCGCCGAGACGCCCCTGTCGAGGGGGTATCTTTTCCTGTGTCCCCGTAGTTTCCTCGTTGCACTCCCCGTGCAATTCCAACGAAGGCGGAAAGCGACGCCGGCGCAGCGTCGAAAGCTCTCTAGACGCGCCACGGCGCCCTCGCTATAGTCCGCGATGATTATTTGCGGGAATAGGGATTCGTGCGGCACGTCACCGCGTGTCTGGCCCGTGGACCAGCCACGCTCGGTGGCCGACTCTGCCGCGCCGTTTCAAGCGAGAATGCGTGTTCCAACGTGAGGCCCGACATGGAAGTCCGGCGATCGATCTTACTCCTGCTCGGATGCCTGGTCGTCCTGTGCGGCTGCCGCAGCGGCCAACAGGTCGCCATGCTCGAACAGGAGCTCCGCTTGCAGGAGGATCGCATCTACCAGTTGCAGGACTGCCTGGAAGAAACGCGGATGACCCTGGACACGTGTCGCCAGAAGAACCAATCGCTGCGTCAATGTCTAGGCGACGAGGGAGGTGCCCCCGGCAGGGGGCGCATCCTCGACGTGCCCGGCGATCGGCCGGGCTCGGAGATCCCCAAGGTGCCCACCGACTTGAACATCGAAACGCCCCCGGAGAGCCAGTTCCAGAAGCAAGTGCCCGAGATGCTTCGAGGCTCGGCGACGCCGAGGGAACCGTCTGGCGGTACTTCGACTCCTACCAGGGGGTTCGGCATTCCGCCGGGGATCGAAGGCCCCTCTTCCGGCGGCGGGCCCAGGCGGCTTCAGCCGCGCCCGGCGCCCGCAGTCCCGGACCGTCGGCCCCGGCAAGACGGCCCGGAGCTGGACACCACGAGCCGCAGTGAGGATACCGTCCAGATCGAGATAGGTGAGTTGGCCGTCGAGCGGACGGCCGTCCGGCGCTCCGAGTCCGGCGAAGATGGGCTCTTGCTGGTGGTCGTGCCGCGTGACGGCCGGGGACGCCCCCTTCCGGCGGCGGCCCCGATTTCGGTGGTCGTGGTCGACCCGGCCGTCCCGGGCGCGGCGTCCCGTGTGGCCCGATGGGATTTCTCACGCCAGCAGGCGGCGGCACGCTACCGGCGATCCAAAGCGGGCGAAGGCTTCCGACTGCAACTGCGATGGCCCCGTGGCGGACCGGCTCACAAAGAGTTACACTTGTTTGTTCGCTACACGACGTCCGACGGCCGCAAGCTGCACGCCGAGATGCCCTTCGACCTGGGCCGGCTGGCCGTGGCCGAGCCCCAACCGGCGGGCCGACCACTGGCCCAGTGGCAGCGCAAGGTCGAACCGCCTTCGGGTTCGTCGACGTCGGAGGCGCCGGTTAGGGATGGGCCGACGGTGCAAGCCTCCCGAGCGAATCCGTCGCGGCGTGCAGCCCGAAGGCTCCGCCGACCCGTCTGGTCGCCCGAGCGGAAATGACGCCGGGGTGCCGGCGGGTGCCACTGGCTGCTTGCCAGCCAGTGCCGTTGAACTGGGTGCCGTCGCCCACAGAACTTGGCCATGGTCCAATGTCGAAGAAGCATGCTCACGCAAGCGAGAGCATGCCACCCTTTTCGAAAAAGGGAAACTCGTGGAAACCAATCCGCTCGAAGCGCTGGCCACCTTCGATCAGAGCATCTGGCTCGACTTCATCCGACGGGGCATGCTCCGCTCGGGCGAGTTGGCACAGATGATCGAACGCGACCGTGTTTGCGGGATCACTTCCAACCCGGCCATCTTCGAGAAGGCCATCGCCGGCAGCCACGACTACGACGACGACATGCGCACCTTGGCGCGGCAGGGAAAAGACAAGCAGGAGATCTACGAGACGCTGGCCATCGAGGATGTCCGCCAAGCGGCCGACCTCTTCCGTCCGGTCTACGATCGGACGGACGGACGTGACGGGTTTGTGAGCCTCGAGGTCTCGCCGCACCTGGCCGACGATGCGGGGGCAACCGTGGAGGAAGCCCGCCGGCTCTGGGCGGCCGTGGATCGGCCCAACATCATGATCAAGGTGCCGGCGACCGTGGCAGGGCTGGCGGCCATCGAGCAGTTGATCGGCGAGGGGATCAACGTCAACGTGACGTTGCTGTTTGGCCTGGCGCGCTACGCCCAAGCGGCCCAAGCCTACTTGGCCGGCCTGCGCCGTCGAGCCGAGCGAGGGGAGCCTATCAACCGTATTGCCTCGGTAGCCAGCTTCTTCCTGAGCCGGATCGATACGGCCATCGACCCGGTGCTTGAAGGAATTATCGCGGCCGGTGGTGCCAAGGCCGACGTGGCCGGCGCGCTGCGGGGAAAGGCGGCCATCGCCAGCGCAAAGGTCGCCTATGAGATTTTCGGCGAGATCTTTGGCAAAAAGGACTTTGCCGACCTGGCGGCCCGGGGCGCAAGGCAGCAGCGCGTGCTCTGGGCCAGCACGAGCACGAAGAACCCCGCCTACAGCGACACGATGTACGTCGAGCCCCTCATTGGCCCCAACACGGTCAACACGCTGCCCTTGGAGACGCTCGACGCCTACCGCGACCACGGCCAACCGGCCTCTCGGCTGGAGCAAGACGTTGTCCAGTCGCACAAAGCGCTCGAGACCCTGCCCGAGCTGGGTATCGATCTGGATGCGGTCACGCAGCAGTTGGAAGACGAGGGCATCCAGAAATTCATCGACCCGTTCGATCGGCTGCTGGCCTCGCTCGAAGAACACCGGGCCGTTGCGGTGCAAGCAACGTAGGATGCGTGAGAGGCACGCATCAACGGTTTCTCAAGTAACACCAGTCGTCTGTCATGATCCTTGCGACAACGGCTGGCTCTGCCCGGATGTGCTTGGCTGATCCTTGCGTTTCAATGCAGAAAAATCGGGTGCGAGTGTCTTGCAGGATCGGCGGCGAACTTCGTGCAAATGGCTATTTGCGTCGAAGTATCTAACAAGAAAGATCAACGCGATGACGATGCAGCAGAATGCGAGCATCGGCAACTGAAAAATGCCCGCAAGAACCCCGGCGACCAAAGATCCAGCGGTGAGAAAAACGCTGACCGTACGTTTCTTCACAAAGGCTTGCTGAAGATTCTCATTTCGCTCACGGGCGAGATTTGCTTCTACTCGTGCTGACTGCTCGGCCATTCTAGCGGCTCCATTCTAAATGACCTAGACAAATATCTTGTCTGCGGCAATGCCTTTCGCCACAACAACGGAGATCTCAAGCATCTGCTTGATGTCAAGGGGGCTGAAGTTCGCGTCGGTCAACATTCGTTCACACTCAACCCGCCATTCGTCTTCGGACAAGTGCTGGGGCTGTCGGTTTTCTGTCTCGACAAGGCGATCAACCCAGTCGGACACGGCAGCCTTGAAGTTGCGCCAACACCGCCTCTCGGCAACTCGTTTCAGATACGCCAAAAGAACGGTAACGAGGCCGAGACCTGCGATGATTCGGACCACATTGAGCGTTGGTGTAAGGTTTTCAAGCCATTCTGTAAACCCCAATGTCCCCACCTCCACTTCGAATGAGTCGTCACACGGCATCAGGGACGCCAAGCACTCACCTGCATTGCTAGCGTCCGGGAACGGTGTCAGAGCGTGTTTTGAAAATGGTTGTAGCTCTTCCAAAGGGTGCCACTGCTGGCTTATCCAGCAGTGTTTTTCCCGGGAAATTCGCTTTGCACTGCTGGGCAAGCCAGCAGTGGCACCCTTTTCAAAACACGTTCTCAGAGCATGAGGGTGGCCGATTAACACTCTGTCGAATCGACAAGAGCCCCAGTCATCCCGATACAATGCCTGATCGATCGTCTTTCGACGTCGGGTCCAAGCTTCGAGTCATGAACTGTTGGTCATAAACTGTTGACGTTCTACCACAAGAGGGGAGCAAGTGTCAACTCTTCCTGGCGGGCAGCTGACCAAGACCAAGGATCCCCCTGCCACGAGAGAGTAGGAGGATCGGCTCTCTGTTATGAGGGGCAAGGGCCGTGAGTTGAGCGACGCGCAGCACACGTTGCGTTTATCGTTGTGCGAGAATCTGCCGGATCACCTCAAGCAGCGGCCCAGGGTCCTCGCCCGTCCAGGCGACGTCTTGCATCTTGCCGGTGGCCAGATCCTTTACCTGCACCACGCCGGCCGAAAATTCGTCCGTGCCGGCGATCAGTGCCACGCGGTGGCCGCGACGATCGGCGTAGCGGAGTTGCTGGCCGAGTTTCTT
>CAZWWC010000368.1:0-4577 GCA_964637625.1 uncultured Planctomycetaceae bacterium
CCCAGGGCGACCACGTCTCCGCCGCAGGCGGCTCCGATCTGCTCGAACAGCCGGTTGCGCCCATAGAGTCGATTGCCGTGGTCCATCGCCTCGGTGATTCCGTCGGAGTACAAGGTCAGCGTCTCGCCCGGCTCCAACAGCACGAGCGTCTCTTTATAGTCCGTCTCCCGCTCGACGCCCAGCGGCAAGCCGCTGTCGGCGTGGCCGACCACCTCGACGGTGCCGCGCCGGCCGTGGAGCACGGGCGACATGTGGCCCGCACTGACCAGGGTCACCTCGTGGCGCCCGGGGTCGAGCACGCCCAGGCTCATCGTAATGAATCGATCTTGCCAGCGGTTCTCGCAGAAAACCTGGTTTACCTGGGCAATGGCCGCGGCGGGCGTGGCCTGGCTGGCCAGGCTGTAGCGGACTTCGGCTGAGAGCCGCGAGACCAACAGGGCCGCTGAAATCCCTTTGCCCGACACGTCGGCCAGCACAACCGCCAGCCGTCCGTTGGGCAGGGTAACGTAGTCGAAGTAGTCGCCGCCGAGTTGGCTGGCCGCCTCGTAGAAATCGAAAAAGGCGTAGCCGGCAAGCTCCGGCGGCCCCTCGGGCAGGAATCCTTGCTGCACCTCGTGGGCAATGGCCAACTCGTGCTCCAGCGCCCGCTGTCGCAGTGCCGCTTCGTGGAGTTGGGCGTTCTCGACGGCCACGGCCAACTGGCCGGCGACACTGGCCAATACGTCGAGATCGTCGCTGCTGAAGCGATGTTGCTGATCCGTGTCGACCTGGATGACGCCCAGCGCGTTGCCGTCGGTTCCGACCAGCGGCGCGCACATCATCGATCGAATGTGGAAATCGACAATGCTCTCGGCCATCTCGAAACGGGAGTCTCTGGTCGCATCGGCGGACAAGACGGCCTCCTTGGCGGCCATCACCTCGTTGACGATCGTCCGGCTGATGCGGATCGTTTCTTCGTCGGTCGGCCGGCGGTGCTTGACGGCCATCGGTACCAATTGTCCCGACTCGGCGTCCTTGAGCACGATAAACCCGCGATCGGCGTGGAGGAAGATGGCAAACAGGCTGTCCAAGAGTTTCGGCAGCACGTCGGCCGGGGCGAGTGCCTTGCCGAGGCTCTGGCCGATTTCGACCAGTGCTTTGAGTTTTGCCTCCGGTTGAGCCGTCAGCCGCAGTCCGGTCTGGTCTTTGGAGACCTCGAGTTTCGACATGACGGTCGAGCTGCCACTCCAGCGCTCGTCGACGAGCATGGCCGATCCGTCGTCGAGATGCACCGTTCCTCCCTCAAGGATCTCCTCGGCGGGCGGCCCCCGGTGAAAGACGAAAACCAGATCGCAGATCCGCACCTGGTCGTCTTCCTTAAGCTGTTGGCGGTCGAAAACGCGTTGCTCATTGACGAACGTGCCGTTGCGACTGTCGAGGTCTTCGACGTAGTATTGGCCCTCGACATTCAGGAGTCGAGCGTGCTGGCGGCTGACGGCTCCCACCTCGAGCACGATGTCGCAGTCGGGATTTCGGCCCAATACGACCGAGTCCTGCTGGAGCAGGAAAAGCTGCCCGGGGTTGAGCCCCCTTAATACACGAAGCATTGCCATCGTGTCTCACCCCAACAATGGAGACAAACCACATCAACGAGCCTGAAGACGAACGAAATCCTCCCACAGCGGAAGGCCGTAGCTTGCTCGAACGGCGAGGACCAGGCGCGACTATTATCCGTCGCCTGCATCCGTTTTGTTCGACATCTTTTTATAATGAGCTAAAGCTTGGGAAAGGTGATGCGTTTTTCCCACACGGGCGGTTTACCCAGGATTCCCTGCACGTTTTCTTCGAGAACTACTGGCTTTGAGGAACGCGGCACAACAAAAAAGCCATAGACGGCCACCTTCTTTCCTCCACCATCAGGCCCACCAGTCTGATAGGATTTATCATCAAACCTGAAGATAATACGGTTGTCCTCTTCAGAAATCGAAACAGCCGTTAGCCCTGCACTGTTCCAGCCGCTGCCCTGAAATATGGCGATTACCATGTACCTATCGAAGTCGATTAGCGGGAGAGTAAGGGGATCATAATACAGATCGTATTGATCGGTCACTTTCTCCGTTTTGTGCTTCTGCCAGAGTCTCGTCCAGTTGTTGGTTGACGTGATTCGGTGATACTGGCGTTGCACCACATGGCTATCTGCGCCGGTGATCACTACGCAGGGTTTAAGCGGTTTCCCGGCAGGTTCTCGTGCTGTTGCCGCGTAAAGGCCGGCCAGTGAGCAGACAATGCCAATGACCAGCCCCACAATTAGCCGTTTCATGTTCTTCTCCTTTGGGATGTCGGACTCTTCTTCATGGAGCTTGACCCGCCTGAGTCGGAAGTGACGACCAAACCCCCCGATGCCCGCCCAGCTCCCGGAGCTGCCCACAAGCGCAAACATGATTCTAGATGGCAGGCTCGAAAAGGGAAAGAGACCGCGGCGTGCTCTCGGACCCTGTCACATTAGGAATTAGGTGTGCCTGGGCCATAGCGAAGCGGTGGCCCAGACGGCTCGCCGGCGGCCGGGCCCCCTTGACGTAAACCCAGGAGAGTCTTATATGTTATTAAGCTCTGCATAGCCAATGTTCGGGGTGCCGGCGGTTTCGATATCATCGGGACCGCTGCCTCGACTGGCAAGGGCGGACAAGCCGCCCATGGCACCCACAGGATCATTAACCATGCAGCCATCAATAGTAGCCAGCAGGGGTGGGCTCGGGCCCGGGTGGCCCGGGCCGTGGGGCGACGCCCAACAGCAGTGCCACAAGCCTGGGGAATAGTGTAACGGCAGCACGACTGACTCTGGATCAGTTAGTCTAGGTTCAAATCCTAGTTCCCCAGCTTACCTATCGACGCCTGCACCCCGGGGTGGCACTGCCGATTCGGTCTGCCCGCTGCTGCCCCCGGGAAGCTGAAACGGGGACGTAGCTACTCTGTAGAGAAGCTTCAAAAAGGGTGGCTGGGGCATAGCGCAGCGATGCCCCAGATGGCCAGCAACTGGGGGCGACAAAAGGGACATTTTACTTCTCGGTTGTTAAGTAGAATGTCCCCTTTGCTCTCTCCCTCAAGGAGGTAGATCAATGTCATACTTCCTACGAGTGCTGCTAGTTGGTGCCATTACATGCTCATGTGCGGGGGGAACCGAACGACGTGATCAGCGCCCGACACACGCGCAGACATCCCGTGTGGATTCTCCGACTGAGGGAAAAAGTGATCACAAGGGTGAAGAGATACTCGGGCCAAGGCTCGGCCAGTTCATCTTCATTCCCGGCGGCGAGTTTACGATGGGCTGCAATAATGGGGAGGATGCGGACGAACGACCGGAGCACGTCGTCGAGTTGTCATCCTTTTACATAGGAAGAACGCCCGTCACGAATGCACAGTTTGTCCGATTCTTGAACGAAGCGAAGGTCAAGCCCGAGGAGTATTTGTTTCCCCAAGCAGGTTACTGCAAGCCTAGCGTTACGCGTGTCGCTGAAGAGTGGAGATGCACGCCCGGGACCGAGAACGACGCCGCTTGTTGCGAGACCTGGATGCTTGCCGAACGATACTGCCGCTGGCTTTCGGCAAAGACCGGGCGGAAGTGCCGGCTTCCGACGGAAGCCCAGTGGGAATACACCTGCCGAGGAAAGGAAGGGAGGAAGTTCCCATGGGGCGACAGTCGATCTGGCTGGGCGAGGAGGGTCTGGTGCTGGCAAACGTGGAACCCGGATAAGCCCAACACCGTTCCGGTTGGAAGCTTTCCGGACGGCGCGACGCCTGAGGGGGTCTGCGACCTAGTGGGCTACATGGATGAGGTGTGCTCCGACTGGTACGATCCGGGCTACTACGCCAAGTTACCGAAGAAGAATCCCCAAGGCCCGAGCGAACCGGTCAAGGCAGGACGCTACAGAAACGCGAAGATGAGACGCGGGGGCCTGGAACATCATTACAAGGGTTTCTTTCACACATCGGAGTTCTTTGGTGTGCTGCCGGCGGCGTATCTCCCCCGTGGATGGTCTAGAGCCTGTCTCACCGATGCAATGACCCCACCGAAGAAGCCCTCCCACGTTTATGGTCGGCTTGGTTTTCGGGTAGTTGTCGAAACCGGAAACGAAAAAGCGAGCCGACGTATCATGCCTACCCGTGGCGGGACGAAGAGCAACAAAGAACAACAAAACAACGACGAAGCAGTTGCCAAGTAGAATGTCCGCTCTGTTTCCCCTGGACGACCGCTTCGCTACTGCTCCGGCTACCCTTCTTGAGTGCCTTCTACAGAGCCATTGCGTTCCCGTTTCGAATCCCTGGTCTTGCCGCCCGACTGCTCCGAACACACTCGGTAACACCGGCAAGGAGGACTCTTCAGCCGAGCCGCGCAGAAAATCCGCCGGCCGACGTACCCCGCGGCAACGGCGACGATCGCCAGAATAAGCCAGGTTTCCCAGGCGAAATTCATGGATATTGCATCCTCAGTAGTTCCAAGTTCTATTGAGACCCGGCCTTGTCATCCTGAGCGAAGCGAAGGATCCGCGTAGCGAAGAATCTCCTTGGACAATCGAGATCCTTCGCTACGCTCAGGATGA
>CAZWWC010000369.1:0-4562 GCA_964637625.1 uncultured Planctomycetaceae bacterium
GCTTCGCTCAGGATGACAATGTGAGTTCTCAAGCGAATTTGGAACTACTGAGGGTGGGCATTGCCCACCGGAATCGTTGATGGCAACACAAAGGTCTTATTGGTGGGCGATGCCCACCCTACTAGTTCGTCTATCCTTTATTGTCATGTATGGTGATTGGATGATTGGGTGCCAGCGGCAGCTTGTCTGCCGCTGCAAAACGAGACTCCGGCAAGGGCGGGCAAGCCGCCCATGGCACCCAACTCGTGCCTGACACTTGAGGGTAGACGCACTACTACGACCATTTGTTTCTCATCGTGGTGGCACCGACCCGTCGGGCTTCGTGGCAACCGACGCCTTGCGATCCGGCTGCCGGCGGCAGACGGTCACGTAGTCAGCCGGCTTGGGCTTCTTGAAGCGATCGCAGGGAATAACCGCCAACGTCTCGAAAGGAAACGGTACCTTGTCCGCGCTTAGTCGTTTGCTGTGAAAACAGAAGTATTCGCAGTCCGGCGGCAGCGACTGACCGCGTTTCGGCACCGACAGCGGCTCGATCAGTTCGCCGTAATGATAAGCAAAGAGATGATGTACCCGACGCAAACTGACCAACCGAGTCTGCTGGGGCATCTTCCGTTTCAGGTCGGCGATCATGCCTTCCTGATCGACGCTGCGTCGGGCCAAGGAGTTGCCCAGCACGCCGACGAGCGTCATGCCCATGAACGCGGCCACCGAAAGGATGCCGACGAGCTGGCGGCGCCGGCTCGCACCGCGGGCCGCCCAAGCGGCGGCCGCGGCCAGCACCACCACGGCAACAGCATAAGCGGCGGCAAACCAAGCCGGCTGGGCAAAGGGAGACTGCCAACGGCCGACAACGCTCATCGCCAAAACCGCCACGCCGGCGCCGACCATCACCACGGCCAAGCCGCCCAGGTAGTGCGACCAGATGCGGCGCCAACGCGCCGCCGGTTCGGCTTGCCAGCATCGCTCGGCAACCAGCCCGATCAACAAGGCGAAGCACGGGTAGAGCGGCAGAAAGTATCGACTGCGCGCGGTCGGCACGAACCAGACCGACGGAAAAGTCACGACGATGGCCACCACCAGAAACACGACGTGATCGCCGGCGGTGCCGATCCGCCGGCGGAAATCACGATGGGCATAGGCCAACAGCAGGAAGGACCAGGGCAAGAGACACCCGAGAAGGATCTCCGCCGGATAAGTGAAGAAGTGATTCACGTAGTCGACCCAGTTCGTATCGTGAAATCGCACGGCGACGTTGCGACCGTAGATGCGAAGTGTCCCGTCCAGGCCGACGGCCGTGTAGTAGGGCACTTGCCACGCACCCCAGACCAACAGGAACAAGCCGATGCCGGCCAGATGTCCCCAACCGAGTGCGTCGCGCCAGCGTCGGGTGATCACGAGATAGACGGCCACGGTCGAGACGAAATAGACGGGCGCCTGGGGCCCTTTGGTCAGGGTGCCCAACGCGACCATCAGATAGGCAAGGCTCCAGGTTCGCACGGCCGGCCAGCCTTGGGCGCGACCGTAGTGCCACAGCAACAGGGAACCGGTCACGAACAGAGTGAACATCATGTCGGTCTCGCCGAGCCGTCCCAGTTCGAGGACCTGGGCCATCGAGGCAAACGCCACGCCAGCGACCAGCGAGGCGGTCCGAGAAAGGAAAGAACGGGCATAGCCGTAGATCAAGAGAACCACTCCGAAGACGGCCAAAACGCTGGGCAGACGGATGGCCCAGCGGTCCACCTCGCCTCGCAGGACCCCCAGGAGTCCGATGGCCCAGTTTTGCAGGGGCGGCCGACTGAAATAGAGCTCTCCTTGCTGATGGGGCACGACCCAGTCGCCCGAGCCGATCATCTCGACGGCCACCTGCCCGCGGCGTGGTTCCTCGCCACGCACGTTCAACAGCGTGAGCCTCGGCAGGAACAGCAATGCTACCAAGACGACCAACAGGCCCGCTTCCCACTCCAGCCACCAGCGGCCGGACCGCTCTGAAGGTGAGTTGATCGTTGGCACAACCGATGCAGCCTCATTCATTTCAAGAGCCATGGACTAACCTACCGGTGAGTACTCTCTATGTGAACCTGCGCAAACGGGGTGTTTGAGTGGAGAGTGTCACAAAAACAGTCTGCCGAATCAAGGGCAGTTTGCCCGAGGTGACTCCACACTTTCTCCAGTGGTGAGGTACTGACCTTGACGCTACGTGCCGACCTTGTCTACTGTACGCGCTGGCGGGGCATCGGGGCCTGGCAAGACTACTGAAAACTTGCTCCCGGTGCTCGATTGCGACACTGCTCGGCTGGAGCGGCACGAAGACAACGATTGACGAAGTCCCTACTTGGACAGTGCGGTTTCCGCCGACGGATAGTCGCGATCGGTGACGGTGACGCAGGGTGGATCGGATGAGATGCCCCGTATGTTGGTCTAACAAGGCCTACCGTCGACCGGGCAAAGGCTGGAAGGACGCACTGCTTCGATACCTGTTCGTGATTCCTTTCCAGTGTGATCATTGCTACCACAAGTTTTACGTACCGTGGCCGTTTACTCTTGGTAAGGTTGTCAACCGGCCCGTGCCGCGGAAGCCGCACCGCCGACGAACTCGGATCTCGAAAGCCAAGAAACCTACCACAACGAGGTAATCATCCTTGGGGCCCGGCGGTCTCGTACGCCGAGGCAGATCTTCCGAACGTGGCGACGGCAGCCGATGGACGGATTCCGGGCCCTGGTAAGCGGGCCCTGGTAAGTCTGTCATCGACCGACCTTAGTTTTCCGAGGTTTATTGACGCCCAGGAAAACAATGCAGTCTTGCACAAGGCGTTGTGTCGGGAACATGGGGCTCTCGTTGGTCGGGCTCACTGCACTGGCTTTCCGGGGAGCACATAGTAGCGAGGAATCGTCGTGTCCAGTTGTGAGATCTTCATCGACATCCATTGCCACCTGCTGCCGGGCGTAGACGACGGCGCAGCGACGTGGAACGACGCCCTGGTCATGGCTCGGACGGCTGTGGCCGACGACATCTCCGTGGCCATCGTCACGCCCCATCAATTGGGCATCAACCGGGAACTCGACGGACCGTCGATTCGAGCCAAGACCGCTCATCTTCAGGAGTTTCTGAACCAAAGGGACGTTTCACTCCGGGTATTGCCGGGCGCCGAAGTTCGGGTCGAACCCGACTTGGTCGAGAAGATCCGACAGGGCGAAGTCCTCACGCTGGCCGACCGCGGCCGCTACGTCTTGCTCGAACTTCCACACGAAGTCTATCTGCCGCTGGACGAGCTGCTGGGCAACCTGCGCCGCGCCGGGTTGATCGGCATTCTCGCCCACGTCGAGCGGAACCAGGGCGTGCTGGCCGAGCCGGCGGTTACTGCCTCGCTCGTCAGCGCGGGATGCCTTCTGCAGGTCACCGCCGGCAGCATTACCGGAAACTTCGGGCCCAACGTCCAGAAGCTCGCCCGGCGGTTGATCGAACGGGGAGAAGTGCATTTCGTCGCCACGGACGCGCATGGTCCGGACATGCGGCGTCCCCAGATGCGACGGGCCTTTCAGAAGACCGTCGAACTGGCCGGTTACCGCGCGGCCTGCAACCTTTTCTGCCATAATCCCGCCGCCATACTCCACGATGAGCCTCTCGCCTTGTCGTCGAAACCGTCTGGCTCGAAGCGGTCGGCCCTGCGTCGCTGGTTTAGCTGGAGCAAGGCCGGGTGATGCTGTCCCATCGGTCCTATCCGCAAAAAATGATCGGATGGCTCCTGCCGATGATCCTGCTGTCGGGCGTCGGCGGCAAACCGTGCCGCGCCCAGGGTTGGGTCGACGTTCGCGTTGCGGGGCCGTTTGTCGTTCGGGCCGATTTTCCGCTTGCCGGCCTGCGGGAATTGCTGGGCGAATTGGCCCGACTGCAGATTGATCTCAACCGCGCATTAAATGTCCGCCCCCCCAGCGAATCCATCGAGCTCTACCTGTTCCGTAACGAGCGGACGTATCGCGCGTATTTGCGCCGGCACTTTCCCAAGAAGCCCTACCGCCGCGCGTACTTCATCAAGGAGAACAGCCCGGGCAAAGTCCTGGTGCAGAAGAGTCCTGAATTTGCCGTGGACATCCGACACGAGTGTACCCATGCACTGTTACATTCAACCTTGCCCATGGTTCCGCTCTGGCTGGACGAAGGGCTGGCGGAGTACTTTGAAGTGGCGCCGAAGCAGCGCGCGCTGCACAACCCGCACTTGAAGAGCGTGAAATGGGCCGCGCGTTTCGGCTTGGTCGCGAGTCTCCAGAAACTGGAAAAGGAAGACGATTATGCGAAATTGAGCCAGTATGACTATCGGGACAGTTGGGCATGGGTCCATTTCATGTTGCACGGCCCCAGCGAAGCACGCCACGAGTTGATTCGATTCCTGGCCGACATTCAAGCAAGCACGCCGCCGGGCACGATGAGCCGAAGGCTCGCCCGACGCTTACCGAGTGCACGATCGCAGTTGGCCCAGCATTTCAGGACGTGGCGGCGGTAGTCGAGGACGACTAGAGGACATTTCAAAACCGGTGCTCTGATTGTTGTCATTCTGAGCGCAGCG
>CAZWWC010000370.1:0-4522 GCA_964637625.1 uncultured Planctomycetaceae bacterium
AACCGTTGCTCTTCGCACCCGGGGCCGACATGGTACTCCAGGCGGGAGATCACGTGATCGTCATCGGGCAGCCCGTCGACCTCGAGCGTTTCCGCCAGCAGTACGGCGTCTAAGAACGTGTTTTGAAATTGGCTTTCGGCACTCCAAGGGTGCCATGGGCGGCTTGTCCGCCCTTGTTTTTGGCTGATTTTGTGGCCGGCACTGCTGGACAAGCCAGCAGTCCCGGCGCGCCGGGATTTCAAAACACGTTCTAAGGAGCCACCTGTAAGCGATGTGACCTCCGGCGGGTCGACTTGGCGGATCGGACCCCGCCTTCTTGGGGGCCTGAGCAGCTCGCCACCGGTCGGCCGACTTGCTTCCGGCAGCCCTCTTGCCAAAGAGTGCCGGGACAACCGGCATCGTTACTAAAAGTAGTTACTCGCCCAGGAGAAAGCGACCATTTTCCCATTTTCACCTAAATATCCCACTTTGACATATGGACGTACGGTGATAGGATTTGATTGAACGGGCGGTGGACCGTCGACCGACGGCGCTGCCCGCCGCAAATACGGCTTTCTCACCCCCGTGTTTGGGGCAGGGTCATCCCAGTCGGGCTGACCCTGCTCTGTTTTCTTGCGCCCTGCCACGGCCGTGACAGGGGAGTGTCCCCCTTCGGTTCCACCCAGCGAGACGGGTCCACCGCCGCGGCTTGGGGTGTCGAGGGACGTCTTCGCCCCCAGTAAAGGTCCCGTCCCCGGCTGAGGTGCGAAGGGTTTCCAGAAATCAGCCCGTTGTGGCACCAAACTTTGGTTGACAAATTGGCCGATGGTGTCTTAAAACGTGGCGTGAGCCCGAGTGATTATGGACGCTTAATACGCGCTCTCCTTTGAAACAGCGCGTCCATTTCGCGAAAAGTAGCGTGTTTTCCCGAAGGGTAAACACGCCGTGAAGTGCTATTTCAATCGAGAATTGGTATAAAAGGCCGATCGAGGCCGGCATAAGGTGGGAATACCTGGGAAACCATGTAAAGAGGATCGAGTTATGTTGTTCGAAATCACTTCCGACAAAACGACTCTCGATAGAGTTGGCCTGGTTCCATTGCACACGTTGCACGACGTCACGTGGAAGACCACCGGATACGTGGGTCCGTATGCCTACGATGATCCCAGTGACGACTTCGACGACAATTTTGACGAAGACTTCGATGAGGACTTCGACGACGACTTCGACGACGATTTCGACGACGAGGATGAAGATCTCGACGAGGATGAAGACGATGATGACTTCGATGAAGAAGAGTCATAGGAACCTGGCGGCTCGTCGTCCGCCGGAACTTGCATGGCCAGGAGGGTAGCTTTCTCGTGTTGGAAATCGCAGACCAGATTCAGCAAGCGGTCGAAGTCGTTCAAAGTCATTGGTCCGGAAAACCCCGGGTTGGAATCATCCTGGGCACCGGCTTGGGAAGTATCGCCGAGCAGATCGAGACCGAAGGGACGATCGACTACGAGACGATTCCCCATTTCCCGCGCTCCACCTCGATCGGACACGCCGGCCAGGCCGTCTGTGGACGGCTTCAGGGCCAAACGATCGTGGCCATGGAAGGTCGCTTCCACGCCTACGAGGGCTACACCTATCGTCAAATCACCTTCCCGGTTCGCGTCCTCCGGGCCCTGGGCGCCGAGGTGCTGATCGTCTCCAACGCCTGCGGCGGCATGAACCCGGAATATGCCTGCGGCGACATCGTGATCATCGAAGACCACATCAACCTGATGAACGGCAATCCGTTGATCGGGGTCAATGACGACAAACTGGGGCCACGTTTCCCCGACATGTGCCAGCCCTACGATCCGGTGCTCATCGACCGCGCGCTGGAGATTGCCCTGCGCGAGAACTTCGTCGCCCACAAGGGCGTCTATGTGGCCGTGACCGGGCCGAATCTGGAGACCCGGGCCGAGTACCGCTTCCTGCGCACGATCGGCGCCGACGTGGTCGGCATGTCGACCGTGCCCGAGGTCCTCGTGGCGGTCCACGGTGGGATGCGCGTGCTGGGGTTGTCGGTCGTCACCGATCTGTGCCTGCCCGATTGCCTCAAGCCGGCCGACATCGACCAGATCCTGGCCGTGGCGGCCGCAGCCGAGCCGAAACTCCGCGCGATCGTCCTGGGAGTTCTGGCAAGCCTGTAGCACCTCGTTGCGCCCGAGATTGTGGGTGCCACAGCGCCAGGCGTGCCACGGGCATCTTGCCCGTGCAGTCTGCCCAGGCGCACGGAAAACGGGCACGGAAAACGGGACAGGTCCGATATTGGAAGAACAGATAAGTTCTATATTTGCCTATCCTTCCCAAATCGGACCTGTCCCGTTTTTTGTCCCCACCGTGGTGAGAAATCCGGGCTCAGCGCACAAACAAAGGGAAGGCTCCCCGCGGGGAACAACCTTCCCTTAAAGTGTTCTGAATGCGTCGAAAGACGCCTCAGTGACTTCGGACTACTCCACGGGAGCGTCGGCATCCTTGTCGGCGGTAGTCGTGTCCTTGTCCTTGTCAGTCTGAGTGGTCGTGTCCTTGTCGCCGTCCTTTTTCTTCGTGTCGGTGCTCTCCTTGCACCCCACCACGAACATGCTGAGACTTAACAGCACCAAGAGCATTCCAAGACGCTTCATCGTACTACCCTTCTGTTAAACTAGGAAAACAATGGTTTGCTTCGGGCGACCAACGGCCGCCCACGCTAACTTAAACAAAACCACGGAGAATGAAAAGGAGTGCTCCGGCGGGTAACCGTGCGATTGCTCGGAAATCTCGCCGCAGAGCCACTTTCCATTCTGGGTCGATATATCTTAGAGGCCGGCCACTGGCGATTTATTCCCGGGCTGTTAGAATTTTCTCAAGAATCGCGTCCGGCCGCGCAGTGGCTCGTCGGACGCAGGCTCAGGCCAGACCGAGAGTTATAGGTCGGCCTGGCAAGGCAGGTATCGTGCAAACCCAGCCGGGGGGCTGGCGCAATCGGCGTCTCGATGGTAAGCAGCCGGGGCAATTCTTGCAATTCCCGGGAATAATTCGCCCTTTTTCAGCCTCTCAGTAGAGGGATGACTATGGCTGATCCCGCCAGAGCCATCGACATGGCCGAGTTGGTCGCCCAGCATCACGCGGCCCTTTACGGTTATGCCTATCGGTTGACCGGTGCGGAGGCCGACGCCGAGGATCTGACGCAGCAGGCTTTTCTGATTGCACAGCGGAAGTTGAGCCAACTGCGCGAGCCGGCCGCCGCGCGGAGCTGGCTGTTGACTATCCTCCGACATTGCTTCAGCAAGACCCTGCAGCGCAGTCGCCCTCTGTTGGCCGAAAGCCTGCATTTGAATATTGAGAATATCCCGGAGGAGATGCCGACCGAAGCGTCGATCGATCGGCAGCGGCTCCAACAGGCCCTCGACGAGTTGCCGCCGAAGTACCGATTGGTCCTCGTGATGTTCTTCTTCGAGGATTGTTCGTACCGCCAGATCGCCGAGCAACTCGACGTGCCGCTCGGAACGGTCATGAGCCGTCTGGCCCGGGCAAAAGCCCGGCTAAGAGCGAGGCTGTTTGAAAAGGAAGCGGACCAGATCGTCGGAACGTCGCGCAGCGACGCCCAATGAACCAGAGCAACAACGATGCAAGACAAGCCGAGTCGCCAGCAGCGAATCCTTGAGGCGATCGAGACCTCCGGTCGAGGTCGCCACGAAGCGTCCGACACCGCGCGGAACGAACTCGCCGCGATTCTGGCCGATCGGCCGGACCTGGCCGGGCTCTACGAGCGAAACAAGCAGCTCGACGAGGTGCTCGCCCGCGTCTTTGGCGACGTGCCCGTGCCGGAAGGACTCCCCGAGCGGATTCTCAGCCGTCTGGAAGAAGCCCACACGCAGGAGTCGGATGGCCCCTCGGTGGCCGCTGGCCCAACCGATGTCACAACCCCGGTTCGCCCCGCGGTCTCGGAGCGAGACGCGGTCCTTTCGACCGGCAGGTGCTTGTCGCGCCGATGGTGGATCGCCGCTTCGGCCGGCGCGGTGGCCGTGTCGGTGCTGGTCGTTTGTGTGCTCTGTCTTCGGACTTCCGAAGAACACACCTTGGCGGAGGTCCTGGATGAGGCCGTCGGCCGGTTCATTTCGGGCGAGCTGCCGCCGGGTGAGCCGGTTTCGCGGGCAGCGCTGGCCTCAGTCAGTCGGGAAATCCGCTGGCCCGCCGGCACCCGACGGCGAAACGTCGAGGATTTCCTGGGGTGCCGGGCCGTGGCTTATGAAATGTCGGATTGGGAAGGCACTCGGGCCACACTGTTTGTGGTACCCCACGGTCCACGCCTTGCTGAACTCGGCGAGAAGCCTCCCTATGGGCCCAGCCGAGCCACCGGCGGGATGGCCGCCGGCGCCTGGCGCGTCGACGACGTCCTTCACATCCTCGTCGTCGAGGGCGACCAGCGCGCGTATCGCCGGTTCCTTGAGCCGGGTCGCCCGCTGACCTAAATAAGGTTCATCCGACTAAAGCGTACGTGGTTTGATGGATACCGAGGATTTTGAGT
>CAZWWC010000371.1:0-3181 GCA_964637625.1 uncultured Planctomycetaceae bacterium
GTCCTGGGCGGGGGTGAGGTGGCCGCCATGGCCGTGATCGACGCGGTGATCCGCCTGGTGCCCGACGTGTTGGGAGACGAAGACAGCAGCGCGGGCGACTCGTTTTCGGGGCCGGAGCGCCTGCTCGAATTCGCCCAGTACACACGGCCGCGAGAATACCGGGGCTTGGAAGTGCCACCCATTTTGCTCAGTGGCGATCATGGGGCGATCGCCCGGTGGAGAGAAGAAGACCGCCAGAGGCGCACCGAGCGGCGCCGCGCCGACTTGATGGAATAGCGCGCAAGGGTGGCATGCTCTCGCTTGCGTGAGCATGCTTCTCGGAGCATGGCCACGCAAGCGAGGCCATGCCACCCTGGTAATCAAGAAGAACCAGTGGGCCGTGCCCACCCACCACGAAGGAAAACGGCAATGAACCAACAGGAATTGATCAATGCGGTTGAAAAGACCAGTATCAAGGAAGAAGTCCCCTTCTTCGAAGTCGGGGACACGGTCGACGTCCACACGCGAATTCTGGAAGGCCAGAAGGAACGCATCCAGGTCTTCACCGGCGTGGTCATCGCACGAAGCGGCTCGGGTACCCGCGAGATGTTCACCGTCCGGCGGATCGTGCAGGGCGAAGGCGTCGAGCGGAAGTTTCCGCTGCATTCACCCCGCATTGCCAAGATCGAGGTCAAGCGGTCCGGCGTGGTGCGTCGGGCAAAGCTCTACTACCTCCGCGATCGCGTCGGCAAAGGCACGCGGCTGAAGGAGCGGCGCGTCGATCGGAATAAGAAGACCACGGAGTAGAAGCGGTTTCAAGACTCACCATTGGGGTGCCTGGGCCATAGCGAAGCGGTGGCCCAGAGCCTGAGAAACCGGGCCTTCGCTGCGATCAGACCCGGGCACCCGCTGTGTTAACCTAACTTCGGGATCCCGGACCATGGGGCTTCGCGCGGCGGTTACCGGTTGGCGTCGGCGTCTTTTTCCCGAAAAATCGCTCGGCCGTCGCGGCGAGGACGCGGCGGCACGTTATCTGAAACGCCGGGGCTACAAGATCGTCGGCCACCGGGTGCGTCTGCCGTCGGGCGAGCTGGATCTGGTGGCCTTCGACGGTCAGACCGTTGTTTTCGTCGAAGTCAAGACGCGCCGGAGTGATCAACACGGTCACCCATCCGACGCGGTCACCCCGGCCAAGCAGCGCCGGTTGACCCGGCTGGCCGTTAGCTTTCTGAAGCGCCACGGCCTTCTCGACCACCCGGCACGATTCGACGTAGTGAGCGTCACGTGGCCGCCGGGCGAGAAACCACGAATCGAGCATTTCAAGAATGCGTTCGAGGCCGCGGGGCGTTGGGAATTCTACTCGTGAGCGTTGTAGGCCGGGTCGCGACCCGGCAGGATTCTCTTTGGCCACAAGAAACACAAAAAGACATGAAGAAACCGGCGTCCTGGAACGTTTCCTGGGCTGAAGGTCCTTTGTTCTCCCAGCCCAGGGCATCCGCCGGGTACACCATGGCCACCATCTCACGTGCATCGGCCCAACGGGCCAATCGGCGTCCTTTCAGGGCGTCCGTGTTGAACTCGTACACGCACGCGGCACGCGCCCACGACCGGTTCGCTTCTTTGCGGCGTCGCTTGCCTACGGCTGTTCCGACAGATCGAAGCCGAAGTAGTGCACTGCGTTGCCGTAGCAGATGTCGCGGATCATCGCGCCGATGAGGTCCTTGTCGCGGGGCAGCAACCCCTGCTCCATCTCGGTGCCCAGCAGGTTGCAGAGGATCCGTCGGAAATACTCGTGCCGGGTGTAGGAGAGAAACGAGCGGCTGTCGGTGAGCATCCCGACGAAATGACTCAGCAGGCCCAGGTTGGACAACGCGCCGAGTTGTTTTTCCATCCCGTCCTTGGTATCGAGGAACCACCAGCCGCTGCCCATCTGCATCTTGCCCGGCGTACGCCCATCCTGAAAGTTGCCGAGCATGGTAGCCACCAACTCGTTCTGGGCCGGGTTGAGGTTGTAGAGGATCGTCTTGGCCAACTGCTCCTCGCGATCGAGCCGATCGAAGAACCGCGACATGGCCCGACCGGCCGTGAAATCGCCGATCGAATCGTAGCCCGTGTCGGGCCCTAATTGTCTGAACATGCGCGTGTTGTTATTGCGCATGGCGCCGAAATGGTACTGTTGGACCCAGCCTTTCTCGTGATCCATCAGCGCCAACTCGTACAGCATGGCCGACTCGAATATCAGAATTTCCTCGGGCCGCAGATCGTTTCCGCGACGGATTCGACGGAAAATGGCCAGGACGTCCGAGCGGCTGTAGTCCTCCGCGCGGAACGATTCGATGCCGTGGTCCGAAACACAACAGCCCATGCCGTGGAAGTAATCGTGCCGCTGCTGAAGCGCTTCGAGGAACGAATCGTAGCCCTTGATCTCGATATGGCTCACCTCGGCCAGCTTGTCGACCCAGGCATTGAAGGGCTCGGGTGCTTGGACGTTCATTGCCCGATCGGGCCGAAACGCGGGCAAGACCTGAATCTCAAAGGATGGATCGTCGCGCAGTCGCCCGTGCGCTTCGAGCGTATCGGTCGGATCGTCGGTCGTGCACACCAGCACGACGTTCATTTGTCTCATGATGCCGCGAGCCGAGAAACCGTCTTCAGCCAACTTGGCATTGCACTCGTTCCAAATGCCCTCGGCCGTCTCGGGACACAACAGCCGGTCGCTGATACCCAGCGGTCGTTTCAATTCGAGATGGGTCCAATGGTAGAGCGGATTGCGCAGCGTTTTCGGAGCCGTCTGGGCCCACCGCTCGAACTTCTCCCAATCGGAAGCGTCGCCGGTGATGTAGCGTTCGTCCACGCCCGCGGCGCGCATCGCCCGCCACTTGTAGTGATCGCCGTCGAGCCAGATCTTCGTCAGGTTTTCGAACCGACGGTCTTCGGCGATCTCGCCCGGCGGAAGATGACAGTGATAATCGACAATGGGCAGGTCGCGAGCATACTCGTGGTACAGCTCGACCGCCGTATGGCTCTGGAGCATGAAGTCTTCGGTAACAAGAATATCGCTCACGGTTTTCCCTTCCACAAACAATCCGACCGTTTCGGCCGGCAATGCGTCGTGCGAGACGCCGAACCGTCGGATCGGCCCGGCGATGGCTTCCTCAGTCGCACGTGCTGCGTGCTATTGTCTGAACCAGAGCGATCTTGA
>CAZWWC010000371.1:3281-4519 GCA_964637625.1 uncultured Planctomycetaceae bacterium
AAAACAGACTTGCCATCTCGAACGAACCGGCCGGCGGATAGGGCGGCTCTGGGCGATTCCAATAAAAAAACCCCGCCGCTCGCAGTCGAGGCGAAACGGCGGGGCCGGAACAGAGAAGAGGCCGATATACCGCAATAACTCTGTCTATGAAACCAAAACTAAGAACCACCAGCGGCAAATGATGTAACAAAGAAGCCTTGCGACAATCGAAGCCACACCCTGCTGCTCACTTTTTGATGATAACAGGTCTTTCCGCAATGTCCAGTGTTCTTTGCCCTCAAACTCGATTTTTACAGAAAAAAGTTCCCCCCTAGATCGGAGGGGGATTTCGTTGTTTACTCACCCTCTCTAGACCCCTATAATCTACCAAAGGTGACTACTGTCCTAAACGCTGCTGGATTCAATGGTTAGCTACATCGACCTTTGTCAAAGGGCGATTCGTGCCGGTGGAGCCGCCCTGGTCGAGAGGTTGGGAAACGCAAACGTGTGGCAGAAATCGCCCGCCGACCTGGTAACCGACGCCGATTTCGCCGCGCAGGAGATCATTGTCAGGACGTTGCGACGGGCCCTGCCGACCCACGAGGTCCTAGGCGAGGAAGATGCCGTCGGCGAACCTTCGGCCCCGTTTGACGCCGAGTTCTGTTGGGTTGTCGATCCCTTGGACGGAACAACCAATTTTGCCCACGCCGTTCCCCACTTCAGCGTGTCTATAGCTCTGTTTCACCGGGGCGAGATTGTGGTCGGCAGCGTGTTCGACCCGATTCGCAACGAACTCTTCTCAGCCGTCAAAGGGGAAGGGGCGCAGCTAAACGGGCACTCGATACGCGCCAGCAGCGTCGCCAGCACGGCCGATGCTCTGGCAGCCGTCGGCTTTCCACCCAGGGTCGCGGAAGGCTCTCGTGATCTGAAGGCGTTCCTTAGAACGGTTCCCCGGTTCCAGGCCATGCGCAGGACCGGTTCGGCGGCGCTCAACTTGGCCTACGTTGCGATGGGCCGGTTTGATGCGGCCTGGGCCTACTCCACCCGAATATGGGACATCGCCGCCGGAGTGCTGTTGGTAAGCGAGTCGGGCGGCGTAGTCCGCTCGCCGGGCGGAGGAGAAATCGAACTCCGCTCGGGCCAATTCCTTGCCTCGGCAACCGAAAAGCTCAGCCAAGAAATCACCTTGCTGCTGAACACGCCACCGCTCGACGTGGATCAAGTGGATCAATAGGAAGCTATCTCAAAACGCCGTTCAT
>CAZWWC010000372.1:0-4517 GCA_964637625.1 uncultured Planctomycetaceae bacterium
GAGAATTACTCATTTTCGCGTAATTCGTTGATCTTGTCCAGTAGAGCCGAGACGTCCTTGTAGCCGAAATCCATCCCGGCCAGGTTGGTCAGGTGCTGGTCCGCCTTCTCCAGATGGTTCATTTCCATGGCGAGCTTCCCCGCCCGGTAGAGGGCCTCTTTGAGCAGCTCGGGCTCTTGGCCGCTGATCTCGGCCAGGGCCGCGTCGAGGTTCGTCTCGGCCAGCCGAATTTGCTTGATGTGGTAGAAGCACTGCCCTAGACGCAGGAGGCACTCCCCCTTGCGTCGCGGGTCGTTCCTGGCCTTCTGGTAGTGTTCGATGGCCTCCTTGTATTGGCCGATCCGGCGGTAAGCGTCGCCCAGCTGGAACTCGTAGCCGAGATTATTGGGATAGTGCTCGGCCAGGTGTTTGGCCCGATCGAGCGACGTCAGGTCGAACTGCTTCCGGACGTTCGTCCACTCCTGCTTGGTCTCGTCGGAGCCGGTTTTCTTGTGCTCGGCCTCGAGCTCGCGGAGCTTCTTCCGCAAGCTGCGCAACTGGACATCCTCCAACCGCTCGCGGATGTCGGCGTCCTTGCCCGAGACTTCATATGCCTTGGAAAGCACCTTGATGGCCTTCTCGTACTTTTCTTTCTGGCAGAGGAACTCGGCCAGTTCGCGGTAGGGATCCATCTCCGACGGGTCGCTGCGAATCGCCTTTTCGAGCTTCTGCTCCGGCGTCGGGTCGTGCCGGGCGGCCTCTTGCTTCGTCTGGTCGGTTTCCTCGGCGGTCTGCACGTCGCGCGACGATTCGGCCTCGTCGTAGCCGCCGACGTGAATGACCTTTTCGGTCGCCAGCTCGCCGATTTGCCGGTTGGCTTCGTCGTCGTCCTTCTTGACTTCCAGCACGCGAAGCCAGCAGGCGGTGGCCTGGTCGAATTGCTGCCGCGCCCGCAGCGCGTAGCCGGCGGCCCGGTTGACGTCGGGGTCCTTTCGGGCGACTTCCAGCGCCGAGTGGAGGAAGATCAGCGGGACTTCGTCCAGTTCGAGGGCTTCGCCGGCGGCGGCCATCGCCATGAGCGTCGAGACGTCCCAGGGGTCGAGCTTGAGGACTTCCAGGCCGTGCCGGAAGATGCCGTCCCAGTTCTTCTGAAGCCGGCAAGTCTTGACCGCCGCCCGTTGCTTGCCCGTGCGAACCGCGGCAAACTTGACACCCTTCTTGTTGTTGTTGTATTTCTTGCGAAGATTGCCGAAGAAGCTCTGCCAATACGCGCTGTTGTTCTTGTCGCCTAAGGCGCACTGGCTAAAGAGCTCGGTGGCATAGTCGAAGTTGTTCGCCGCAGCCTGCTTGCTGGCATGGGCAAAGCACTTCTGGAGCCGCCTGCGCCGAGCGTCGTCGTTCTGGGAACCGTCCGCTGCCATGGCCCGTCTGTCCCGTTTTGCGAGTGCTCAATCACCGGCCGAACTCGCCGGCGGCCTGCTTCCTTCCTTATGTAGCTCCGTGCCCTTATAATGTCATTCTAGGGCAAAAGGAGTCGTACTGAAAGCCACGCCAGAGGTCTTCGAACCACCAATTTGCCAAGAGGACGGCCAGCATAGGGTCCCGGCGCGCCGGGATGGCCAAACTCGCTTGGCCATGCCGTGTCGTCCAGATGTTCAAGAGCGTGCTCACGGCAAGCGTGGGCATGGCAACCGGCCACGTGAGCCCCGCGCGCACGGGTTCAGGTGAGTTCGCGCCACGTGGACCAACTCAGATAGCCGAGCACCAATGAAAAGATGACAAAACTGATGCTCATCATCATGTTTGCACGGCCAAACAATTTGAAGGCCAAGTCGAGGCCAAAGACCGCCAGCAACAGGCCCGCGATGATCATCCCCACAATGGTGAGTGCTTTTGGCATCGATCTGTTCCGTTTCGGACCTCTGTCCCGACGACGAGATCGTACCCGGCGCCGCCGGCGCCGCGTAACTCCTTTCCTAGTATAGTCCGAGGATCGGGCGTTTACCACAGGGTTTGACGGTTGGCCGTGGCGACGCGGCCCGCGCAGGCCAGGCAAGCTGCCGCCGCTGCGTGTCCACGAAAGAAGAAGTCAAGCAAATGACATCCACCTCAAATGATTCCCCCCAAGAGTGTGGTTCGCAGCGTGGACTAGCCGACTGGGAGGCGTTTCGCCGCCAGATGCCGGTCACACGGCGCTGGGCTTATATGGATCATGCGTCGGTGGCCCCGTTGCCGAGTGCGACGCGCAGGGCCTTGCTCGATTGGGTCGAGGACGCCTCGGCCAATGGCGATGCCCACTGGCCCGACTGGCACGCGCAGGTCGAAGCAGCACGAACCGAGGCGGCCCGCCTGCTCGGCGCCGAGCGTGAGGAAATCGCCCTCTTGCAGAACACGGCCCAAGGCATCGGGTTGGTGGCCGAGGGTTATCCTTGGCAGCCGGGCGACAACATGGTCACGCTTGCCGACGAGTTTCCCTCGAACCAGTATCCGTGGATGAACCTTGCCGACCGGGGAGTGGAAACCCGTCGGGTTCCAACCCAGTCCGGTCATATCGACCTGGATCGTGTGGCCGAGGCCATGGACCGGCGGACCCGGATCCTGGCCATCAGTTGGGTGAGTTTCCTCAGCGGCTGGCGCTACGACGTCGATCGCCTGGTCGAACTGGCGCATCGGCGCGGCGCTCTGCTGCTTTTGGACGCCATCCAAGGGCTGGGGGTCTTCGAGTTGAACGTGGCGAAGACGCCGGTTGATTTCGTCGCCTCGGGCGGCTACAAGTGGCTCCTTGGGCCCGAGGGAACGGCGCTGTTCTACGTGCGGCGCGAGCATCTCGACCGGTTGCGCCCCTTGGGCGTCGGCTGGCACAGCGTAAAGCGTCCCTACGAATTCACGCGGATCAACTTCGAGCTCCGCGAGGAGGCCGCGCGTTATGAAGGCGGCTCGCAGAACATGCCGGGCATGATCGCCGTGGGCGAGAGCTTGAAGTTGTTGAACTCCTACGGCCCGGCCGCCCTTTCGCGGCGCGTGGTGGACGTGACCGATCTGGCCTGCCGGCGGCTTACCCAAATTGGAGCGGAGATCGCCACGGATCGGCAGGAAGGTCACCAAAGCGGCATCGTGCTCTTCGGGATGCCCGGCCGCGATAGCGACGCGCTTGCCGAGCATTGCCTTGAGCGAGGCATTGTCCTGCGGCCTCGCGCGGGGCGGATCCGAATCAGTCTCCACGCCTACAACAACGAGGAGGACGTCGAGCGGTTGGTCAAAGCCTTGACAGAGTAGGGTGGGCACCGGAAGTGAGAAGTGAGAAGTGCGAAGAGGGTAGCACCGGTGATTCCGCGGGGAAGACGTTGCCGTTGGGATCGAACGTGATCGCGGAATCGTCGGTGCCGCGCCAGCGGCAAGAGGTGTGCGGTGATTGAAGGAAAGGACCTCTTGTGCCTTCGCCTGTAGCTACGACACACCGACGATTTTCCGAAGAAGCCGAGAACGCTGGCGGCATCGCTGGCGGCATCGCTGGCGGAAAATCATCGGTGCTACCCGATTTATCGTGGTCCAGGGTGTTGACCGAGAGAAAGTCTCGGTGGGCGGTGCCTACTACTACTGGACTGCGCTCTGTGATACCATAAATGAACACTGCCCCAGTGGTAGGAAAGGCCACCTCGTGGAAAAGGGATATCCATGGACAAGCCAAGTCCTCGAATCGCCGTCTACCCTGGCTCGTTCGACCCGATTACGCTGGGCCACCTCAACGTGATCGAGCGCGTGAGCCAGCTCTTCGATCGGTTGATCATCGGTGTGGGCGTGAACACCGAGAAGAGTCCCCTGTTTGAGCCCAACGAGCGAATGTGCTTGGTTCGCCAGGTCACGTCCCGCCTGGAGAACATCGAGATTCGCGAGTTTCAGGGCCTGGCCGTCGAGTTCGCACGGGAATGCGGCGCTCGGGTCATGGTCCGCGGCGTGCGTCCGATCACGGACATCCAGGCTGAGTTGACCATGATGATGGCCAACCGGCGGCTGGCCCCGGATATCGAGACTCTTTTCATGATCGCCGACGGCGAGCTGGCCCACGTCTCCAGCTCGCTGATCAAGCAGATCGCGCCGCTGGCCGGCAGCGAGGAACTGGGCCGCTTCTTGCCGCCGCCCGTGGTCAAGGCACTTCGAGCGAAGATGAACCAGGATTGTTAGCCGGCGGGTCTGTCAATTCTTCTCCGCCCCGTCGTCCTTGGAATCCCCGTGCAGATGGCTGCGCAGATAGCGGGCCCGTTCGATGTTGCGGTCGGACGAATCGAGTTCCACGCCGGTGAGCTTTTGCAGATGGGCCGGCTGGGTCTTGAGAAGGAGATCGTTGAGGACGGGTATTTCCAGGTCGCGGATCAGCCCGAGATTCACACCCATCCGCACACTCGAAAGCAGGTGCATGGTTTCTTCGGAGCTGATCGTCTGGGCCGTGCGAAGGATGCCGTAGGCCCGGCTCACGCGGTCGTGCAGGTTTTCGTGGCTTTCCTTGATGAGGAATTCGCGGGCCTGCCGCTCGTAGTCGA
>CAZWWC010000373.1:0-4482 GCA_964637625.1 uncultured Planctomycetaceae bacterium
GTCGAATCGTCGACGATTACGACCACTTCGCTCGGGCCGGCAATCGAGTCGATGTCCACCTCGCCGTAGACCTGGCGCTTGGCCAGGGCCACGAACAGGTTGCCCGGGCCGACGATCTTGTCCACCCGGGGCACACCCTCCACGCCATAGGCCAACGCCGCGACGGCCTGGGCCCCGCCGAGCCGATAGACTTCGTCGACGCCCAACTCGTGACAGGTAGCCAACAGGTCAATGTTGTACGAGCCGAACTTGGTGGGCGGGGCGACCACGGCCAGTTGCCGGGCGCCGGCCACCTGCGCCGGCACGGCCGTCATCAAGACGGTCGACGGATAGGCGGCCGCGCCGCCGGGCACGCAAATGCCGACCCGACCGAGTGGTCGATAGCGTTGCCGCAGGTAGCCGCCCGGCCGCTGGACCCAGACGTCCGTGTGCAGAATCGCCTCTTGAAACGCACGGATCCGCGCCGCCACGCTACGAACCGCTTCGAGCAACTCGGGATCGGCCGCCGCGTGTGCCCGGGCCAACTCGTCCGGTTCCACGCGGATCGTCTCGGCCGAAAGCTCGGCGCGGTCGATTCGGGCCGAGTAATCCAACACGGCCGGCAGACCTTCCCGGGCCACGTCGCGGCAGATTCGCTCGACGACCTCGGCCGGGCTGAGCGGCTCGCCGAAGATCTCGACCGTCCGCTGCCGACCGGCCTGGCTGACCACGTTGCCCGGGAAACTCAGCCGGCGGCGCAGCCGGTCCATCGCCTGGCGGATGTTGTCCCTACGGCTGTCGATGCGAAGGATGTTCAATGTCGATTCATCGGACATGATATTGACACCCTGATATACCCCCCTCGGGGGATGTTCTTGTTTCTTAGATATCGTCGATCGCCTTGGGCTCTGAGCCGTGCCACCCGAGGTTCAGGACACGCAAAACCGCTATTGTGTTCCCTGGGAGCCGGCAAAGGAAGCCCCCCACTTTTCGCTAGGGACCTTACTGCCGCCGGCAAACTTCGCGATTTCCGAGGAATTCGCCCCGCCCGATGCTGGCGACCGAGGCGCGAGACATACTACAATTGGAGAGGTCTTTTTGTCCATTTACATTGACAATGATGTCCCGTCGTTGACCGAGGAACAGACGGTTTTCCGTCTCTCGCCTTCCAAGCCGTGGAACAGAGCTTGTTTACGATCACCTGTACGACCTGTCAGGCCCGTTTGGCCGTCCGCGACGAGGCGGTGATCGGACAGATTCTGTCGTGCCCGAAGTGCGGGAGCATGGTTCAGGTGACGCCTCCGCCCGGCTGGAGTGAGACCGGCCGCCAGGCCCCGGCCGAGGAATCGGACTCAACCCCCGAGCCATCGGAAATGGCAGCTCCGGACGCCCCGCGCTGGTCGCAGCCGGCCGGCGTCGTGCCGCCGCCGTTGCCCAATGGGCGACCTGCGACCGGCCCGAGCACTTCGGCCGAGGCGCCGATCGACATGCTCGACGGGCTCTCGCCCACCGAACAGCTCTGGCGAAAGAGGCTCCTTTGGGTCGGTTTGCCGCTGGCCGGACTCATCATCGCCGCGGGCGTACTGTGGATGGTCCTTTCCGACGGCCGACCGGACACGACAGTCGAGGACGTGGTTCAAACCTCGCCGAAGGCCACTCCGACCACCGAGGCTCCGGAGGAGGTCGAGTTGCCCCCGGCCGGCACGCTCAATGCCCAGTGGGTCCCGGACGACGCCCGATTGGTCGTCAGCCTGGCACCGTCGCGGCTGGCCGACCGCTCCGGCATCGATCGGCTCCTGGAAGCGGCCGGACCCTTCTGGCAGCCGGTCATCGGGAAGGTTCTCACCGGTTTCGGTCTTCGGCCGGGCGATCTGCGGCGCGTGACCTGGAGCACGAGCGATCTAGCCAACCTGGCCGGGCAGAGCGTCGTGGTCATCGAGGTCGAAGCCGACTACGATCTCGGCCGGCTGGCCGCCGCGGGCGTGCCGACCGGGGCCCGATTTCGCCGCGCGCCGTGCCGACGGCTGACCGATGCCGATTGGACGGGGCCGTTTGCCCTGGTGGGACCTCGTACGATTGTCACCGGCGAGGCTGACCTCTTGCAGGCGTTGGGCGCGCGCAGCGAGCCTCGCCTGGCGAGCCGCCCGTTGGCCAAGCTGTTGGACGCCCCCTCGGGCGACCCCGAACTGTCGGTGCTGGTCGACTTGGATGCGGCGCGGCGTGCCGGTTGGCGGTTGCCCGAGCGGGCGCTGGCCGTCTGGCCCGAGGGCGTCGAGCCGTGGCAGGCGCTGTGGCGATTGCCCGAGGGGCTCGGTGTCGATCTCTGGCTCGACGGCGGCGCGATGCACAGCAAGATCGGTTTTATCTGCCCGGATGAGCCGTCAAGCGAGGCCGTCCTGGCGGCCGTGGAGCGTCTGGTGCCGGCCGGCAAAGCGGCACTGGCCAAAAAGGCCCAAGCGTTATCCCAACAGGCCGGCGACAAGTCGGCGGCGGATCAGCTTGAAGCCTACGTGCTCTTGCTCGGCGAGGCTGCCGCCGCGCTGGAGGCAACTCGCTGGGAGCAACTGGACACGACGGTTCGGGTGTGGACCAATTGGCGCCATGACTTCGCGGGCGTGGGGCGGCTGGTGCTCGACAGCGTGGAGGAAATTCGCCGCGACTGGCTGGCTGCCGTGGGCAGATTGATTCAGCACCAGGAGTCACGGTTGCTCCGGGGCTTGGACGCCTATCGCCGGCAAAAAAGCCATTATCCGGCGGCGGCCGTCGGCGGCGCGTTGCTCCCGCCCGAGACCCGATTGAGTTGGATCGCCACGCTCTTGCCCGACTACGGTCATCGCGACTGGCACGAACAACTCAAGTTCGGCTACCCGTGGAACGGGCCCAAAAACAAGCCCGTCACCACGCGGGCTCTGCCGGAAGTGGTCAATCCGGCGTTTGGACCGGCGACGGACAAGGACGGCTTCCCGGTGACCCATTACGTCGGCTCCGCCGGCTTGGGCCCCGAGGCGGCCGAGCTCAGCGCGGACGACCCTCGCGCGGGCGTCTTCGCTTTTGGACGCAAGACACGCCCGAGCCAGATCAAAGACGGCGCAAGCAACACGATTGCCATTCTCGGCGTCGGCCGCGATCCGGGTCCTTGGGCAAGCGGCGGAGAGCCCACGGTCCGGGGGTTCACCCGGCAACCTTACGTCAACGGGCCCGACGGCTTTGGCACGGGCCAGCCGGACGGGATGTTCGTCGGGATAGCCGACGGCTCGGTACGGTTCCTTTCCAAGAAGATCCATCCCCGGGTCATGGAACAGATGGTCACGATCAACGGCGGCGACCCGTGGCCTGCGCCGGTGGCCGACCGGCCGAAGGTTGGCCCGAAACCGGCCAAACCGACGACCAAGGGCGCGCCGGACAAGGCGAAGCCCCCAGTGCCGAAAGACAAGCCGCCGGCCGAAATCCCGCCCGAGATAGTCGCCCAACTCCGGCGGCCCATCGTGGCCGTCAAGCTGGAGGACATCAAGTTGGGGGATTTCATCCACTTCGTCCAAGAGATGAGTACGTTGGAGATCCGGTTTGACCAGGCGGCATTGGATCGGGCGGGCGTTTCGTGGGATGCCACGCTCACCGTCGAGCAAAAGAAGACGACCGTCGGCCGGCTGCTCAAGGAGGGCCTTCGGCAGTGTGGTCTGGTTTTTGTTGTCCGTGACGGACGACTGGTCGTGACGGGGGCGGAGGCGAAGGGCTCGCAGTGACGCCGCGGGGTGTGGTTTCCGGCGGTGTTTTTTCCCGCGGAATTCGGGAGTTGTGCCTCGGTCGTTATCCTTGCCGCGTCGCTTGTAGACGATCGAGCGTCGCGGTAGAATTGAGCCGATGCGGGCGTTTGCCCCAGGAAAAGGGTAGCCGCCGATGGATGGCCCAGACTCTGGAATCGATTGACCGCTGTAGAGCGAATGAATCAAGAGCGACTAAGGAAGACGTCGAAAAAGTAGAATGCCCTCCTGTGCCGAAAGTAGAATGTCCCCCTTGCCCTCCGGTCCCCCGTTCATGAAAAGAATTGCAGCAAGGTTGGCGATTCTTCTTGGGGCAGTGCTTTGGATCTGTGTTATCATTGTTGGATTCACTGCGTATTTCACCTATGGGACAGACGATGCCGGGGTAATGCATGACGGGTTTGGCCGCACTCTTTCGGAAGCTCCATACGTGGCAAAGTGGCTTCTTGGCACAGAACGAGTTTGGGTTGGCTGGCTCTGGTCTTTCTGTGATCTAGCGGTCTTTTTGGGCGGGCTGGGTGCTGGTTATGGCTTGATTTCCTGGGGCATGAAGAATAAGGACAAGGGGAAATAAAGGGGGACATTCTACTTTCCCTCGTATTTCTCTCTTAAGGGCATTTTTTTCTCCCCGGCTGCTCGAAGAGGCCCTCCGGCAGTGCGGCCCGGTTTTTGTCGTCCGCGACGGGCGACTTCTGGTGACCGGCCCGGGCTTGGGACCTTCCGACTATTGACCCCTGCATAG
>CAZWWC010000374.1:0-4461 GCA_964637625.1 uncultured Planctomycetaceae bacterium
CGCGCGGTGATCATTGCCGCCGACCACGGGATGTTCGACGGCCCGATTCCCGGGATGGAAAATCTTCCGGCAACGGTCGAGAAGATCAATCCGGCCGTCGACGCGGTTCTGCTCGCTCCGGGCATGCTCCGCCATTGCCACCGGATATTTGCCCGGCCGAAACGTCCCTTGGCGGTGGTCCGTCTGAACTGGAACACGGTATACTGCTTTCGTCTTGGCTACACGGAAGCCAAGAGTGTATATTGTTATGATCCGCAAGACGCCCTGCGCGCCGGCATGGACATCGCGTTGGTGTCGTTGACCCTACAGACGGGCGACCAACAGCGCGACGCGGCCAACGTCGAGGTCTTCTCGCGGTTGACCACGGCCTGCCACGCCATGGGGATTCCCGTCATCGGTGAGTATTTCCCGGCCAATGCGGCAGCCATGTCGGCCGGGCAGATGCACGAGGACGTCTTGCTGGGCAGCCGGATCGTTGCGGAACTCGGCGCGGACGCGATCAAGACGTTTTTCACTTGCGAGTTTTCCGCCGTCACCGGCGGTTGTCCTGTTCCGGTGTTTGGCCTGGGCGCTGAGAAGTTGCCCACCCAGCGGGAGGCTTTGGAGTTGGCGGCGCGCGAGGTGGCCGAGGGTGCGGCGGGAGTCGTGTTCGGCCGCAACGCGATTCAGGTGCCCGACCCGGCCTCGTTCCAGGCGGCCCTTTGCGACGTGGTCAAGCACGGCAAGGACGTGGACACCGTGGTGCGGAAGTACAATTTGGAGTAGAAGCGGTTTCAAAACCACGATTGGGGGTGCTTGGGCCATAGCGCAGCGGTGGCCCAGAGTCCAAAAAAACCGGGCCTTCGCTGCGCTCAGACCCGGGCACCCGATTCAGCCAAGTGGTTTTGAAATCGCTTGTAGTGCTGTTCGGCGCGTACGTGCAGACGTGACCGGCGGCACCCGAGGCGGAGGACCCATGGCCGGCCAATCCTTGAAACCACGCGTCGGCATCTTAGCGCTGACGCTCGAATTCTATGAGACGTTGGCGCCGGATCTGCGCCCGGGCCGTGAGCGGTGGCTGCGCGAGGTGGTGTTGCCGGCGTTGGCCCCGGTGGCCGAGGTCCAATTCGCACAGGCCGTCTATCGGGGCGAAGACGTCGACGCCGCGGTCGGCGAGCTTGAAACGGCGGGCGCCGAGGTCTTGTTGGTCGTCTGCCTGACGTATTCTCCCAGCCTGCTTGCCCTGGCGGCGCTTCGGCGAACGAATCTGCCGATCGTGGTGTGGAACACACAAGAGTTGCTGGCCGTGGAGCGGGACTTCGACGGCGAGGCGATGGTCGCCAATCATGGTGTGCACGGAACGCAAGACCTCTGCAACGTGTTGGTGCGCAACGGCATTACGTTCGAGTACGTGACGTCCCATCTGAACGATCCGGACGCACTGGAGCGTCTGGCGGATCTGTTCGTGGCCGCGACGGCGGTCTCCCGACTGCGTCGTACTCGACTGGGGCTGATCGGCTACCCGTTTCCCGGAATGGGTGACCTGGCGGTCGATACGACCCACCTGGCCAACACGTTGGGCCCTGAGGCGATTCCGCTTGCCGTCGAGGATTTCAACAACCGGGCCGAAACAGCCACCGGTGAGAAAGTGACGTTGCTGACGGATGAGTACCGGCAAACCTATCAGTTGGCCGACGATCTTCTCGACGAAGACCTCGAAGCCGCGGCCCGGGCGGAACTGGCGCTGCGCTCGATGGTCGCCGAACATCGTTTGGACGCCGTGACCTATCAGTTCCTGGCATTCGGCCAGAGTGCGGAGACGTTGACGCTTCCCTTCGTCGGAGCCAGCCGCTTGATGGCCGAGGGGATCGGACTGGCCGGAGAGGGCGATTTGATCGGATCGGCAGGCACGTGGCTGTTGAATCAACTCGGGCCGCCGGCCACGTTCAGCGAGATCTTCACGATCGATTTCGGCGGCAACGCGTTGCTGATGAGTCACATGGGCGAGGCCAATGCCGCGATGGCTCGTGCCGACTGCAAGATCCCGCTGGTGGCCCGGCAAGAAGGGATTGTACCCACTCGCCGACGACAATTAGCGCTGGTCGTCAGCCTCGAGCCGGGGCCCGCGACGCTCTGTTGCCTCACGCTGGGCCGGGGGGACCGGTGGCGGTTGATTTCGAGCCGCGTCGAGATCGCCGATTTCGGGCCGCTGCCCTCGTTAACCGTGCCCCACTTCAAGCTGCGGCCTGCCCAGGGCGACGTTCGCGACTGGCTTACCGCCTATGCCAAGGCGGGTGGCGCACACCACAACGCCGTCTGTTTCGGCGACGCCACGGTGCGGATCCGCTCCGCGGCCGCGTTTCTGGATGCGGACTACATTGAGGTCTAGCCGATGTTTCTGGGACTGGATCTTGGCACCAGCAACGTGAAAGTGTTGGTGGTTGAGCCCGACGGCTCGGTCGCGGCCGAAGGTTCGGCGCCGGTCACACGGTCCACCACGCCCGAGGGCGGCGTCGAGCAGGACATCGATCAGATCTGGGACGCGACCTGCCAGGCCATCCAACAAGCACTTCGCCACACGGACGGCCAGCCAGTCCAAGCGGTCGGCGTCTCCAGCCAGGGCGGGGCCATGCAACTCCTGGACGCCCACGAGCGGCCCCTTGGCCGAGTCATCAGTTGGCTCGACACACGCGGATCGCCTTTTGACCGGCAGCTCGAAGAACAATGGGGCGAGGCGTACCTGGTTGCCCACACCGGATGCAATCTGAGCGCGATGACACTCGGACAGATTCTCCGCCTCCGGCGGGAGTCGCCCGAGCTTCTCGATGCGGCGCGGTTCATCAGCTTCGTGGGCGACGTGATCGTCGGGCGGCTGTGCGGCCGGCGTGCCCACGACCCGAGTAGCCTTTCCATCGCGATGCTCCACAATCCGGTGTTGGGCTGCGCGGATCCCGACTTGCTCGGGCGACTGCAGATCCAGGACAAACGCCTGCCGGATCTCGTGCCGGTGGGCGAGCCGGCCGGCCGTCTGCAAGGCGACGCCGCCCGGCGGACGGGCCTGGCCGAGGGGATTCCCGTCTCGCCGGCGATCCACGATCAGTACGCGGCCTCGCTCGGCGCCGGATCGGTCAACGAAGGAGACGTGCTCCTCGGAACCGGCACGGCGTGGGTACTGCTCGCGGTGACCGGCCGGCTGGCACCGCCGATCGCCAGGCGGACGTTTGTCTGCCCACACCCGATCGACGGCCTCTTCGGCCAGTTGCTCTCGATGGGCAACGGGGGTTCCGCGCTGGAGTGGGTGCTGGAAATCACCGGTCAAAGCGGGCTTGACCCTGAAGCGCTGGACGAGCGGCTCGCGTCGGTCTTGCCCGGCGCAGACGGACTGCTCTTCTGGCCGCTGCTCGGCGGCAGCACGCCGGCCACAGGGTCGTTGTCCGGCGGAAGGCTCTCGGGACTTGCGCTTGGACACACGGCAAACCACCTGCTGCGCGGCGTGGTCGAAGGCCTGGCCTGCGAGCTGACTCGGCACTTGGGATGGTTCACCGGGGCGGGGCTTCCGGTGAAGCGATTGGTCATGACCGGGCCGGCGGCGGCAAGTCGGGTGAGCCCGCAGATCCTGGCCAACGTGGCCAACATGCCCGTGGCCGGTGTCCATCAATCGTCCGTCAGTGCCTTCGGCGCTGCAACAGTCGCCCGGGGGCTCGTAGAAGCCAACAGCACCTTGCGCGAACTTGCGGCGAAGCTCGTGCCGGATTGCCGCACCGTCTCGCCCGATTCGGACGTGGAAACCTACCAGCGCAAACTCCAGCAATACCTGGAGCCGTTTGCCGACATGGGCCACCAGAGGTAAATCAAGATGCTGTCCGTCGCGCTTCACCACGTTTGGGAGTACACCGAGGTGGATCGGGCTTTCTGGGAGCGTCATCTGGAGGGCTGGCTGCCCGGGCGGATCTTCGACGCCCACACCCATGTGAACGAGCCGCGGTTCCGCGTCGAAGCGCCAACGGAAGAAAAGCGCCGTCAATACTGGGTCAACGAGGTAGACGAGCCGATCGGCGCCGCCGAGGCGGCTCGCTGCTCGGCGGCGGTCTTTCCCGGCCGCGAGTTCTGCTGTCTGGCGTTCGGCCATCCCAGTTTGCAGTACGACATTGAGGGAAGCAACGCCGAGCTGCAGCAACAGTGTGTGCAGTGGGGATGGTATCGACTGGCCGTGGCCAAGCCTGACTGGTCGGCCAGGCGCTTGGCCGACGAGCTCGAGATGCCTCGCACGCTGGGCATCAAACCTTATTACTCCTTGATTCCCGGCCAGGATCCAGACTCGCGAGACAAGTTCCTCGAAGCGAGCATTTTTGAGTTTCTGCCTCGCCACCAGTTAGAGGTTCTGGATCGGCGTGGCGCTTGCGTCACGTTGCACGTACCCAAGGCGGACCGGTTGGGCCATCCCGAGAACATCGCCGAGATCAAGCAGATCCGCCGCGAGTA
>CAZWWC010000375.1:0-4451 GCA_964637625.1 uncultured Planctomycetaceae bacterium
CTTCGCTACGCTCAGCAGTGACAATGCCAGGGGTCAATAGAATCTGAGACTACTGAACCTGCGGATGATTGAACGTTGTACTCACAAAAGAGTTTGCGGGAAAGGGGCCGTGCGCCATCGTGCGGCGACGGTCGCCGCCGGGCGGCGCCAAGCCGGGCGAATCTGCCCCCCCAGCATTACCTAGTCGGGGCGAATTATCCGGGTTTTTTCCGACATTCTCTTGAATCGGAGTTTGGCAGCCCATAGGATAGGGGGTTATGCGGCAGGGCATCGGACTTGAGGCACTTCTCGGAGATGGGCAAGAATCGAAAGAGGGAAGGCAAGAATCATGAAAGGCTCCATTTTCGTTGGATTGGTGGTATTAGTGATGTTTGTTGTCGCAGCCCCGCTCCACGCCGCGTGGCAGGTCACCGCGCTGACCGACAACGACTACGACGACGATCAACCCCAGGTCTCCGGTTCCAACGTGGTCTGGGAGGGCAACATCGACGGCGACTACGAGATCTTCCTGTACGACGGGAGCACCACAACGCAACTCACTGCCAACGGCTACGAAGACGGTAACCCCCAGGTCTCCGGTTCAAACGTGGTCTGGTATCGCTCCGATGGCAGTGACAACGAGATCTTCCTGTACGACGGGAGCACCGTCAACCCGCCGCCGATCACCGACAACGACTACGACGACCGATACCCCCAGGTCTCCGGTTCGAACGTGGTCTGGGAGGGCAACGTCGACGGCGACTACGAGATCTTCCTCTACGATGGGAGCACCACGCAGTTGACCGACAACAGTGACAACGACTACGATCCCCAGATCTCCGGTTCCAGCATGGTCTGGCAGGGTTGGGACGGCAATGACTACGAGATCTTCCTCTCCGACGGGGGCACCGTCAACCCGCCGCCGATCACCACCAACGGCACCAGCGACCGATATCCCCAGGTCTCCGGCTCAAGCGTGGTCTGGGAGGGCTATGACGGCAGTGACTGGGAGATCTTCCTCTACGACGGGAGCACGACCACGCAGTTGACCGACAACGCCACCAGCGACTATGAACCTCAGGTCTCCGGTTCAAAGGTGGCATGGTATCGCTCCGATGGTAGTGATTACGAGATCTTCCTCTACGACCATGACGAATTCCTCTCGCTGGGCGAAGGTGCCAATCCGGAAGACGCCACCACGCAGCTCACCAACAACGGCGACACCGATCGATATCCCCAGGTCTCCGGTTCCAACGTGGTCTGGGAGGGCTACGACGGTAATGACTTCGAGATCTACCTCTACGACGGAACCACCACGACGCCGTTGACCGACAACAGTTACGGCGACTACGATCCTCAGATCTCCGGTTCAGGCACGGTCTGGAGGGGCTACGACGGCAATGACTACGAGATCTTCCTGGCCACTCCGCCGGTGCCCGGCGACGCCGACGGCGACGGGGACGTCGACGGGGACGATGCCCAGGCGTTGGCGGATAACTGGGGCGAAACCACGGACGTCACGTGGGAGATGGGCGATTTCGACGGCGACGGCGTGGTCGGCCCGGCCGACGCGGCGATCCTGGCGGCCAATTGGGGGTACCCTGGGGCCGAGGCGGCGCCGGTGCCCGAGCCGTCGACACTCGCCATGATCGGCTCGCTGCTGGCCGCGCTGGGGATCACCGCCGGCCGGCGGGGACGGGGACGATAGGCTGGCCGGGACAAGCCGCCGCGCACCTTTGTCGAGCCGTCACGTGCCGATGACAATCGCCGCGAGGCAAGTCATCAGGTAGATGACGAAGACGCACCACCAAGCAAATCGGACGCTTGGATTCTCCGGCTCGTTGGTGCTTAGAAACACAAGGCTGATGAACACCGCCACGCCGGCCACGCCCGCCAGGATCGACCAGCTCCAGCTGAGCACGCTCATCGCGCTGAGCCAGACGGCCACGCCGATCACCACCAGCAACAGGTCCCTTAGGGTAAACTGGAGCCGCGGTTTTTCGGCGTCGGTCGATTCGGACGGATCTTCTTCCGGCACGATCTCGGGCAGGACCGGTTCGTCGAAGTGGGCGGCGTCCGCGTTCGGGTCGGGAGGAATGAGCCGATAGACGTCTTCCGACGTCTCGTCCGAGAGTGGCTCCGACGGTCCGTTGTCTTGTTCGATCATGCCGGCGGTTCTCTCCTGATCACCCGATAAACATTCTCTCCCACCCGAGGTGCCCAGGTCAATCCTGCTCCCTAGGGGCGGCAACCTTGCTGGTGCGTCAAGGGCGTCTGCCGGTGGGGCATCCGGCTCAAAACCACGGATTGGCGGCCAGATCGGCAACGTTGGGTGGTGTGGACCTTTCATCCGAAAGAATCGGGCTCCCGGCGGCCGCGCTCGCCGCAGGGGCCCTCTCGGTCCGGACATCCTGGGGTAGCCTGGCATCTTCCGACGCGGTAGACTTGGATAGCGTGGTGTCGGATTACCGAGTGAGACACCGGGCCAGCAGACTCGGCGGTGGGCGTTGTCCATCCCGTGGCTCCTAGCACTGGCTGCCAAGCGACTCGACTGAGCTCGTCGAAGTCAGCCAGTGGCACCCGAAACAGGTTGCCCTTGATCGAAGAGTACACGCCATGAAATCACTACGAGGCCAACTGTTGGTGGCGACTCCCCGATTGCCCGACGAAAACTTCTACCATACCGTCGTGCTCATGGTGGAGCATAATGAAAACGGTGCGCTGGGGGTCGTTCTCAATCGGCTGACCGAGCAGTCCGTCGAGCAGCTTTGGGCGGAGGTCAGCGACGTTTCCTGTTCGAGCGACCGGAAGATCAACTTGGGGGGTCCGGTTTCGGGTCCCCTGTTGGCGATTCACACGGATCGCAGCCTGTCCGAAATGGAGATACTCTCCGGCGTGTATCTGGCCGCACAGAAAGACGTGCTCGATCAACTGGTGCAGCAGGAAGAACATCGCTACCGTGTCTTTCTCGGCCATGCGGGCTGGGGCGACGGCCAGCTCGAAAGCGAGCTGAAGCAAGGCGCGTGGCTCGTCACGCCGGCGACCAAGGAATATGTCTTCTGGGCGGAGGAAGCAGACCTCTGGGAAACCGTGGCCAAGAAGATCGGCGACGCCGTCCTCCTGGAATCCCTTCACATCAAACATGTCCCGCAAGATCCCTCGATGAATTAGTGTTACAGCGCAGCGTTGTACGACGTGGTCGTTTAGCGGGCGGGCTTGCCCGCCGTTGATCCTGCCTGAAAACGCTGCCGCGGCAACGGCGGGCAAGCCCGCCCGCTAAACAGTGTTCGTCGGAAATGCTACAGTCTTATTAAGAACCGTCCGCCCCAAAACACGGACTCGTTAGGGAGCGAAACATGAGACGCTTTTTCTTCTCTCACCTCGGGACCATCCTCATTGTCTGTTTGCTGGCGGTGGTCGCTCTGGTCGCACTGAACAACCCCCAGCGAGCCAAAGAAGTCTTCCAAGCCGCCTGCTCGGGTACATCGACCGCTCAGGCCGAAGGTAGCCAGAGCGATGAGGCGGCGACGTTCCTTTGGACCAGCATCCAACAGAGCAAGCTTCTCTCGGGCAACTCGCCGGCGGTGTGGATGATTGTCTTCGCGGCCGTTTTCCTGGGTTTCCTGGCGGGCAAGATCGTCTCGGCCATTGTCGGTCGGATCGGCCGCGCCCTGGAGCGAAGCGACCGCATGGCGCGTGCGCAGGTGATCACCAGCCTGGTCGGGCCCGTCAGCCTTGCCCTATTCACCTTCGGCCTGAGCATTGCCATCGCCGTGCTGGCGATGGACGACCGGCTGCGCGTCTTCCTGGAAAAGGCCGTACAACTACTCTATACGGTAGCCATTGTCTGGTACGTCTTCAATCTCATTGAACTGGTCGACGTCGGATTTGAGCGACTGCGTGGGCGGATTGAATCAAGACTCGACGCCCAGTTGATCCCGCTCATCCGGAGGAGCCTACGGGTCGTGCTCGTTCTGCTGGCCGTGTTGTACACGGCCCAGAACATCTTCGGACAAGACATCACGACCTGGCTGGCCGGCCTGGGTATTGCCGGACTGGCCATTTCGCTGGCCGCGCAGGATTCGCTGAAAAACTTCTTCGGCTCGATCACCATCCTGCTGGACCGGCCGTTCAAGGTCGGCGAGCGGATCGTCTACAGCGGCTACGACGGCGTGATCGACGACATCGGCTTCCGCTCAACCAAGATTCGTACGGCCATGGGCCACCTGGTGACCATCCCCAACGCGAACATCGTCAACAACCCGGTCGAAAACATCGGTCGCCGGCCTTACATCCGGCGAACCATGAACGTCACGATTACCTACGACACGCCGCGGGAGAAGATCGCCGAAGGCGTCGCCATTCTCAGACGCATCCTCGATGAGGAAGGAATTCGCGAGCCGATCCGCCCGACGATCGACGGCAACGACTATCCGCCGCGGGTCTTCTTCAACGACTACAATCCCGAAAGC
>CAZWWC010000376.1:0-4446 GCA_964637625.1 uncultured Planctomycetaceae bacterium
TCGGCGGCGTGGAAATCTTTCAGGACGCCTCGGCCGTAGTCCACGATTTGGAGCGTGCCAAGGCAATCCAGCGGCTCGCCCTGGAGCAAGAGGTGCTCGACGGCGTGCCCGGGCGAGTCAAAACGCATTACGTTCCCCGGGACATCGTCGGAGGCGATTATTTCGCCATCAAGAAGCTCGGCGACGGGCAATACGCCGTGATGCTGGCCGACGTCATGGGCCATGGAGTGGCGGCCGCGCTGTACACCATGCACCTGAGTTCATTGTGGCAACGCCACTGCTCGCTTCTCGTTCATCCCGCCCAGTTCGCCCAGAAGATGAACGAGGAGTTGAGCAGGGTTGTCAAGAGCGACGAATCGTTCGCGACGGCCGTTTGTGGGGTGCTCGATTTCGACCGCCGCACGTTTCGATTCGCCGGTGCCGGCTGCCCGGGCGTGTTGTGGATGCGTGCCGACGGATCGCACGAGTGCGTCGAGAACCCGGGCCTGCCGCTGGCCATCCTGCCCGATGCGACCTATGACGAAACGGTCATCGAAGCGGCTGGGGGCGACGGGCTGCTGCTGTTCAGCGACGGCGCCGTGGAAGTACGCAACGCCGACGGGGAACCGCTCGGCACGGACGGTTTGGTCCGCCTGCTGGCCGAGCAAGGATACCCGGGCAAAGAGATCCAAATGGAGTTGCTCGAAGAGGAACTCTTGAAATACTCGGCTGCAATCCGGCTCGAAGACGACTTGACGCTGATCGAAGCACACTTCAGTACCTAGTGGCTACTTAGAGCCCATCCCAGAACCCGGCTGAACTCGTCATGCTGAGCGAAGCGAAGCATCTCAATCCCTTGAATGTCAACCAGATCCTTCGCTGCGCTCAGGATGACAGGCATCTCCGGAGAACGTTCTGGGATAGGCTCTTAGGCTGTGAGAACGGTTGTCTGAGTTCACAGGTCCACGTACGAGGTGTCAAGAGTTGACCCCGAACCCCCCCCCGAACTCTGAACCACCGAACCGCCTCCCGAACCGCCCCGGTCGCCCCGACCGCTTTGAGGATTTTCCGTGAGAAGGATGCGCGCAATCGTGGCTCCTGAACCACGTGTGGCATGGCCTCGCTTGCGTCCCATAAAAAGCAGACGGTTGACGTAATCTCTTGGACGGTTTAGAATGTCCACGCTCTGTCCGCGATGGGAATTCGTGTTGGGGACGGCACAGGGGCACGGCAGGATTCGTCACGAAGAGCGGTCTGGGTTCCTTCGCCTTGGTCTGGGCTTCGATTCGTTCGTATGCGACGGGGTGACGCGTCAGTGCGATGAAAACCGCATTTCAAACCGAGTAACACTTCAGCCAAATGAAGTGGCTAAACGATGAATTCCTTTTTTATCACGAAAGCACGAAAGAACGAAAACGCGAAAGAAAGGAAGAATCGACATTTATTTTCGTCCTTTCGTGTTTTCGTGATGATTTTGCCTTGTGGCGTTGCAGTTACTTCAGATGGCTGAAGTGTTACCAAACCGAGAGGATCGTCCGAATGAAAACCATCTGCCGAGAATCCGTTTGGCTCGCGATAGTGTTTGCTGTCTTGCTCGCCTTCTTGCCGGTCGGCCCGGCCACGTCGGCTCTCGCGCAGACCTGGTCCGTCGCGCCCATTCCGGCCTCCGGCGATTTCGGTTGGCACGTCGAGGTCGAGGTCGACTCGACGGGACTGATCCACGGAGCGAGTTACCTTAGCGGCGGCGATCTGTGGTATGGGCAATACGAGGATTCGTCTTGGTCCTCGGAATACCCCGACTTGGGCTCGACTTTCTCCCTCTCGCTCGATAGCTCCGGCCGGCCCCACGTGGCGTTCTCGTACTACGAAAGTGGGCAACACCACCTGGCTCTGTCGCGCCGGACCGATGCCGGGATCTGGGAAACTTCGTCCATTCCGACGGGCCCCACGGAGAGCCCACAACTCATGGCCCTCGATTTCGACTCGCAGGATCGGGCCCACGTGGCCTATAAAGACACCGCCGGGCCGGCATTGAGGCATGCATACCAGAGCGGGACCGGCTGGAATAATGAACTCATCCTGTACCACAGCGAGTTTGGCTTTGCCAACCAAAGCGTGAACATGGCAATGGACCATAGCGACGCGCCGCATTTTGTCTGGTCCGACTTCGCCGCTTCCTCCGTGTGACATACTCGTTGGAACGGCAGCTTGTTTCAGACCGTGCTCGTCGGCTCGGGATCGGGCCAGTCCATGGCATTTGATTCGACAAACAACTTGCACGTCTCCTATGTCGAGGACTACGTCGATCTGAGGCACGCCGTCTTCAACGGCAGCAACTGGACGTCAAGCGCGGCGATCGACGCTTGGACCGACAACGGTGCGGTGGCCGTCGATTTGCTCGGCCGGCCGCACATAGTCTACCTCAGCCAGCCCCCCTTTTCACCAGACGCAATCAAACATGCCGCCTACAACGGCTCCGGATGGACGACCGAAACGGTCGCCCAATGGACCAGCACGATCAGCGGCCCGGAAACCGAGGCCGTCGCCATCGATCGCTGGAACAACATGCACGTCATCTTCGCCGACGACAACAAGGATCTCTATTACGCGACCTGCAATCTCGGCAATGAACTCGTGCTGACGCCGACCGTCGATTTCGAGGGCCACTCGTCCGATGGAGTCCATTTCACCGTCATCGACGGGAGCTCCAGCATCTTCACCCAGGAAGTACCCTGGGCAGACGTCTATCGGCGCGGCGTCATGGAATTCAACATCGCGTCGCTGCCCGAGGGACTGGTGATCGAGTCGGCAACCCTCGAGTTGGATATCAACCTGTTCTCAGGCTATCCGAGCCTCCACATCTTCGGGTATGCCGGCGACGGTGTCATGGGTACGGCCGATCCGACGTTTACCTCCGTCTTGATCGGCCAGAGCGATCCGATCACCGAGCTGGAGCCGATTACCATTGAGTTGGATGCCGAATTCATTGACTCCCTCTTGGGTGAGAGCGAGTATCTTGGGCTCGTGGCCTTCGAACCTGTCACCGGGGGCCAAGTCCGTTTTTGGGCCAGTGAGGCTGCCGCCTATGCAATGCCGCCCACGCTCACCCTGACGTACGCGGGGCCTGCACCCTCGATCCCCGGCGACACCAACCACGATGGCCGAGTTGACGCCACGGATGCCGCCGTGGTGGCGGCCAACTGGGGACAGAGCGTCTCGGGCAAGGCATCCGACGGCGACTTCGACGGCGACGGTACCGTGGGTCCGGCCGACGCCTCGATCCTCGCGGCTCACTGGAGCCCTTCCCCGGGTGAAGAAACAGCCGTGCCCGAACCGTCGACATCCGTGCTCCTTCTTTTCGCTGTGTTCCTGACGTTCCTGTCGCGCCGGCGGCGCTAGGCTCGTTGCACACCGGTTGGCGGTGAGCCGAGGTACGGATCGGCGCGCCGGGACGCGCATGGCACCCGGCAGCCAGACATTCGTCACAAAGCATTTAGAGCGAAGATCGAATTAGTGTAGCGGGTGCCACGGGCATCTTGCCCGTGCCGCTGCCCACCGAGCACTGGCGAAACGCCAGTGGCACCCTGTGACAGCCGCTACACCTTCGTGATCTCCGCTTAGTCCTTCGGCGGTCGATGATCGATCTGGTTTTGAAGCGCCCGGATCTCGTGCTTCACGGGATCGAAGCGCGCGGGCCAACTCTTCGCCCGGAGCCGATCGAGGGTTTCGGCCGCGCGGTCCCATTGCTTCAGGCGGATCTGAGCCTTGGCCAGGTTCACCAGCCCGGTCGGCTCCAGCGCGCGGATCCGCGCGAGCTGGCGCCAATGGTCGGCCGCGTCCGCCCAGCGGTCTTGGGACTGGCGAATCTTGGCCAGCTCGGTGTGGCTCTCTGATTCGTTCGGGAGCATCTCGACCATCGACGTGTAGGCGCGCTCGGCCTGCTCGTGCTGCTGGACGTCGTTGAGCCGGTTGCCCAGGTCGCGATACAGCCCCACGTCGCGCCGGTTCAATTGCAGCCGGCCGAGTACGGCGTCGATCGCACCGCGATTGTCTTCTGCCTGGTCGTAGCAGTTGATCAGCGTCTGGTGTGTCTCGGCGTCGTCCGGCTGCAACTGCAGGGCCAATGCCAATTGGGCGATGGCTTTGCCCAACTGTCCCTTCTGGTGATAAACCTGGCCGATGGCTTTGCGGATGATCGGGCGATCGGCGCCTTGCTCCTCGACCTGCTTGTCCAGTTCGGCCACGTAGGCGTCCAGATCGGGTGAACGGCGAAGGACTTCCCGGAGCGTCTCCGTTGCCTGACGACGCCGGTTGTGGCGCGGTCCCCAGCAGACGATGGCCCCGGCCGCCGCGTCGACCGCCTTGGTGGTGTTGTTCAAGGCGGCGTAGGCTCCCGCCTGGTGACGGTAATGGCTCGAGAGCGTCTCGTCGCCGATGCCGCGCCGCGGATGGCTGCGCTGGCGCGCG
>CAZWWC010000377.1:0-4430 GCA_964637625.1 uncultured Planctomycetaceae bacterium
CCGAATTTCAGTTTGCGCCACGCGGCGACGTCCTCGGGGCCGGCTTGCGAGACCTCTTGACTCTTCTGGGCCTTCTGGGCCGCCGAAACCTCGGCCACCCCGTAGACAGCAACCACGCCGAGAAGAAGAACGTACAGCAGAAAGGAATACCGTTTCTTCATCGTTTGAACTCCCGTGCGAGAATCTGATTATCGATCGTCCGCCGTTTGCACGCGGTCTGTCCGCGGCACGAAAGCCGCTTCGCGGACCGCCCCTCCGCCAATCGATTATGCACCGGATCACCGGCGGCGCCAATGTGACCTGCTCCCCAAGAGCTGATCCATGTGTTATGAGAGTCTCCTTCCGCCCTTCCAGGTGTCTGGATACTCTCATAACCCCTGGTACAAAAAACGGGGGCAGGTCACTCAGACAGGTCGAATACAGTGAGGCTCTCCAGTCGCTTTGAGTGCGGCTTCCTAAGACTAATCAGGTAACCGACCCCACAACAGGTCATACATCCAATGGCCGAGTAGAGGAAAAAATGGATCTCCGTGTAATGAACCACATACCAGAGAACGGCTGCACTGCAGACAGCGCCGATCAGTGCCCCGGAAGCACTCGTGCGCCGAGTGAAAATACCCAAGACGAATAGTCCGGTCAACCCGCCGATAAACAGGCCGACAAGGATCCAGAATTGGTCCCAGACCGAGTCGATGTCCATGGTGGTCATCCAGAGAGCGCTCCCGGTTCCCAATAGACCCAAGAGTAGCGTCAGGCCGCGAGCCCAGCGAAGTCGCGTCTTGTCGGAACTGTTCGGCCAGAATCGGGCAATGCCATCGGTCGTCCAGATCGTGGCCACACTGTGTATTGAGCTATCGAAACTCGACATGGCGGCGGCAAAAACGGCTGCGATGATCAGCCCGGCTAAACCTGGGGGGATTCTCTGCGACACAAACAGCGGTACAACCGCATCCGTATCCAGCGTCGGATCGAGCATCCCCGGATTGAGCTTGTAAAAGACGTACAGTGCGGTGCCCAGCAGGAAGACGATCACGGCCCATGGTATCGATGTGATCACGTCGGTCCAAAGTGCACGTCGGGCGGTCAATTCATCGGGCGTCGTCAAATAGCGTTGAACCACTGCCTGGTCCGAAGTGAGATTGCCCAGGCGGGTGAAAAAGTTGCCTACGACAATCACCCACAGCGTGGCGCTTGTGTAGTCCCAGTTGATCGACGCCAACTGGAATTTGTCGTCGGCCGTGGCGATCCGAAAGAACCGCGATGGGCCACCTATGTCGGCCATGACTATGACGACACACAACAGCGCACCGCCGATCAGGACGCAGGCTTGAACCACGTCGGTCCAGATGACGGCCTCAATCCCGCCGGCCACCGTGTAGGCCGTGCAAAGCAAGCCCATGATCAAGATGCAGACGGTCGTGTCGATGCCCGTGACGGTCGACAGGGCCAGGGCCGGCAGGTAGAGCACAATGGCCATGCGTCCCATTTGAAGGAGGCTGTAGACAACGGTCCCAAAAAGCCGCACAGCCAAATGGAATCGTAGTTCGAGATACTCGTAGGCGCTCGTCACGTTCAGTCGACGGAAGAAGGGAATGTAGGCGCGGTTGACGAGAGGAACCACCAAGAACCATGTTGCCACACCGACCAGATAGGCCCAATTCGTGGCGTACGATTTCGCCGGCACCGCCATGAATCCAATCGAACTGACTTGGGTTGCCAATAGACTCAGGCCGGCCGCCCACCACGGAATGCGATGGCTGCCCAGAAAGAAATCGCTGCAGGTCTTCTCTCGTCGTGCGAAACAGAATCCGACAACGACCAGCGCGGCTAGATACCCGCCGATCGCCGCATAGTCGAGCAGGCCGATCCGCGACCGAAACGGCTTGGCTTCCCCCAATACAACCTTGGGCGTGCGAACGCCGGGCCGAAGCTCGCCGCTGGGAACCGCAATGCCCTGCTGCCAAGGCACGGCCGTCGTGCCCGCAACACCGTAAGGCAGATTTCCAACTACCGTCCACGTATTGGTTATGGTGTGGTAGGCCAGGATGTCGGACGCAAAGCGATACTCCTCCCCTAACTCGCGCCACGAGTCGACGTCGTGCCCGTCCGACCCACTGAGGACGAGCACGTGCGATTGTCCCCAGGGGGCCACCGGCGCGAGCAGCGCCGCACGCGGCATGTCCGCAAGCCGTTTCCACCGGCCGCGGTGCCCATCCACACCGGGAAGGTAGCAGTAGGCGTCCCGGAGGTAGGTGCTTTCCGATTTCCCGCCAAACAGATACACGCATTCTCGCTCGCCATTGCCTTGGACCACGAGCCCTGCGCCGAAACGCGGGGGGCCGGGCCAAGCGGGCAACTCCTTCCAGCCGGCCGCCTTGCCACCACGCCCATCATTCCATCTACCGCACGTTCCTAGCTGAAGCATCCAGAAATGCTTCGTTGCGCTGCCGTCGGAATTCTTTCCACCCGCAACATAGAGTCGGCCGTCAAGAATCGCCGCCGACAAGTAGTCGCACGGTTCAGGCAGAGACGGCAGGTCGCTGCTTTGCCGAAACGTCTCTGTCTTGATGTCCCAAGAGAGAATGAACACGCCTGAGGAAGATGAACGGGCGTTGCGACCACCAAGACAGATTAACCCCTGGGACGTACTTACGGTAGCGCCATGCGCCAACGCGCTCTTAAGTCTCCCTGCGTCTTTCCACTGGTAGCCCTTCTCTCGGAGGTTCTGCAGCACGAAGATCCGGTCGTGGTACGCCTTCTGGCCGCCGTTGGCAAGCGGTACCGGAAAATTCGAGCCTCCGGCAACTACCAGTCGGTTCTCCACGCATCCCACCAGCGCGCCGGCGACGCCGAGCCGCTCGGGCAACTCGGGCAATGCCGACCACTCGAACCAGTCTGTCGGCGAGACTTCCGCTAGTGCCGCTGCGCACCATGAAATAGAACAGGCAATCGCGAGAAGGAAGCCGTGGCGGGACACGCAATCCTATTCCTTCAGCACCAGGTGGATCGTAACCTGAAACCGTGTGTCATCTCCCTGGACTTCACCAGCCAACCGCAGCCAGCCGCCGAAGTGCGCAACACGCACGAAGAAGTCGCCGCACGCAGAAATCGCGTCAAAGGCCGTGCCTTCGTCTGCCCAATGGATTCCGTCAGCGGAAACCTGTACTCGTGCTCGCAGAAGAGGGCTCTCGCCGGTGATCTCTTCGGCGCGGATGAAGAACAACGCTTCGCTCGCCCAAGCGGTCTCAAAAGGCTCGGTCGCGAAGTCGCCCGATAGGCAAGCATGCCGTTCAAGCACGGCAGTCGTGAAATGTCTCATTGGCGGCTCTCTTCTACTCACACGAGATGACAACCGAATCGAGGAACAGAAACACACGGCGGTCTGCGTCCGTCTCGATCCAGACAAACGGATTGAGCAAACCCTCAATACGCGCGTAGGGTTGCACCAGCGTTGGCTGAATTCCTCGCAAATCAAACACCGTGGCCCCCGACTGAAGTTCCACGTACTGGCGCCGCGCCGCGTCGAAGGTGAGCCTCAGATAGATCCAGTTAATCTTGTCATCGCTCTCGTTATAACACAATCGCTGCTGGCCACCAGGCACAAACTGATAGCCGTCCGCCCGCCCGTCCGGATAGCGGCGGCCGTACCACATCGGATCGATGCCCCGCTTGTTCCACTCCCCTTGTCGCCCGTACGCCCACTGCTGGTCGGTCACGTCTTCGTCGGCCTTCAGAATCTGCCACTGGCATTTCAGCTCCCCATTGACACTATTGAGAAAGCGAGCGCCAAGGAAGTATCGATACGACTCGTCCTGTACGTCAAACGCGGCCCCGAAGGCTCGAACATCCTTCTCCCCTACTCCAATCCGATCCTGCTCGGGCGTGTAGGCATACCACATCTCCATTTGGATCAACCCTTTGGGCCGAAAGACCGAAAGTCGTTTGATCGCGTGTGCCATGCTCCCCGGCGCCGGGGGCTCCTCATAGCGACTGGCCACGGGCCGGGTCGCAAGCTTAAGCGAGTAGATCCCGCTCATGGCACCGTGCGTGCCCATGTAGCCGAACGTGGCGGTGCTCAGCATGGTCGGTCCCCAACGCGTCTTATCAATAATGCTCTGGCGTGCTTTGAAGCCCTCTTTGGTGAAGTTGGGCATCAAATCGAGCCATCCGCCCATACCGTCGTTGAAATTGTCATAAGCGAGGACAAAGGGCAACGGCTGAAAACGCTCTGGCACGCCATTGGGATTTACAGATCCAGGAGTCAAAGTCGCTCCTCCTTAATAGTAGACGATTCCAGAACTCCGGAGAGTCTTGCCTTAGCCCAAGGAATATAGAACCGAAAACCCATGCCGGCACCGGCTCCAGTAAACCACCTTCGATCCGAACGTCCCCCCACAGGGGCAGACTCCGACGCGATTGCGACCGATGTG
>CAZWWC010000378.1:0-4425 GCA_964637625.1 uncultured Planctomycetaceae bacterium
GCGACATGCCGATGCCCACCCAGATCAAGCTGCTGCGCGTCCTCGAAAACGGCGAAATCACCCGCGTCGGCTCCAACGACCCGATCCGCGTGAACGTGCGAGTGCTCTCGGCCACCAATCGCAGTCTGGAGGATGCCATCGATGCCGGGACGTTTCGCAGCGATCTCTATCACCGGCTCAAGGTCGTTACGCTTCGATTGCCGACGCTTTGCGAGCGCGCCGAGGACATGCCCGTGCTGATCGACCACTTCATCAAAGAGTTTGCCTCGCGTCACGACAAGCGCATCAAGGGCATGTCGCCGGCCGCGCGGCGGAAGATGCTGACCTATGACTGGCCCGGCAACGTTCGCCAATTGCGCAACATGGTCGAGAGCATGGTCGTGGTGGATTACGATGGGCTGCTGGACGCGGACGATTTGCCCGAGGAGTTGGCCGACCCGGCCGAGCCGAGCGAGGCGCCCACGACGGCCTCGTTGGCCGGACTGATCGGCAAGTCGCTGGAGGAAATCGAACGGTTATTCATTGGCCAGACGCTCCGCGTGGCCGGCGGCAACCGGGAAGAAGCCGCCACGATGCTGGGCATCGGCGAGAGAACGCTCTATCGGAAAATCAAGGAATTTGGGTTGTGAAGGCACATTAAGAGCCTATCCGAGAACCCGGCGGAGCACGTCATGCTGAGCGAAGCGAAGCATCTCAAGTCGTTCTGTGCCAACGAGATCCTTCGCTTCGCTCAGGATGACCATCAGAGGTTCAAGAGGTTCTCGGATAGGTTCTAAGTACAGTAGCGTGTCCACCATTCGGTTGCGGTGGCGAGCCACCAGACCGGGGAGTCAATAAATTTCTCTTTCGTGTTTTCGGCCTTTCGTGCTTTCGTGATGAAGAAGAGAATCACGAAAACACGAAAGAACGAAATCACTAAACGACGGTCCTAATCCCCAATCCCTAGCTTTTCCCATGCGCATCCACCGCTTATCACAAGGCCTGATCAACAAGATCGCCGCCGGCGAGGTGATCGAGCGCCCGGCCAGCGTCGTCAAAGAGCTGATGGAAAACGCGGTCGACGCCGGTGCCACGCGAATCCACGTGGCCGCCCAGCGCGGCGGAGCGGAAATGATCCGCGTCGTGGACAACGGATGCGGCATTGCCGCCGGGGAGTTGGAGCTGGCCTTGGCCTGCCACGCCACGAGCAAGATTCAGGATGCCGACGATTTGTTTCGGGTGGGCTCGCTCGGCTTCCGCGGCGAGGCGCTGGCGTCGATCGCGGAAGTGAGCCAAACGACGATTCGCAGTCGCACGACCGACAAGCCCAACGGCGCACAGATCGAAAGTGCCGGCGGTCGGCTTTCCGAGGTCAGCCCTTGCGGCACTTCGGTCGGCACGACGGTCGAGGTCCGCAACTTGTTCTTTAACATGCCGGTCCGGCGGAAGTCGCTCCGTTCGCCCCAGACCGAGTTGGGCCACGTCAAGGAGGCGTTCACGCGGATCGCCCTGGCCTTGCCCCAGATCGACTTCAACCTGACCCACAATGATCGCCCCGTTTTTGAGCTGTCGGGCACCGGGCGCTGGCGAGACCGCATCAGCACCTTTTTCGGCCGGGAACTGGCCGAGAATCTGATCTGGGTCGAGAGCAACGAGGGAGACGTGCAGCTGTCCGGCTACGTTGCCCATCCGAGCCACAGTCGCGCCAACAACCGAATGCAATACTTGTTTCTCAACTGCCGATATATTCGCGATCGCTCGCTGCAACACGCCCTGGGCGAAGCCTATCGCGGACTACTGCTCTCGGGCCGCTGGCCGATCGCCTTTCTGAACCTGGCCATGCCGCCCGAGGCGGTCGACGTCAACGTGCATCCGACCAAGATCGAAGTACGCTTCCACGATGCCTCCCGGCATTACGGCCAACTTCTTTCCACGTTGCGGGCGAAGTTCCTCTCGACGGACCTCCACGCCCGAGTGCGCGGGCCGCAGGAAGACCCGACCGGTGCGCACGACGATGCCCAAACGACCAAGCTGCGCGATGAATTGGTCGGCTGGGCCAAGAACAAGATAGCCGACTGGGACCCGGGATTGACCGACGATGATAAAGAGGACCTTCAGACGGTATTCGACCCGGACGAGCCGGCCAGGCCGGCGGGACCCTTGGAGATGACCCAACTCAGCCGAGCCTGGGCACCGGCCGACGAGTCCGCCGACCGGGAGGACGCCGGCCGGCCGGGTGCGGACAGCACGCCCCAGCGTGCCGACCGGACCGAGACCTCGACGGCCGCGCCGGGTCGGCCCCGGGCCGTGCAGGTCCACGATCGATACCTGGTGACCGAGAGCGACGACGGGTTGATGATTTTCGACCAGCACGCCTTGCACGAGCGGATTCTCTACGAGCAGTTGCGCCGCCGGATTGCCACGAGCCCGTTGGAAATACAGAGTCTGCTGGTGCCCGAGCCGGTCGATCTGACCCCGGCCGAGGCGGCTGCCGCGGCCGAGGGCCGCGAGATCCTGGCCCGGCTCGGAATGAATGTCGAGCCGTTCGGCGGCGACACGGTGCTGATCTCCGGTTATCCGGCCATGTTGGCCAACCTGCATCCGGCGGAGGTGCTCCGCGGGCTGTTGGAAACGTTGATGGCCGGTGGGCCCGGGCCGGACCGCGAGGAACTGTTGGACCACCTGCTGCACCAAATCGCGTGCAAGGCGGCGATCAAGGCGGGGGAGCGTCTGGCGCCGGAAGAAGTCACGACGCTATTGGAGCAACGCCACCTGGTCAAAGACCCCCATCACTGTCCTCACGGTCGTCCCACGGCACTGGTCTTCACACGAGAAGAACTCGACAAGCAATTCAAGCGGATGTGAGTCATTCATGATATGCGTCAGTAGGGTGCGTGCTGGCACGCACCAACCATCAAAAGAGGATTCGGTGCGTGTGAACACGCACCCTATTTCACTATGATCTGCGTCAGTATTGGCCGTAGTCGTCACAAGATGGTTCGGGCCGAGCATCGGCACCTGATCGAGCAGGGCGCCCGGCTGGTCGAGTTCCGCCTGGACTATATCCGCGGCGAGGCGAACATCCCGCGGTTGTTGGCCGACCGCCCGTCGCCGGTGTTGATAAGCTGCCGGCGGGAGACCGACGGCGGCCGCTTCGCCGGCAATGAGCAAGACCGGCTGATGCTCCTCCGCACGGCCGTCGCCGAGGGAGCCGAGTACGTCGACTTGGAGGAGGACATCGCCTCGTTGATACCCCGCTTCGGCAATACCAAGCGGGTCATCAGCTTGCACGATTTTCGCAAGACGCCCGACGACCTCGAAGCGATTCACCGGCGCTTGGCTCGGCTCGACGCCGACGTCGTCAAGATCTCGACCATGGCCAATCGACCCAGCGACAATCTGCGGATGTTTCGGCTGGTCCGAGACGCCAAAATTCCGACCGTGGGATTGTGCATGGGCGATATCGGCATTCCGACGCGGATTCTGGCCGGGCGGTTCGGCGCCCCGTTCACCTTCGCCACGTTCAGCGACGAGCGAACGCTCGCGCCGGGGCAGCTCAGCTACGATCAGATGGTCAACGTCTATCGCTATGAGCAGATCGACAAGGAAACCGAAATCTACGGCGTGATCGCCGACCCGATCGGCCACAGTCTGAGCCCCTTGATCCACAACGCGGCCTTCGCCGAAAGAAATCTCAACAAAGTTTATTTGCCGATGCGGATACCGCGCGAGTACCTGCGATCGTTCGTCGACGAAGCGCAAGAGCTGGACATCAAGGGCCTGAGCGTTACCATCCCCCACAAGGAAGCCGTGTTGGGCCTGCTGACCAAGGCCGATGACGTTGTCCAGGGCGTCGGTGCCTGCAACACCATTGTCTTCGACAAAGGACAGCGGCTCGGCTACAACACCGACTACCGCGCAGCCATGGAAAGCCTGGAAGAAGCCACCGGCGGCGCCGGCGGCCGGCGCAGTCCGCTCTCCGGCAAGACGGTCCTGATCATGGGCGCCGGCGGCGTGGGAAAAGCCATTGCCTACGGGCTGGTTCGTCGTGGAGCCGTGGTCGTGCTGACCGATGGACAGCCGAGGATCGCCGAGCGGTTGGCCGCTCGACTCGGCGCTCGGGCAGTCGAGTGGTCCAAGCGGCTGACCGTCTCGGCCGACGTGTTGATCAACGCCACGCCGGTGGGCATGCATCCCAACGTGGATGAAAGCCCTTTCCCAAAACATCATCTGCGGCCGGCCATGGTCGTCTTCGACGCGGTCTACAACCCGGAATCGACCCTCCTGGTCAAAGACGCCCGCTGGCGCAATTGCCGCGTGATCACCGGCGTGGACATGTTCGTCCGCCAGGCGTGTCTGCAGTTCAAGCTGTTCACCGGCCAGGACGGTCCGGCCGAAACCATGCGAGAGGTCATCCGCCGCACCATCGCGGCGGCGAAATATTGA
>CAZWWC010000379.1:0-4424 GCA_964637625.1 uncultured Planctomycetaceae bacterium
AAATCAAGGAAACGACACAAACTACCCATCGGTGTTCGCTTGTTTAAGGACTAGCGCTTCGAGAACTGGGTCGCCCGACGGGCACCGCGCAGGCCGTATTTCTTCCGCTCGACCTCGCGGCTGTCGCGGGTCAGCAGGCCTGAGTCGCGCAGGGTTTCCTCCAGCGCGGGATCCATTTTCTTCAGTGCTCGGGCGATGCCCAGCTTGCAGGCGTCCGACTGCCCGGTCGTCCCGCCGCCGTGCACCCGAATGATCACGTCGACCTCGTCGCGCTTGTCGGTGTGGACTAGCGGGGCCAAGACGGCGTTGCGTTGCTGGTCCAACGGGAAGTAGTCGTCCAGCGGGCGCCGGTTGATGAGGATCATCCCGGCCCCCGGACGAACGCGGACCCGGGCAACCGACGACTTGCGCCGCCCGGTACCCAAAACGTCGTTGGTACCTTTTGTTTTGGAAGTTGCGGCTCTTGCCATGGCGGTTCTACTCGGAAATCTCGCAGGGGTTATTTGAGGAGGTTATTTGACGCCGAGCTCGCGAGGCTCGGGATTCTGTGCTTGATGCGGATGATCGCCCCCGACGTAGATCTTCAGCTTCGAGAGCATCTTGGTACCCAGCTTGTTCTTGGGCAGCATCCGTCGGACGGCTTCCCTGAGGATCTTGGTCGGATCCTTTTCCATGCGATCCCGGGCCGACTCGCTTCGCTGGCCCCTATAGCCGGTGTACCAGGTGTACCGTTTCTTGTCCCATTTCGTACCGGTGAAGACGACCCGCTCGGCATTGACCACCACCACAAAATCGCCCGTCTCGACGTGAGGCGTGTAGTTTGGGCGGTGCTTGCCCATCAAGAGGACCGCGATATCGCTGGCCAGGCGGCCGACGATCTTGTCGGTGGCGTCGACGAGCCACCACTTGGCCTCGATTTCGCCGGGTTTGGCCATGTAGGTTTTCATCATCACCAGGACACTTTTCCACGGGAATCAGCGCCGGAAGTAGCTCATCGCGACGACCGCTCGTAGTGACACGCGCTGCCGAAGTGCAGCGAAACATGTAATGTAGCCCTTTCTCCGTCCCACGGCAAGGCTTCCCCGGACTCGACTAGGCAAATGGCTGCCTGAGACCTGAGACGGGATACTGCAACGGCCGGCCTCCTAGGTCCAAAGAGGGGATTGTGCTGTCCTAATCCCTCTGCGAGAATAGCCGTTCCATTTCGCTGTTTCGCTAGTTTGCCGGCGGCCGCGTTTTCTCCCGCCGGAATAGACCATCAAGGTACTGGATCGCAGACGGGCCATGATCGTTGCAGTTGGCAAAGAGACGTATCCCGGGGAAAGACGGGTAGCTCTGGTGCCCGCCGGCGTCGTTTCCCTGGTCAAGGCGGGGTTCGACGTGCTCGTCCAGAGCGGCGCGGGCGCCGCAGCCGGATTCTCCGACGAGCAATACGCTGAGAAGGGAGCCAAGATCGCCGCCGGCCGCGACGACGTGTTCGCTGCAGACGTGGTTTTGCGGGTCCGCGCCGCCGGGGCCAACCTACAGACGGACGCCGAGGATCACGGTCGACTGCGCCGCGATCAGGTGATCATCGCCACCTGCGACCCGTTGGGCCAGCCCAAAGCCGTCGAACCGTATGCCGAGGCGGGAGTTGCGCTTCTGGCGCTGGAACTGCTGCCGCGGATCACGCGAGCGCAGAGCATGGACGTGCTTTCGTCGATGGCCACGGTGGCCGGCTATCGGGCCGTGCTGTTGGCCGGCGGCACGCTGCCGAAGATGTTCCCGATGATGATGACCGCCGCCGGCACGCTCACGCCGGCTCGCGTGTTTGTGGTCGGGGCCGGGGTGGCCGGGCTGCAGGCCATCGCCACGGCCAAGCGACTCGGAGCGGTGGTTTCGGCCTACGACGTTCGCCCGGCCGTCAAGCAGCAGTGCGAGAGCCTCGGTGCGAAGTTCATCGAATTGGAACTCGAAACGGCCCAGGCCGAAGACAAAGGCGGCTATGCCCAAGACATGGACGAAGCGTTCTATCGCAGGCAACGCGAGATGATGGCGCGGGTGGTGGCCGATAGTGACGTGGTGATCACCACGGCCGCCGTGCCCGGCAAGAAGGCGCCGATCCTGCTCACCCGTGAGATGGTCGAAGGCATGGCGCCGGGCTCGGTCGTGATGGACCTGGCGGCCGAGCGTGGAGGCAATTGTGAACTGACCCGGCCGGACGAGACGGTCGTGCACCAGGGAGTGACCATTCTCGGACCGGCCAATCTGGCTTCGGACGTCCCGCATCACGCCAGCCAGATGTACAGCAAGAACATTACGACCTTCTTGCTTCATCTGGTCGACGACGGCCGGATCAAGCTCGATCTGGAAGACGAAATCGTCCGCGATACGCTGATCACCCGGGACGGCAAGGTCGTCAATAGTCACGTGTGCGAGGCGCTGGGCATCGAGCCGCCGGGCACCGAACCGGAGGAGGACAGCGAGCCGCCTGCATCGACCGAGCCGCCAGCGGATATCTACGACGTGAAAAAAGAGGGCTGATACTATAACGGCAACTGGTTGGAATGCCGGCGTTTAGCGGGCGGGCTTGCCCGCCGTTGCGGTAACGGAGTCTTCCCGCAGGACCAACGGCGGGCAAGCCCGCCCGCTAAACATCGACATCCTACAACCTCGCGCCGTATCACCAACGTTTGCGGAGAGAATCGCCGATGGATTTACTTGTCGGATTGACCGTATTCGTGCTGGCGATTTTCGTCGGCTTCGAGATCATCACGAAGATCCCGCCCACGCTGCACACGCCGCTGATGTCGGGCTCGAACGCTATCTCGGGCATCACGGTGGTGGGGGCGATTCTGGCAGCCGGGGCGGGCCACGGCTTCATCGCCTCGACCCTCGGGTTCCTGGCAGTGATCATGGCCACGGTCAACGTGGTCGGCGGGTTTTTGGTAACCAACCGGATGCTGGAGATGTTCCGCCGGAAGTGACCAGACGCGCCGATACGGTTGGTAACACGATTCGACATGGGCACAGTCACCTTTGACCCTATTTGCTAGGAAGAAATAAACCGTGGGTGCAAGAGAAACGATCATCGCCCTGGCGTATCTAGTTTCGGCCGTTCTTTTCATTCTTGGGCTCAAGGGACTCACCCATCCGAAGACGGCCGTCCGCGGCAACCTGCTCGGCGCGACGGGAATGTTGCTGGCCATCATCGTTACGCTGGTTAGTCGGGACATCGTGGGCTACTGGATGATTGGTGCCGGGCTAATTGTCGGCGCGACGATTGGCGCCGTGCTGGCCATCAAGATCCAAATGACGGGCATGCCGCAGATGGTCGCGCTGCTGAACGGCTTCGGCGGCGGGGCCTCGGTCCTGGTGGCTTGGTCCGAACTGATCGTCAAGGCCAACAAGTACGGCCTGGCCGTCGAGAACGAGGCATCGTCCTACTACGGCACACTGATCGCCGGGTTGCTGGCCGGGCTGATCGGCGCGGTGACGTTCTGGGGTAGCCTCGTGGCCTTTGCCAAACTGCAGGAATACAAGTCGTTCAAGAAACCGTTTGACTACCCTGCCAAACAGCCCATCAACGCCGGACTGGGGGCCCTCGTGATCCTCCTGATCGTGCTGGGCGTGATGAACCCCGGTTCGGTCGCCCCCTATGTGCTCCTGGTGTTGGTTGCCTCGGTTCTCGGTGTGACGCTGGTCAACCCGATCGGCGGTGCCGACATGCCCGTGGTGATCGCCCTGCTGAATTCCTACTCGGGCCTGGCCGCCGCCGCGACCGGGTTCGTGCTGGAGAACACGGTCCTGATCATCGCCGGTTCGCTGGTCGGCGCCTCGGGTGTGATTCTCACGAAGATCATGTGCAAGGCGATGAACCGCTCGCTGGCCCACGTGCTCTTCGGCGTGCTGGCGCCGTCCGAGGGCTCGGCCACGGCCGACGAAGTCTACGGCGGGAAGGTTAAGTCCACCACGGCCGAGGAAGTGGCCATGCTCTTCGACAGCGCGCGTCGGGCGGTGATCGTGCCGGGCTACGGCATGGCGGTCGCCCAGGCCCAACACGCCGTGCGCGACCTGACCAACATCCTGGAGTCGAAGGGAATCGAGGTGGAATTCGCCATTCACCCGGTTGCCGGCCGGATGCCGGGCCACATGAACGTCCTGCTGGCCGAGGCCGAGATTCCCTACGAGCAGCTCAAGGAAATGGACCAGATCAACCCGAGCTTCGCCCAGACCGACGTCACGCTGGTGATCGGGGCCAACGACGTGGTGAACCCGGTCGCCCGAACCGACCCCACCAGCCCGATCGCCGGCATGCCGATCCTCGACGTGGACAAGTCGCGAACCGTGGTCGTGATCAAACGGAGTCTCAGCCCGGGCTTCGCGGGCATCCCCAACCCGTTGTTCGCGGCCGACAACACGCTCATGTTCTTCGGCGACGGGAA
>CAZWWC010000380.1:0-4424 GCA_964637625.1 uncultured Planctomycetaceae bacterium
TCCGTCAAACCGCCTGAATCTCCTGAAATCGTCGATTGGGACCGGATCTACCGGGAGGGCCTTCCCCCGTGGGAGACGGGCGAACCGGCCGAGGAACTCATCCGTGTGCTCGGCAAGCACAAAGAACTCGTCCAAGTCGGAACCGCGATCGAGCTGGGATGCGGCACCGGCGCCGACGCCGTCTACCTGGCCAAAGCCGGTCTCGACGTGACCGCGATCGACATCTCGCCGATCGCGCTGGAGCGTGCCCGGGCACGCGCGCGGCTCGAAAACGCCCCGGTGCACTTCGTCCTGGCCGATGTGTTCGATTATGCCGAGACGGCCGGGAAGTTCGGGCTGGTTTACGACGCGGGTTTCTATGACTTCGTCCGCCAGAGAGATCTTAGTCGGTCTCTCGACGTGCTCTGGCGGTTGACCGAGCCGGGCTCGTTCTATCTCGCGCTGGCCGGCAACGCGGACGAGCAACTTGAAGACGGTCCGCCGGGCGTCACCGCGCGGGAGATCAACCTCGAGTTGGGCCGTCTTCTCGAGGTCGTCGATCTCCGGCCGTGCCGGCTAGAGAGTCCCCGGCGCACGAAGGGCTATTTGGGCTGGTCGTGTCTGATGCGGCGGCCCAAGCCCTTGGCGAACTAACGCGAGAAAAACCTCCGGGGCGTCGCGCTGTTGTCCAAACCGGAAGAAACCGGCAACAGCCGATCCGTCAACGAGATCATTATCCCCCGGGCTTCTCGGAACTGGGGAGCGACATCGGTGAACTGCCGGTGTCCGGTATGTCCTCATCGGCACCGGCCGGGGGCTCCACTTTGTCGGGCTTGATGACCTTGCCTTCTTCACGGCACCCAACCACCAGACCGACTAGAACGGCACCCAAAAAAACAATCCATCGCTTGTACATTTGTTCGTTCCCTTTGTCTCGAATGAAATCTGTCGATCGCCGACGTTAGATTGCGGATTAGTAGTCGTCCGGGATGACTTCGCCATATTTACAGGACCCCAGGGCGCGATAGACCTGGTAGTCGATTTCTTTCTCAACAGGATGAACGGACCCGTCGGCATAAGCAAACTGAACCACGTCGGCGTGATCGCTGCCGAATCGATAATAGGATGCCTCGGCATCATCGGAAAGCGAGAGGGGGAGCAGAGTCCACATGGTACCGCCACCCATCCAAGCCCAGGTCCCGTTATAAAAAGTGCTGCCGATCTTTCCCACCGCTCGGGTTTCGCCAAACATGAAGGTATGCTTGGTACCGTCGCGAATGTCGCGGTGTGACGTCTTCGAACGATTGTAGAAAATGCCGTGTTCTGGATCACCGAGGAAAGTTGTTCCGCCGGGAATCGAGCACTTTCCCGCCACACCAGCACATCCCAAGTAGCTCGTTCTTCCCACTTGATTGACCATGGTTGAAGAAGTCGTGCCCTTGGGAGAGACCGTTACCGTCGTCGGAGCACTAGCATACCAATACCACGCATAAATTATGGCCCTTGCACGCCTGCGAGGAACCGTCGGGCAAACAAACGCGGAGATTTTCTCGGCCGCCACGGCCCAAGCTTCCGCTCTTGAGTTGCCGGTCACATACCACGCGTCAGCGGGATATGTCTGACCGGGAATTGGGCGATCGATATCGACCAGGGACACCATATCTGGGTCGAGAGCTTGACCCGAATCTCTCACCCGATCGTACGAGCCTTCGATTTCCAGGTAAGGAAGCAAGAACGTCAACACACCGGTATATTGGAAATTATTCCAGTCGGGATTAGTCGACTGCGGTATCGGACCCAAGAATCCCGGCGGGTAGCGAGTGTTGGCGCTTTCGAAGCTCTGAGCCGCCAGGCAGATTTGCTTCAGGTTGTTCGAGCATTGACCACGCCGTGCCGCTTCGCGGGCTGCGTTGACGGCCGGCAACAACAGAGCGATGAGGATTCCGATGATCGCGATCACCACCAGAAGCTCGACCAACGTAAACCCCGCTTTTCGATAGTTCTTCATCACGCTATTCTCCTCCAGACAAATCAACCGTGGGGTAGAATCCCCCCGGCGCATACTATTGCCCTGCCTACATTGTTGCACCCGACCCGCCATCGTGTCAAGTGTTTTGGCGGAGTCGCCGGGCCTGTTTTAGCCGGTAGGTTTCCAGCGTCTCGGGGAACGGGGATAAGACCCGCTCAAAAAGGCCCAGCGTACAGGCGATCGTCATGCCGTAATTGGTGATCGGCACGTCAAGCTCCCCACAGCGAAGCATCCGCGAGAGCATTTCGCGACGATTCCACATGCACCCGCCGCAATGGACCACCAATTGGTGGCTCGCCAAATCGTCGGGGAGACCATGCCCCCCCGTCGTGGTAAAGTCCAGCTCCCCCGCGACATACTCACGCAGCCAACGAGGGATCTTCACACGGTCAATGTCATGGGCGATCGGGTGATGCGTGCACGCTTCGGCGACCAGCACCCGATCGCCCGGCCGAAGCCGGTCAATGGCCAGCGTCCCCTCGACGAATTGCCGCAGGTCGCCCTTCTGGCGAGCAAAAAGGATCGACAACGAGGTCATCGGAATCTCCGACGGCGTCTCGGAGCATCCCGGCGCGCCGGGACCTGACGCTTCATTTCTTCCCGCCGCGCGGATGGTCTTTGCGCCACTGCTCGGCAAAAGGTGCCTTGATGCCGCGAGCATCCAGCGCATCCAGGTAGTCTTCCAGCTCAGCCGGCGTGCGCGTCAGCGGATTGTCCTCCGGCGGGATGAAGGGAATATCGAGATCATCCCACGGCAGAACGCCGCTACGCCGTGCCCAATCTTCGTAGAGCTTGACGAGACGAGCGACGACGTTCGGATGCTGCCCGGCCAGGTCGCGGGTCTCCGTCCGATCGGCGTCGACGTCATAGAGTTCCCAGGGCCCATCGTTGACAGCCACCAGCTTCCACCGGCCGTCGCGCACGGCCCGATTCCCGCGATGTTCCCAGAAAAGGGACCGCTGCGGCAATGTCTGGTTCTCAAAGGTCGGCACCAGGCTGATTCCGTCCACCGGCCTGATCGTTTCGCCGCGATAGCTCCTCGGGTATTCGGCGCCGGCCAGTTCGATGAAGGTCGGGAGAAAATCGATCACGTGCACCGGCCGCCGCCACAGCTCTCCCTTGGCTCGAATGCCCTTAGGCCAGTGGATCACCAACGGCGTGGCAATGCCGCCTTCGTGGACAAACGTCTTGAAACGGCGAAACGGCGTATTGCTGAGATTGGCCCAGGCAGCGCCGCATCCGGCGTAGGTCGTGGCCGGCCCGGGCCGGACGCCTGGGATGTCGCCTGCTATCACCGGTTCTCCGCGGCGAGTGAACAGCGGCACGTAGCGCATCACGGCCCAAGGCTGCCCGGTCGAGCCGATCATCCCGCCGGGGTGCTCCAGGGCCTCGCCACCATTGTCGGAGAGGAAGAAAATAACCGTGTTCTCAAGCTGCCCGGTCTGGGCCAGCGCGCCGACAATGGCCCCGACGCTTCGGTCCACCTGCTCGATGGTCGCGGCGTAGGCTTCCATGCGGCTCTGCTGCCAGTCGCGGTGTTTTGCTTGTTCCCAGGCCGGCACGCTAGGATCGCGAGGCGAGAGCTTCCAATCGGGGTTGATGATGCCGAGATCAACCAATCGCTGCCGGCGCTGTTCGCGGAGCCGGTCCCAACCCCGGGCGAATCGGCCTCGGTATTTCCGGATGACCTCCTGGCGGGCGTGCAGCGGAAAGTGCGGCGCCGTGTAAGCCACGTAGCAGAAAAACGGCTTTTCGGCCGGATTGCCACGAATGTACTCGACCGCCTTGTCGGTGATCGCTTCGGTGTAATAGAAATCGCCCTTAGGGCTCGTGGAATTGTTCTCCTCGGTGAGGGTCAGTGGATCCCAATAGCTGCCCACCCCGATCAGCGTCCCGAAGAAGCGATCGAATCCGCGTTGCCGGGGCCAATTGTGTTTCGGACCCTCGGGCAGAAAATCCCGGCACACGTGCCATTTGCCGGCCATGTAGGTCGCGTATCCGGCGGACCGGAGCACCTCGGCGATCGTCACGCACTGGCCGCTCAGCTCACCGCGGTAGCCGGGCTTGCCGGCATCGAGGTTCGTCATGAACCCCATGCCCGTCTTGTGCGGATAGAGGCCCGTCAACAGGCTCGCCCGAGTCGGACAGCAGCGAGCCGTGTTGTAGCACTGCGTATATCGCAGCCCGCCGCGCGCCAATCGATCCAGGTTGGGCGTGTCGATCTCTCCGCCGTAACAGCCAAGGTCGGAGAAACCCATGTCGTCGACCATGATCAGAACGAGGTTGGGACGCTCGTCACGCTCGGCGGCTTCACCGACCGCAACCACCAAAGCCAGCAAGCCGAAAACAAACAAGAACATCACGATGTACCGAATCGACGTCACGGCAAGACTCCTCGTTGCATAGCCATATTCAG
>CAZWWC010000381.1:0-4417 GCA_964637625.1 uncultured Planctomycetaceae bacterium
CGCCCGAGTGGCGGTCGAGGCGGGCATCGAGCAGGGCTGGTGCAAGTACACCGGCCTGTCCGGTCGGTTCGTCGGCATGCGCGGCTTCGGTGCTTCGGCTCCCTACCAGCAACTCTACGAGCACTTCGGCATCACCGTCGAGGCGATCGTCGCCGAGGCCAAAGCGGCGCTGGGCGGGTAAGACGGTGGTGGGTGGCTGGGGCATAGCGCAGCGGTGCCCCAGTTTGTGGCGATCTGGGGCACCGCTGCGCTATGCCCCAGCCACCCTTATCGCACTGCTGGCCAAGCCAGCAGTGGCACCCTTCTCAACCACCCTAATCCGCAATCCCTAATCCCCTACTCCTACATCTTCTCGACGACTTCAATGCCGAGCAGTTCGAGGCCTTTGCGAATCACCCGGGCCGTCAGATCGCACAAGAGCAGGCGGCTCTGCCGAAGCGCGTCGGTCGGGGCCTTCAGGACGGGGCACTGCTCGAAGAAGGTCGAGTAGCGGCCGGCCAGCTCGAAGAGATAGTTGGTCAGTTGGTTGGGCCGATAGTCGAGCATGGCCAGATCGAGCGCCTCGGGGAATTGGAGAATGGCCAGCCCCAGGGCACGTTCGGCGGGCGAGTTGAGAAAGATCTCGGCGCCGCCGCTTCGCAGCTTCTTGACGTCAACACCGCCCCGGGCAAAAATGCTCCGCACCCGGGCGTAGGCGTACTGCATGTACGTGGCCGTGTTGCCGTTCATCGCGAGCATCTTGTCGTAGCTGAAGACGTAGTCGCTCGTGCGGTTTTGAGAAAGGTCGGCGTATTTCAACGCGGCGATGCCCACGCGCTGAGCGATCCGGCGTCGCTCGCTCGGCGACAGTTCGGGCCCGTCGGGCTTGGCGTCGTCGTTGGCCCCGACGATCGCGCCGGCCCGTCGGACGGCCTCGTCGAGAAGTCCTTCGAGGCCTACGACCTCACCGCTTCGGGTTCGAAACGGCCGGCCGTCGTCGCCCAGCACCGTGCCGAAGCTGACGTGCTGGAGTTCGACGTCGCGGTAGCCCAGCAGCCGCGCGGTGGCGAAGAGGTGCTCGAAGTGCATGCTCTGTCGGTGGTCGACCACGTAGAGGATCGCGTCGGGCTTCCACTGTTTCATGCGATACTCGATCGTGGCCAGGTCGGTGGTGGCGTAGAGAAACGCGCCGTCCTGTTTTCGCACGAGCATCGGCACGTCCTGGCCCTGCAGGAAGACGCAGACAGCCCCGTCGCTCTCTCGGGCGATCCCCGCATCGAGCAGTTCCTTAACGACGTCGCCGAGCCGATCGTTATAAAAACTCTCGCCGAGCGTGTGGTCGAACACGACGCCCAGCCGGTCGTAGATCCTTTGGATCTCGTCGAGGCAGTAGGGGAGGAACTCGCGCCAGAGGCGGAGGTTCTCTTCATCGCCGGCGTGGAGCCTGGCGGTTTCGGCCAGCACGGCCCGCTGCACCTCGGCGTGCCGGGCCGCCAGGGAGGCTAGCGCCGTGTCGTCTTCGACCTTCTTGAGCTTGGCGGCCAGTTCGTCGATCTCGCCGCGGAGGTTGTCGACCTCTGCCTCGGCCCGGCGGAGCGTCTTCTTGGTTTTTTTGTCCGGCGACGGGCCGGCCTGCCGTCGCTGGTCCTCCAGGGCGGACGCGTGCTGGGCGAGTCGCTCCTGGAGCTTGGGCTCTCGGGCCAGGCCGTCGTGGTAGTCCATCAACCGACGTACCAGGCGATAGAGCCGGGCCAGCTCTTCGACGGGCGAGTCGCGGTAGGCGTCTTCGTCGCGGAAATGGCGCCAGCCGTAGAGGATCATGCCGAACTGGGTGCCCCAGTCGCCCAGGTGGTTGTCGCTCGTGACGCGGTGGCCCAGGAAACGAAGCGTCCGGCAAAGGGCCTCTCCGATCACCGTCGAGCGGATGTGGCCGACATGCATCGGCTTGGCGACGTTGGGGGCCGAGTAGTCGACGACGTAGGTCCGGGGCGTCGCCACCTCGGGCACGCCGAGCCGCCCGTCGGCGACGGCGGCCTGAAGCCGCTCGGCGATCCACGCGTTTTTAAGCCGCACGTTGATAAACCCCGCTCCGGCGACTTCGGCCGACTCGCAGAAATCACTCAGATCGAGTTGTGCAACCACGTCGTCGGCGACGTCGCGCGGCGGCCGGCCGAGTTTCTTGCCCAGCGGCATGGCGAAATTGGCCTGGTAGTCGCCGAAGCGCGGATCCTGGCTCTGGCGGACAAGATCGAGACACGTCTCGGGCTCCTCGGCGAGCTCGGCCAGAGGGACCGCGAACCGCTCCTTCAGTTCGGACAAGATGCTCATCGGGTCGGATGGACTCTAAAATCGGTGAGAACCAGCAGGGTGGGCACTGCCCACCGGGCTCGAAGGTGTCGACTTGAGGCGATTCTTGGTGGGCGATGCCCACCCTACGTTCTATCTTGGCTTCAATGGAATCCGTTTGGCGCGACCCCAGAGCTGTTCCAGGGCGTAGTAGTCGCGGGTTTCGGAGTCGAACAGGTGGATCACGACGTCGCCGTAGTCGAGCAGGATCCAGCGGCTTTCGGCATAGCCTTCGATACCCATCCGGCGATCGCCCAGGCCCTCTTCCAAGGCATGATCGATCTCCTCGCTCATCGCGTGCAACTGGCGGCGGCTTGCGCCGGTGGCCAAGACGAAGTAGTCGAAGACGGGCGTCAAGGGGCGCATGTCGAGGATGACGACGTCCTGACCCCGGTTGGCCTCGGCACAGCGAGCGGCGGCCATGGCCCGTACCAGCGCCTTTGCGGCGCCGTCGGCCACCGACCGCTCAGCCCCGGCGATACTCTCTTGCACCTGGATCCTCTTCAAGAAAGTCCTTGTCGACCCGAGTTTCTCACGGCGGTGTGCCACTGCTTGCCGCAAGGCAAGCAGTGCCCGGGATTCAAGCCAGCACTGCTTCCCCGGCGCGCCGGGGTGGCACACTGTCATCGAACAGCCCTGGGTAGTTGAAATATATGGCTGGGCTCACCTTCTATTGTAGCCGGCCGGGACGAAGTTGCCAGCGGTCGGCCGAGGGCCGCTCCCCGGGTGGTGGCGATATCGACCGACGGGCAGGCGAGCTATAATGCCCGAGATCCGAATCGTTGATACCCCCCACGAGGATGTGGCCGGCAAGAAGCGTGTTTGGACTTTTCCAGCACTGGCACCAGGGTGAAATCCAAATCCAGTAGTTCCAAGTTCTATTGAGACCCGGCATTGTCATCCTGAGCGTAGCGAAGGATCTGCGCAGCGAAGGATCTGCGTAGCGAAGAATCTCCTTGGACAATCGAGATCCTTCGCTACGCTCAGGATGACTCGCTGTGGTGTCAGCCAGCCAGACTTGTGACTACTGAAATCCCCCAATCCCCTACCAAGACCGTTTCCTTGGGGGCGAGGCTCGGTTTTTGGGGATAGCCTGAGAGCCCGAGAACCATGGCGAAAATCACGAGCCTTCAGAACCCGCGCGTCAAGGCGGCCGCCCGATTGCGCGACGCGCGCCACCGGCAGAAGCAAGGGAGGTTTCTGATCGACGGGCTGCGTGAGATCGATCGGGCCGTGCGGGCGGGCATCGAGCTGGTCGACGTTTTTCATTGCCCCGAGCGATGCGCGGCCGGGGCGGCCGAGGCGGTCGACGCATTGCTCGGGCGGATCGACGCCGAGCCGCTGGCGGTCGGCCCGGCCGTGTTCGACAAGCTGGCCTTCGGGGAGCGTGCCGAGGGGCTGGTGGCCACCGCGCGGACACCCCGGCGGCGGCTGGAGGATTCTTGTTTCGGCGCGAACAAGAATCCGCTGGTGGCGGTGATCGAAGGGATCGAGAAGCCGGGCAACGTCGGGGCCGTGTTGCGGAGCGCCGACGCCGTGGGCGTCGATCTGGTCGTCGTGGCCGACGGCCGAACCGATCTGTTCAATCCCGGCACGATCCGCGCAAGCCTCGGCACGATCTTCAGCGTGCCGGTCTGCGAGGCCACCACGGCCGACGTGCTCGCTTGGCTCCGCCGCCACCGGCTGACGATCTTGGCCGCGCGGGTCGACGGCTCGATGGAGTACACCGAAGTCGACTATCGCCGGGGCGTGGCCATCGCGTTGGGCAGCGAGGCGACGGGCCTGAGCGACGCCTGGCTTGCCGACGACGTTCGCGCGGTGCGACTGCCCATGCTCGGCGTGGCCGACAGCCTGAACATCTCGGCGGCGGCGGCCGTGCTTTTCTATGAGGCGCTTCGCCAGCGGAGTTGAATGGCGCCTCACCTTAACCGAGCCGCGACCGTAAGGGAGCGGTATTGCGGCATTGCTGCTGAACGCGGCTCGCCCGTTTCACGGGACCGCTCCCTTACGGTCGCGGCTCGGTTTTTGGACGGGCGGCTACGACGTCAACTGGAGCCGGGCGGCGGTGAGCGTGTTCTGCAGCAGCATCGTG
>CAZWWC010000382.1:0-4407 GCA_964637625.1 uncultured Planctomycetaceae bacterium
GGAGTCTATGGAATCTTGCCTAATGTGTCAATATCGGTATTGTGTCCCCGGAATTTGGATGCAATATCGGTATTGTGTCCCCGGAATTGCCGGGTATTGTGTCCCCGGAATTCCGGTCCCCGGAATTCCGGAATTCTTCGGCGACGTCGTTCCCGCCGTCGATGCCGGACTGGGCGAGCCGGATCGTCCGGCCCAGGTGGTCTGCATCCTCGGCCCGCCCTTACCTATTGTCCCACATTCGGTATTGTGTCCCCGGAATTCCCCCGGAATTCCTCCTCGGTATTGTGTCCCCGGAATTCCCCCCCGGAATTCCCCCTGTTCCCGGAATTGTTCCCCGGAATTGTATCCCGCGGTATTGTGTCCCCGGAATTCCGCGGAATTCGATTTACGACGCGTCTCACATCCCACGAGTTATTGAGACAAGCATCGGGATAGAGCAACGGGAGACCTTGCGAACCGATTCAGCCGCACGGGGAAGTCTATCGGAGGCCGCTATTCATACTTCACGGAGACCGCGAGCCGAGCCGTCGCCGCCGGCAGTGTAATCTCCTCACGCTGGCGGTCGAAGTCATCGTGCGGCCGGCCGTTGACGGTGACCGAGCGGATGGGTTTTCCGTCGGGGTGACGCAGCCGCAGCACGATCCGCTTCGGGGCGCTGCGCCGGGGCGGATCGATGACCGCTTCGATCCGTCCGTCCGCCACATGGGAAGTGATCGCGTAGCTCACCGGGCCGAATCGCGTAGGGGCGTTGCGGACCTCCACCTTCATCCCGTCCTGCATCCAACGGTCGGTCACCAGCGGTGCCAGCCGCAACTGGCCGCTGCGATCCATCGCGAACATCATCGCCGTCTGGCAAAGGAACCAGCCGGTCTCATGGGTCTTGTTCCACGCAGCGATGCCGTGAGGACACTCCCACAGCGAGAGGACCTCGTTGTTGAGCGACGAGCTTAGCGCGTTGAAGTAAGAACGGAGAAACGGCTTCACGTCATCGCGCAGCGCATAGATTTCCGCATTGCGCGCGTAATACGGCTGGTTCTTGGCGAAGCCGCCCAGGTTGAAAATGTCCTTGCGGTTGCAATCCTCGCAGTAGTCCTCGTCTTGCGGCCAGCCCTGTCGCAGGAATTGATAATCTTCGAGATAGTCCATCATGCGGCCAACCTCGCGGCAGCGCGGGTCGAGCAGCCCGTTGGCGGCCAAGTGGTGGGCCCCGACTTCGACGCTGTAGATCCAGGTTCGCTTCGCGTCTTCGCCGGGCGGGATCATGTCCTCGACGTTGCCGAAGGTGTCGACCATTGCGGGATGATTCGGCACCCAAACGCCATTGCCCAGCGGCACCACGGGGCAGCGCGCTTGCATCCACCAGTAGGCCCGCAGCAAGTCCTCGCGGTACTGCTTGGCGTGGAGCAGCAGTTCGGGGCCGTCGGGATGCCCGATCTGGGCCAGGGCCCGGGCGATGCTTGCCAGACCGTGGCAATACTGGGTGTCGTTGAAGAAACGATAGGCAAACCGGTTCCAGTCGGCCGACACGCCGGGCGGCATCAGGCCGTACTCGGGCACCTTCTCGCCACGGGCATCGAATCTCTTGGTCTTCGCCCGCTCGGCGACGATCCACTTGCACGTCCGAACCAGTCGCGGCGCGATCCTCTTGAGCCACGCGCGATCGCCGGTGCGGTGGAAATGCTCGGCCACCGTCCAAAGGTCCTCGCCCGTGCCGATCAACACGTAGCCGGTGGTGAGGTACCCCTCGGGACTCACGCGACGGGCGAAGAAGTCCAGGCCGCGCCGCGCGAAGTCCTGGTGGCCCATCATGTCCATGCCGCGGACCACCGCGTGGCCCTCGCTGTCGATGGCGAATTTGTAGCGGTCGGACGCGACCCACGGGGCGACCCTCGTGCCGCGCTGTTCACACCGGGCGGCCAACATGCAGTGCACCTGCGAGGCCCGGATTACGTCGCTCAGCAGGGCGTCGGGCAGCTCGACCTGCATGGCGGGGGCCATGAGCCGCTTCCAATAGTCCTCGGTCTTCCGTGCCCAGTCCGTCTTGGCCACGAGCGGGCCAAGGTCTTTGACCGTGGCCTTCCAGGCGGGCAAGAGAACGGTGCAACGGGCCGTGCCGCCCGGCGGCAGGCTGCCGGCCAGGCGAATCCGGCCGGCTGCCACCTTCACGCCCAGCGGCTTCGCGCCGTCGGACTGGGCAACCGCCAGCACCTGTCCACCGACGACGGCAATCGCACCACGGTCGGTCCGCGTCAGATCGGCATACTTCTTCTGCTTCGCGTTTTCGAAGAAGCCCAAGACCAAAGAGGCATCTATCTTCTTCGCCTGTGAGTTCGAGAGGGTGTACTGGATCACACACGCGGCACGCTCGCGGAGCCAGTCGGGTGAGCCGGCCGGCGGCGCGTCGTCGACCGGGGCGACGAACGTCCGCTGGCGATATTCGACGCCGGCCTCGGTTACGCTCGTCAGCGGCATCGGCAGCCAACCACCGTCGAGACGCCGAGTCGTCTTCTCGTAGTCTTTGAGAGTTTTTCCCGCGACTGCCAGTTGCGGATGGACCTGGCAGCATTTGAGCGTGGTGGGATCGGCCCCGGTGGGGACGACAATCACCCTGTAGTGTCCGTCGGGGGCATTGTACAGGCGAAAACTGACGCTCCCGTCCCTATGCGCGATGAACTTCCGGTTATCGCAGGCCAGGCTCAACATCATCGGATCGCAGTTCTGCTTCGCAGTGTGATTCTTGGCCATCGCCTGGGCGAAGGTCTGATCGGGCCGCCCGCGGACCTCTTCAAGCACCGTCTTCCGGCCGGCGATCTGTTGCAGGTATTGCGCCAGCGTGATTTGCGGCGGAGCGAGCGTCACAAACAGCCCGGCGCTCGGAACGTACACGCTGCCGTGGGCCACGACGTCTTCCACTGCCACGCTCAGCGGTTGTTCGGACAACTCGAACCGCAATACGGTGCGGTCGGACTTGCCTCGCTCGGGTTGCGGTTTGCTGTAGCAAATTCGCAGCTCAAGTGGACGAGAGACGTCCCACGAGCAGGCTCGTGCACCATGCTGCCCGGCCGGTCCCAACAGATTGCCGTTTGTCACCACGACTTGTAGCGTCTTGTCGGCAGCCGGCTGTTGTAGTTCCGCCCTCACCTCGGCGGTCGTCCACAACGAGCGACCAAAGGCGGAAATCCTCTTGAGGATGATTGGCTGCCGAGACGGCGCGAACACCCAACGCACGCGATACGTGCCCGCGGGCTGATCCTTGTCGGCGACTTGCCAACTCCAAACATGCCGCGACGATTCGCGTTTGGCGACCAGCGGTTTCCACTGGCCTTGCCACGGTGACTCTCCAACCCAATACTGCAATTGCACGGCGTCGGCCGAGGCAGCGGGTGTCGTATCGCCCCAGTGCAATTCCAGTCGCCGCAGGAACCGCATTTCACGCCACCCGAGACCGATGCAGCTCAATCCGTCGGCCGTGACCGCCACGGCATAGCTCCCATCGGCCGCGGGCTGTACCTCGGTTTCCAAGAAGACATCTTCCGCCGGCATCTCCTCGACTCGGCTGGCAGTAGTGCCTTTCATGCGTTTCGGTTCCGACGTCACCACTCGGGCGAAGGCGGCGATGTCTACCGGCGTGGCAACCATCCGCGCTCGCGGCGCGTTGGAAAGGTTCTCCGGCGATGGCTGGGCCCCTTGGACGTTGACGCCAGCGATCAAGTGCCATGCCAGAAGAAGGACGAAGCAGCGAGTTGAGTTCGCGGAATGATTGACAACCATGGTGCACCTCCGATGTTGCGAGGGGGAAACGGAAGGAAGGTGGGCGAGGGATTGGGGCAAGAGGAATGCTCAGAGCAGTTTAACACGAAAACGGTTCTGATTCAATCTTTGTCCTTGAGGGGAGCCCCGTTTGTCTAGACCACGAATCGCGATTCCTTATTATTACCGGAGAAAACTCCCGGCTTTGCCGGGGGACTGGCGGCATTTGACAGTCCCAGAGAAGAAAGGAGGCCTCCCTCTCGTAAACCGCGCAAAGCTCATCAAGAACAGGAGACCTCAGTGTAAGAACGTGTTTTGAAATTGGTTTTCGTCGCTTTAAGGGTGCCACTGCTGGCTTGTCCAGCAGTGTTTTTGCCGGGAAATCTGCTTCGCACTACTGGACAAGCCAGCAGTGGCACCCATTTCAAAACACGTTCTAAGATTACAGCAGCCCAATCCGTACAAAATGGGAGTGCAAGTGGCGCCCCTTCATCATGGCTGTCGGCAGACAGAGCCGACAACCCACAAGCAGGAATCTGGCGGAACACCAGGGGCTCCCAGCCGAGCCATGGGCCGAAGAGCGGGTTGCCTCGGAAAAGGTTCGGGCGTGTTGAAAAAGTCTGGCCTTGGGAAGGTTGGGCCCGTGATGGAGTTGGG
>CAZWWC010000383.1:0-4379 GCA_964637625.1 uncultured Planctomycetaceae bacterium
ATCCTGCCCGATGCCGCCTGGCGAGCGCGGTTTCGCCGCTCGCTGCGCCGCTGGTACGCCCGGTGTGCCCGGGATTTGCCCTGGCGGCGCTCGCGCGATCCGTATCGGGTTTGGGTCAGCGAGATCATGCTCCAGCAGACCCAGGTCGCCACGGTCGAGCCCTACTTCAAGCGATTCCTTCGTGCCTTTCCCACGGTTAGGGCTCTTGCCCGGGCACGGGAGGCGAGTGTGTTGCGGCTCTGGGAAGGACTGGGCTACTACCGGCGCGCGCGGCAGATGCACCAAGCGGCCCGGCAAATTGTCGAGCAGCACGGGGGACGCTTCCCCAGAGATTGCCAGTCGGTTCGAACACTGCCCGGCGTGGGACGCTACACGGCCGGGGCGATTCTTTCGATCGCGTTTGACGCCCGGCAGCCGATCCTCGAAGCCAACACGATTCGGCTGTTTTGCCGGTTGTTGGCCTACGACGGATCGCCGCAGGCCCACGAGGGCCAGGCGTTGCTCTGGGCCATGGCCGAGTGCGTCCTGCCGCGGCAGGAGGTGGGCACGTTCAACCAGGCCCTGATGGAGCTGGGCAGCGAAGTCTGTCGCGGCCGTGGGCCGGCGTGCGACGAGTGCCCGGTGGCACGGCTTTGCGAGGCGCGTCGCCTGGGGCTCGAAACACAAATCCCACGGCCCAAGCAGAAACCCACGTTTGAGTACCGCCGCGAAGCGGCCGTCCTGTTGCGCCGGCCAGGTCGGGTGCTGCTCGTGCGGCGCGCGGAAGGCGGCCGCTGGGCCGGGCTGTGGGATTTCCCACGCTACCGGCTCGACGCCGAGCATGAGGAGCGTCGACGCGAGGAGCTCGTCGAGAAGCTGCGCCGGCAGACCGGCCTGGCCGTCGAGCTTGGCACGTGTCTTAAAACGATTCGCCACGGCGTGACCCGATACCGCATCACGCTTACCTGCTACGAGGCCCGCCGCGTCTCGGGCCGTCTGAAACGCCGCGCCAGCGAGCCGATGCGTTGGGTCCGACCGGCCGAGTTGGACGACTATCCGCTCTCGACGACCGGGCGGAAGCTCTGCCGGTTGGTGTGAGGTGGGGATTGGGGATTGGGGATTAGGGGTCTCGGCTGATCAGCGGGGGACCGTCGCCGGTGGTCTTTTCATAGTGACCACCGCCGGCCTTCTTGTATTGCGTGAAGCCGTGTCGGGCGAGGTTCTTCGTGCTGAGCACGTCCCGCGTGCTTTTGATCGCGGCAAAGGACGAGAAGAGCCGCCGACACGGCGCGCCGCACTCGGGGCACTTCTCAAGCGGCGGATCGTCCACCGACTGAAGCACCTCGAACCCGGCCTCGCAGTGCTCGCATCCCTTGCCGTCGGACTTGTATTCGTAGAGCGGCACGGCGTCTCGGCAACCCCCGGCAGTCGAGCCAAGAACCTGATAATAGTATCCCTTCTATTCTACGTCGAAAAAACCGTCTCAGGAAGCCGGAGCCTGGGTTTCGGCCGCCTCGGGCCACCGGAGCTCGACCCAATAGAGCGGATGGTCCGAGACGCCTTCGTCCCGAACACCGGCGTCGACGCACTTCAATCCCCGGACGAAAATCCAGTCGACCCTCTCCTCCGGCGGCGAGTCGACCAACCGGCCCACCGGCTCGTCGACGCCGGCTCGGGCAACCAACTCCTGAATTGCCGGGCAATCGGACCGCGCGTTCAAATCGCCTAACAAGATGGCCGGTTCTTCCAGCGCCAGGAAAAGCTCGATGACCGCTCTGAGTTGAACTTCACGGTCACGGGGATAGCGCTGGGTAACGTGCGTCCCCAGCACGTGAATCGGTCCTCGCTCGTGCTCGAGGACCAGAAACACCACGTTGCGATAGCTCCGGTCGTATTTGCAAGGCAAAGGGATCCGCTGCCAGAAGCCAACCGGCAGGTCGCTCAGCACGGCGTTGCCGAACTCTTTGAAGTACCACCGGCGCGACGCCGGCGCGTAGAGCCAACCGACACGAAGCGATTTGCCGAGCGCGCACGCCTGGTTGCTGCTGCCGGTGGCCCGAACTTCCTGAAGCGCGACCAGGTCGAGCCCTTCGAGCACGCCGGCCACGCGCGCCAGATCGCACCGGCCGTCGAGGCCACGGCCGCTGGCGATGTTGAGCGTGCCGACGCGGAACGTCGAATAGTCGGTCGTTGGGTCGGATCGAGCGTAGTCGTGAAGCCCCTCCCCCGAGGCAGGACCCATGCCCACGCGCAGCGAAGCGTGCCAAACGGTCAGCGCCACGAGCAAGCCGACCACCAGCAGAACGACCGTGCGGCGTTTCATCTTGTTGAGAATTGGCAAAAGCGTTATCCTCCCTTCCTGAAGTTGCGATCCGCGATTGGAGCCTTCTTTCACGGAACAACCCCATGATAGACGTTAGGACTATTACGGACCTTCAGGCGGAAAATGTCAAGCAGTGGCACGAGCAGGAAATCAACAATTCGTACACCGGTTTTCTGAACCTCGTCTGCCGGCAACACGAGCAGAACTACCGGCTCTGGCACCAGGAGGACATCGCCCGAAGCCCCAACGCAACCGACGCCGAGCTGGCCGAGGTGAAACGTCGCATCGACCGGCTCAACCAGCAGCGCAACGACCTGATCGAATCGCTCGACGACGCGCTTATTCTCCAGCTTCGGCAGAATAACATCGCTCCGTTGCCTGGAGCGCGGCTCAACACGGAGACGCCCGGCAGCGCGATCGACCGGCTTTCAATCCTGGCCCTGCGGATCTACCACATGCATCAGCAGGCCGATCGCGAGGACGCCGAGCCAGAGCATCGGCAGAACGTCAAGGCCAAGCTGGAAATCCTCTACCAACAGCATCATGATCTCTCCCGCTCGCTGGCCGAGCTGCTGGCCGACATCTTCGCCGGGCGGAAGCAACTAAAGGTCTACCGCCAGATGAAGATGTATAACGACGCCACGATGAACCCGTATCTCTACGAGGCGAAGACCAAACCGGCCGCGTAGCGTCTTGCTGCCATCTTCTTCCGGACGAGCCGCGGCCGGCTCGCCAGCCAGCAGCGCGTATCGGACTACCGGCCCGCCGCGCCCGGAAGCGGGATCCCCTCCAGACGGAAGGCAACGGCCTCAGGCTTGCCCAGGTGGTCGGTCACCGTGCACCGAACGGCTTTCAGCTTGGCGCCCTTAGGCAAGAGATCGAAGTGCAACTTCTGCGTCGGCCGGCTCTGGTGTTTCTCATGCTGGGTCCGCCCACCGCCGAAAGAGTGCGACGTGGCGGGCGTGGGGCTTCCGGATCCGCCTCCACTGCTCCACGACTTGCGTCCTGAGCCGCCTGGTCCCCATGAAGCGCCTCCTGATCCGCTGCTGCTTCCCCATGAAGTGCCTCCCGACGCGTTCCCCTTTTTCCAGCTTCTGCTGCCGCCCGAGTCCGAGTCGATTTGTGTGGGCTGGTACGTCCGGCCTTGCGTGTCTTCGAGCGTCACGTTGACTCGGTTCCGCGAAGTTATCATACGCTGCATTCGTTCAAACGGGTCGCGTGGGTCCTTCAACGGCGCCGGAGAAGCAGCCACGGCGACGTCGATGCCCTCGGGTGTCCTCGTGACCTTATCCAATACCACAGTGACGTTACCGTCGCGTTTCGTCGTCTTGCGCGAAAGTTCTTTTCCCTTGAACACAAACTGACGCCGCTTCGCTTCGATCACGAGCAACTCGCCTTCGAGCGATCGTATATAATTGCCCGCGTCCCGGGGCCGATGCAAATGGATGGCCGTGCGTCCGCTGCCCTCGGGATAGTCCATCTCGGTGAATCTATGCTGCCACATCGCCGGCGTAGGGGGCGAATCGAGCTCGTTGCCGTGCTCGTCTCGGGCGTGCACCTTGCCGTTGACCGCCGCGAGCAGCCATTTTCCTTTGCGCTGTTTTGCAGGTTCGACTTTCACGTCGAGGATCAGGTTGGGCTTCAGGTAAGATCCTCCGTGCCCACCGCCCATGGTGGCGCCCCCGCCGCTCCAACTCCCGCCCTTCGATTGGCCCGACCGGACATTGTGCGACGTCTCCTGCGGAATCATCGGGAAGCCGGACGGCCGCATGGTGCTCTCGCCATGAGCAGGCCGTACGTGATCGACGGCCACGGTGTACTTGCCCGCGGCGGCACGGACCGGCTGGAAACGGTCGGCGGCCGCTTCTTCGGCTTCTTCCGCTGCCTCGGCGGCCTTCAGATCGTCATCCGGCGCGGCCTGGGCAACCACGCGCCAGGGCAACAGCCCGAGCACGACGACCGCCGCGAGAAACCAGGAAAGGACGACCACTGGCAATGACTCTGTTCCGAAGTCTTTCATGGCACGAAGCCTCCTCGCAAGAGAGTTTTGAAACGATTCAACAACGCCCACCGCGAC
>CAZWWC010000384.1:0-4378 GCA_964637625.1 uncultured Planctomycetaceae bacterium
GGGGATTTTTCTTCAAATGCCCTTGACCCGGATCTCGCACTTGAGTATTTAACCCGCTCTCTTCTACCGAATCCAAGAATCTAGTCGAAGCACCGATGGTGGTTGGCACTTGCCTGGCAGTTCCTGTCGGTCTATGCCGACGTCGATTCCGGGACGGGTAGCTGTCCGCGGAATAGGGACCGGTTTGCCGCCGCTCGTCGTGTGAACAGGCAACCGCCAACCGCGCCGGGACTCCTGGTGAGTCTCTTAGCACGGAGGAGAATCGAGTTGAGAGCGACCGCAAGAATTCTCTGGGGGCTCCTCGCCGTGACCCTGGGCTCATCGGCGGCATGGACGTCCGCCAGTCCGATCGGGCTTCCCCTTGACACCCATTTGGCAACGCTGGTTGTCTCGCAAACATCCCCTTCGGCGCCATCCACGTCGGTGGACAACCGACGCCAGTCGGACGATCTGTTGAGGCGCGCGCAACAGGCGATCGACGAGGGCCATTTCGATGTGGCCGAGAAATTGATCCAACGCGCCGAAGCGTTTGGGGTCTTTTATAACCCGCTTGACCCCTTGGCCAACACACCCACCAGGGTTCGTCGTCAGTTGCAGCGCAAGCGTCGAACCCCGTCCTCGCCAAATAGTCTGACTAGACTAGTGCCCCCGCTGCCGTTGGGCGGCAAGACGCCAGCCGGACGGGTCCTGCCCGACCCGTTCAATCAGATCAACTCCGGCCAAGCCTCGCCCGGTGCGATCGGCTACGCGATCGCCCAATCCACGCCGCCCCCCCAGGCTCGTGTCAACTCGCCCAACCGCTCGCAGGCAGGCGGCCTGCTTCTGGAAGCACGTCGCGCGCTGGCCATGGGCGATGTGCGTCGCGCGACCGACCTGGCGGGCCAAGCCAAAAGCCATCGACTCACCTACGGACCAAACGACGACACGCCCGATGCCGTCCTTGCCGACGTCCACAAGTATCGCGATCTGGTGTCAGCACAGCAAACGCGAAAGCACACCGAAGCGTATCGGCGGCAACTCGCTCGTCTGATGATGCAACAAGCCGAGGCCTTGCTGAGGTGGAAGGACTACCACGAGGCGGAACGGCTGACCACCCTGGCCAAAGACCAGCGCGTCGCCTTCGGTCCTCTGGAAACCAATCCGGACGCGCTGCTCCAGCGGATTGCCGTCGCGCGTCGCCAACAGCGCCCTCCGCTTGAGGGCGTCGCTCCACCGGCTCCCCAGGCCATGGCCGCCAAAATAAAGGTGACTCGCCTGGTCCGCCGCGCTCGCGCGGCGCTTTCCGGCGGGGATCTCGCCTCGGCCGAGACGTTCGCCCGGGCGGCAATGAGTCTGCAGGTGCCCGAGTCGAGCTTCGCTCCCGATGAGGATCGGCCCGGATTGGTGCTTCTGGACATCCAGAAGGCGCGTCGCGCCGGCTCCCGAACGGTCCCAGCCGACGGCCAGCTCCCACCCGGCAGGCGAGCCTCGCACGCGGTCTACGACCCGTCCAATGACCCAACGAAGAACGTGCCGGCCGGCGCGCAGCAACGAGTACCCAAGGAGATTCCACGACCGTTGGCTCCCGGTCAGCTCCCTCCGGCGCCGGTTCCGCCCAAGGCCGGCCAGGCACGGCCGAGTGCTTCGGTCGGCGGCGCCAGCGCCGTCGTTCTCTTCCGGCAGGGCGAGGCCGCCTGGAAGGCTCGCGACGTCAAGAAGGCGCTGGAATTCTATCGCCAAGCAGCCCGATACCGCGATCAACTCGACCCGGTCACCGCACAACAACTCCAGGATCGGCTCCAGATGCTTAGTTCACCGGCGCCGCCCGAAGCGCCGAAGGGCGGCATGGCCGACGAGGCTCTCGCCAGACAACAGTTGCTCGCACGCCAGGTCAACAGCGACATCGCTCACCAGGTACATCGTGCGGCGCAACTCCGAGAAAGCAACCCCCGCGCCGGCTTAGCGCTCTTGGAGCAGGCTCGCATGCGGGTCGAAGCGGCCGGCCTGGAGCCGAACGTCAAGGGGATCCTTCTTCGTCGTCTCGACCGCAGCCTCGCCGAGATGAGGCAATTCATTGAGGACAACCGCGCGCGGATCGATTTGGCCCAGCGCAACGACCAGACCCGCCAGCAAGTCGATCGCGAACAACAGCATGAGCTTGAGATGCAACAACGGATTGCCATGCTGGGCGAGAAATTCAACCAACTCCGCGACGAGCAGCGCTATTTCGAGGCCGAGGTCATCGCGAAGGAGGCCTACGACCTGGCGCCGAACAATCCGTTCGCTCGACAGCTCCTTCTGGACGCGAAATTCGCGCGCCGCGTGGCCCGGAATCGGCAAATCGCGGCGGAAAAGGAAGCCGGCGTGCTCGACGCGCTTGCATCCGTGGACGAGGCTTCCAGGCCCTTCGATGATCGCAACCCGATGGTTTTTCCACCCGCCACCGAGTGGAGCGCCTTGTCGGCCAGCCGCAGTCGATTCAAATCCGACACCCGAAAGGATCGCACCGGTCGCGAGTATGAAATCCAGCAGAAGCTCAAGACACCCGTCTCCGTCCAATTCACCGACGTGCCGCTCGGCGAGGTGTTGGCACGACTCCAGCAATTGGCCGACGTCAACATGCACCTCGACCCCCAGGGTCTGCAGGAGGAAGGAATCGCTTCCAGCACGCCCGTGACCATCAATCTGCGGCACGAGATCTCGTTGGCCAGCGCGCTGAACCATATTCTCGAACCTTTACACCTGAGCTACGTCATCAAGGACGAAGTGCTGAAGATCACCAGCGAGCACTACCGCGACGGTGAAGTCTACACCGTGACGTACGACGTGGGCGATCTGGTCGTGCCGATCCCCAACTTCGTGCCCAACTCGCGAATGGGCCTGGGCGGCGCCTACAACGATGCCATGGGGCGCAACGGCTTCAACAACGCCACGTTCGGGGGCGGCGTGCCGCCGTTGAACGTGCTCGGCAGCGCCGACGCGCCGAAAGGCGCGGCGATCAACGCGGCCGTCTTGGCGCAAATGTCGCAGCCGATGCCGGGATCCGCCGCCGGCCCGGGCGCAGGGGCGAGCATGCCGACCGGCTTTGGCCCCGGCGGCCTCGGCGGGGGTACCCAGGCCGACTTCGATCCCCTCATTCGATTGATCACCTCGACCATCGCACCCGATAGCTGGCAAGATATGGGTGGCGAGGGCACGATCGAAGAGTATGAAAACAACCTGACCCTGGTCATCAAACAGACCGAAGAAGTCCACGCGGAAATCGTCGACGTCCTCGAGCAGCTCCGACGACTGCAGGATCTTCAGGTGACCATCGAGGTCCGCTTCATTACGCTTAACGATGATTTCTTCGAGTCGATTCGAGTCGATTTCGACTTCGATATCGACGACGACATCGATCGGCCCTTCCAGGTCTTCGGACGTGAAATCGAGGGCGGTGACGACGATGACGACGATGACACCGCCCTCGAGCCGGCACGCGACACGAGCGACGTGGACCACGACCGGAGTGTGACCGTCGGTCTGAATGCGCCGGGCGTGTTCTCGGCCGACCTGGACATCCCGTTCGTCCAGGGCAGCTATGAGTTGACGCAGCCCCAGTTCGGCGGCTTCGACCCGACGGCCGGTGCGTCGCTGGGCTTTGCCGTGCTCAGCGACATCGAAGCGTTCTTCTTCATCAACGCCGCCCAGGGCGACAGCCGGACCAATATCCTTCAGGCCCCGAAGGTCACGCTCTTCAACGGCCAACAAGCGTTCGTCAGCGACATTTCCCAAAGCCCGTTCGTCATGGGGCTTATCCCGGTGGTGGGCGACTTCGCGGCGGCCCAACAACCGGTCATCGTCATCCTCTCCGAAGGAACCTTCCTGACGGTCCAGGCGGTCGTCTCCCACGATCGTCGCTTCGTCCGCCTAACGGTGATCCCGTTCTTCAGCCAAATCGGCGACGTCAACACGTTCACGTTCACCGGCCGGACCACCAGTACCGTCGATACCTCGACCGAAGGTAATCAAGAGGCTCCCGACGATGCCACGAAGACAAACAACATCATATCGACCACGAGCGAAGGCACGACCGTCCAGTTGCCGACCTACTCGACCATCTCGGTGAGTACCACCGTCAGCGTGCCCGACGGCGGTACCGTCCTGCTAGGCGGAATCAAGCGGCTCAGCGAAGGCCGCAGCGAGTTCGGCACGCCGATACTCAACAAGATCCCGTACATCAATCGGCTCTTCAGAAACGTCGGCATCGGCCGGGAAACCCAAAGCCTGATGATGACCGTCACGCCACGCATCATCATCCAGGAAGAGGAAGAAGAGCGTGTCACAGCCGGCCCCGCCGGGTCGTAAGCCGCTCCCAGGGGACTGTCCCCATTTTCGCAGAGCGCAGCGGAGCAAAAAT
>CAZWWC010000385.1:0-4349 GCA_964637625.1 uncultured Planctomycetaceae bacterium
CAATATCCGAAACCACTTACAGGCCGCCTAGAACGCTGAACTGTTAACGGCATTGAGTGGCACCCCCCTACCGACTTCGACTTGTCGTCATGACAATTCCAAGTTGTCCCCATGACAATTGTCGTCATGACAACTCCACTTACGTCGCCCAAGACGCGCCCGGCCCGGTGCGTCAAGGCGTTGTGGCGTCGCCGGTTTCGGCGGCCGTCGTGCGGCCGCCGCGGCGACGTAAGTGGCCGGCGCGCAAAAACCACTTTTTTGCGTCGCAAGTCGGGCCGACGGCTGCCAACGCTAACCGATTGACCTGCTTGAGCTTGCGCCCGATAATTCGGGCCCGTTGGCTTCACTCGTGAAACATGCCTCCAGCGAGTGTCTCAGTTGCGTGAATTCTACCAGACGCAAGTCGCTGTCTGAAGCCAACTTCTTGGCCACCACGGTGACGCAACATTGGGTGCGCCCCCAAGGCCGGGCGCACTTTCGCCGGTGAACCGCAAACGACCGAATCGGGGCGACGACTGCCCGTGGATTGCACCCCGCCGCAAGAACATGCTCACGCAAGCGAGAGCATGCCACCCGGCTACTGCCCGCTGCCTACTGCCCGCTGCCTACTGCTAAGAGCCACTTCCGGCTTGTCGAACCGGAGGCTCGCGACGATCTGCCGATCCAGATCGCCCAGCCGTTCGGCCAACGGTCCCTCGACCGTGAACGTGAAGGCGACTTGCCGGCCGTGCTCGTCGGCGACCAAGTAGTAGTGCCACTCGATGGGCAGGCCCGAGGACGTGCCGCGGACCACGACGCGCAGCACGCGGTAGTCCTGGTCGTTGGCCTTCTGGCCGGCCGAGACGAACTCGCCGAAGCCCTCGCCCAGCGCCGTTTGGATATCTTTCTGGAATTGCTCGAGCGTGGCCTGCTTGCCCGGCTTGACCGGCCCGACGGCCGCCACGTTGCACTGGGCGATGAAATCCCCCCGGTCGACGAAGCGAAAGAAGGCCAACCGACGGTCGTCGCCGGTCAGGAACCACCGCCGGTCGTGCTCGAACCGCCATCCGCCGTCCCGCGGCTCGTAGACGAGCTGGGTCAGCTCCCCGCTGGGCCTAAGCGGCAGATCGTCGAAGGCCGCGCCGGAAAGTCGCTCGGTGGACTTCTCCGACGCCGGCGCGATCTGCATCCTCAGTCGGGCGACCACCTCGAGGCCCGGGGCGATGTGGCCCACGTCGCGGTCCTCGTGCACCAGCAGGCCGAACCAGTCGATCCGCCGCGTCTTCCGGTTGAACCGGTACTTGCCTTTGACCTCGGTCCGCGAGGTCACGCCGCCGGTGGCACCCTCGACGCGGCCCGACATGCTGATCGTCGCCCACTTGGCGTTGACTTCCTCCAGCGTGCTTCGGACCGTGTTCTTCGTGAGCCGTTCCAGCCCGAGCGTGGCGAGGATCAGATCGTCGTCGTGCTCCCACGCGTCGCCCTGGGCGACCGGCTGGCCGGGCAAAAACCGGTCGAGCAAAAGGCTGTTGGCCGGCAGGTCGACCAGGTCGAGCTCGTCCCGGGTGAGCCTTCCCCGGGGTGAAAACAAGGTGATCTTCGCCTGGTCAATCTCGACGGCCATCAGCCGGCGCTTCGGGCGAAGCTCGGGCGTGAGCTTCCGCTTGGCCAGCTTGATCGCGGCCTCGGCCTCGTCGTAGTGGCGGACCGAACGCAAAGGACCTCCAGGGCCGTCGGGTACCTCCAAAGTCCGCTCGTCGTAGACGACCCTGGCCTCGACGTTCATCTTCGATCGCTCGATCTTGCCCTTGTGAGGCGACTGCAACACGCCGGTGACCTCCAGCACGGTCGCCACTCGGTCGACGGCGTCTGCCCGACGGGCACTCCGCAATGAATAAGACGGCCCGGACGCTTTGGAAGGCTTGGCCGCCGCTGACTCGGAACCGGCGGACAAGAAGACAAAAATGCTTACGGCGACCGGCAACAGGCGGACGGAAGATGACATGGCAATATCCTTGAGTCGGTGTTGTGACAATCGGCCCCGGGAGCCCGTGGGCGGCGCGATGGCAATCGGACTGGCCGGATGATCCACCGTAGTCGGTTGATCGACCTGCGGCACGCTCGAAGTTCAAAGGAACGGAGCGAAATCCCGGACTCTGGCGGCCACTGGGCATGAGCACCGCAAGTCATAAACCTCGAGCAAGTCTCCCAGTTTATCAGGCTGCTTTGCCCGGGAGCCGCCAGGCCGTCGCAGCTAAGCACCGCGTGGCCAATTGCCTGGCAACCCTACCGAAATTAACCCACTGGGGGGGCACCGTAATAATCAGTTATTGCGCGAAGATTTCTGTAACGTTTCGGTTTCCGGGGCGTCTACCTGAGTAGACACATTGGCGAAAAGGCAAAATCGGGCCAGCCCGGTCGGGCATAATCCGCGGAAAAGCGCGAACTTCTGACCGACCATTGGGCACCTTTCCTTCGTAGCTAAAGGAGAGCAATGACTCCCGGTGAGCCTAATAGGGAAACCCCCTTCACAGAAGGGGGCCACTTTTCTGGAATATTTTTAACAGATGCTCTTGACAAAAATAATCCCTTGCGGCTAGAATACGAAACATCAACAAGCCCCGACAAATCATCTCCATCGACCTACAACCCGGACAGAATCTCGTTGTTACTGGAACACGAATTCTCTCCGAATCGGTAGGCGGGAGGTAAGCGATGCGTACCGACTATATGAATCCCGCAATTCGGCAGTTACGCGACCAACAGGTTCGTTTTGCGCCGCGCGAGAAGAAAATCGAGCAGGTCGACTTGGCCGAGAGACTCCTCGGAGAACTCGATCCGAAGCGGACGTACAGCTACGAGTATCTGTGTTACCGGATTACGCACTATCGACCCCAGGCTTACCCCGACCTTCGTTTGACCGGCAAGGAAGCCAGCCATGATCTGCGTCTATTCGTCGAGGACGTCTCGGACGCGGCCAACGTGCCGCATACCGCGGCCGGCGAGGCGGTGTTGACGGTGGATGAGCTCAGCAAGAAGTTCAACGTTTCGACCAAGACCATTGCACGCTGGCGGAGCCAGGGCCTGGTCAGCCGCCGCTTTGTTTTCGGTGGTCGCAAGCGAGTGGGTTTCCTGCAAAGTTCCGTCGACCGTTTTGTCAAGCACAACGAAGATCGCGTGCGCCGAGGGTCCCATTTCAGCCAGCTCAGCGAATCAGAACGCGATAGAATCATCGGCCGAGCTCGACGTCTGGTGCGCGCCGGCGGGTGTCCGGCCGACGTCGCCAAGCGATTATCCCGGGCCACGGGGCGCAGCATCGAGACGATTCGTTACACAATCAAGCAGTTCGACGCGGACCACCCCGATTTGGCCGTTTTTCCACATCATAACGGCCCTTTGCAAGAAGAGGCTAAACGAAGAATCTATCAGCACTACCGACGAGGCGAATCGGTCGAGGCACTGGCCAAGCGTTTCTGCCGCACGAAGACCAGCGTCTATCGGATCATCAGCGAAATGAGGGCACGCCGCATCATGACGTTGCCCTTCGATTACATGGACAACGAGCAGTTTGCCCGAATCCGAAGCGAAGCCGCGGAGAAGACCATTCTCGGCCCCATGCCGCATAGTGAGGAGCCGCCTCGCAAAGCGCGACTGCCTAGCGGCTTGCCATCGTATCTGGCCAGCTTGTATCAGGTGCCGTTGCTGACCCGTGGGCAGGAAGCCCATCTTTTCCGCAAGATGAACTACCTGAAACGCAAGGCCAACAAGCTCCGCGAGCGGCTGGACGTTTCGCGTCCCCGCGCGCCACTGATGGAGCAGATCGAGAAGCTGTACGATCAGTCGGTGGTCGTCAAGAACGAGATTATCCGCGCCAATCTGCGACTGGTCGTCTCGATTGCCAAGCGGCACGTCGGCCCCATGGAGAACTTCTTCGAGTTGGTCAGCGACGGCAACATCTCCCTGATTCGAGCGGTCGAGAAGTTCGATTTCGCCCGAGGCAACAAGTTCAGTACGTATGCCAGTTGGGCCATCATGAAGAACTTCGCGCGAACGATTCCCGACGAACACCGGCACCGCGAGCGGTTTCGGACCAGCCAGGGCGAGATGTTTGCCACGGAGGAGGATGCGCGTAGCGACCAGTACGAACAGGAAGCCGCCCATCTGAAGCGTCAAAGTCAGGTAGAAAGGATTCTCGACCGGCTCGACGAGCGAGAACAGAAGATCATCGTTACCCGCTTCGGACTGAGCCAGGGCAAAGAGCCCAAGACCCTCAAACAGGTCGGCGCCGAGATGGGCGTCACCAAGGAACGGATCCGGCAAATTGAAGCTCGCGCGCTCAACAAGCTGCGCCGGGCGGCGCAGGAAGAGAA
>CAZWWC010000386.1:0-4329 GCA_964637625.1 uncultured Planctomycetaceae bacterium
CGGAGCGCCGCGCTGTTTGAGGGCGCGGACGTGAAACCGCATTTCTGGACGATCTGCCGCTACTTCGTCAGCGAGCAGTTCATGACGTATTGCGGCGTGGCCACGGGCGTGACGCTGCTGAATTCGCTCGGCGTTGCCGCGCCCGAGGTGCCGCAGGTCTATCCCTACAGGATGTTCACGCAGGACAATTTCTTCACCGATGACGTGCTGCCGATCCGCCGGCCGCGCGACGTCGAGCGCGAAGGCAACACGCTCGATCAGCTGGCCGAGATGCTGGGCGTTTTCGACGTGGACGTCGAGGTGTATCATGCCGACGCGCTGGACCTGGAGGCGTTTCGCACGCTGGCGGTCGACGTCCTGCGATCGGCCGACCGGCGCGTGGCGATCGACTTCGACCGCCAGGCGCTGGGCCAGAAGGGCAGCGGCCATTTCTCACCCTTGGCCGCCTATCACTCGAAGGAAGACCGGCTGCTGGTGATGGACGTGGCCCGCTACAAACTGCCTCCGTGCTGGGCAACGGCCCGGCACGTTTGGGCGGCGGTGGACACCGTCGATTCCGTGTCGCAGAAGCGCCGCGGACTGCTGGTGCTCACGCGCCGCAAGGGGTGAATCGCCAGAGGATATTGCAAGACACGGGGATACTGCCGGGTGCCCGGGAATGAGCGCAGCGAAGGCCCGGTTGTTCACGATCTGGGCCACCGCTGCGCTATGGCCCAGGCACCCCGCTATGGCCCACGCACCCCGCGCCATGGCCATTCTACTCGTCCTGGTCGGCCACCACGGCATAGGCCGGCAGATCGGAGGTCGTGGTGCCCAGATCGGTTTGGATGTAGATCGTCCGGGCGACCTTGCCCGCGCTGTCGCCGCCGATGAAGGTTACCGGGACCAAATGCAACGACTTGGCTTCGCTGTCCGCCGGCGTGCCGAACTTGAAATGCTCATCGTCGCAGTCGATCGAGAGGATTTTGAACGGCTTGCGGCCGCGAACGACGACTCGCTTCTCGACCTTCTCGCCGGGATGCACCACGCCCAGGAAGAGCGACGCGGGACTGACCGTGATGCTCGAGACCACTCGTCCCTCGACCAGCAACGGAACCTGGGTCATCCGGCGATCGTTGGTGACCAACATGAGGTGGTCGCGAAGATAGCCGACCGGCGAGTTCTCGTCGACCCGTACGATCAAATCGTACGAAACGCGACCGCCGTAACGACCCGTCTCGACAACCCCGCCTGAGACGTGCGGGTTGTCGCTGCGCACGTCGACCACTTGCCAATTGCCTCGACCCGCGTAGTTGACGGCCACCTTCCTCTCGATCGGTTTGCCCTGATCGACTTCACCCAATGAGACACTGCCGGGGTTGAATACGATGTCGCTGCGGATGTAGACCGAGTCTTGCAGTTGGACCACGGCGGGGTAGGGCTTGTCGAAGGTCACCGTGAGCGTGGCGCTCTTGTTGCCCTGAAACGCTCGCGTGTCGATTGTGGCCACAATCGCTCCCGTCTCGTACGTCTTCAAAAGCGGCTTCTCGATTCGCGCCTTGGTACAGCTACAACTGGAGCGCACCTGGGCGATGTGGACGTCTTCGAGGTAACGATTCGTCAGCTTGAACCGGAACTCGACCTTCGCGCCCCGGGCCACAGAGCCGAAATCGTGTTTCGTGGTCTCGAACATCTTCGCGGCCCACTGCTGGGCGCCAGCGGGCGCAGCACAAAACGCGACGATCATCAAAACAGAGAGTATCGAACGATACATGGACAAGATCTCCCGCGATGGTCACAGGTGTCGAGCGGGTCGCACCGAATCGAAAGGAATCACCCGAAAGGCTCGCCAATGTCGAGCCTTTCGCCGGCTTCACCCCCACTCGTTCCAATCAAAGCTGCCAATCCCGGACCGCTCCTGCGAAAGACGCGGGTCAGCATGTCAAAATCTACGCCTGAAAATCAAACTTGTCAACTTCGCTTTTGCCGGGATGGGTAGTGCCAAGTTTGGCTGGCTGACACCCCAGCAGGTCATCCTGAACACAGCGAAGGATCTCGATGGCCAAGGAGATTCTTCGCTACGCAGATCCTTCGCTTCGCTCAGGATGACAATGCCAGGTCTCAATAGAACAACGAAAGCGTCACTACTGCGGCACGCCGGAACCCAGACGTCTCTCGATCGAAAGAGAGATAGGCAAACCGTTGGTTGCCCGACAATCTTAACACGATCCGCAAAGCCATTCCAAAACGCCCCGGTTAACGCCGAACGGGCCACACACGTGATGGACAAGAGAACAAGAAATAAAGACGGCCAGCACGGCTGGCCAGGCCCGCTGGCCGCTTGGGTCTACCCGGCCAATCGCTCCACCATGCTCAATTCCATTAGCGTGAGGCAAGACACCTGAATATTTTGCTCCCGGCCCGAAGGTGACAATCGCACGGCAGGACACCACCATTATGGGCCTAGGCCCCCCGCTCGACGGGCCTGTCTCCCAAAAAAGCGGTTACCGGTGCCGCCGGCTTCGCGTTGCGTGCGACGGCGGAGGTTGGTGATGGTTGCGTGGAGTGACGGCCTCGCCCGGCGCGTCGAATCGCCGGCGTGAGCATTGCCAAGACAACCCAGGATTCGGTAGTATATGGGTTTACCCAAATCCGGCCCTCTTCCGACGTCTGGACGGGAAACGGTTCGATCCCATGTTTGAATCCCTACAGCAAGGCCTCGCTTCGGCGCTGAAGACGATCCGCGGTCACGCCAAGTTGACCGAGGCCAACATGCGCGACGGATTGCGCCTGGTGCGTCAGGCCTTGCTGGAAGCCGACGTCAGCCTGTCGGTGGTCAAGGATTTCATGGACCGGATCACGGAGCAGGCACTCGGCGAGAAGGTGCTCACGTCGCTCAGGCCGGAAGAACACCTGATCGGCATCGTCCATCAGGAGCTGATCAACTTGATGGGCCCGGTCGACCACTCGCTTCATCTGCGCCACGACGTGACGGTCCTGATGCTTTGCGGCCTGCAAGGATCCGGCAAGACGACGACCTGCGGCAAGCTGGGCCGGGTGATCCGTGACCGGGGTAAGAAACCGTTGCTGGTGGCGGCCGACCTTCAGCGGCCCGCGGCCATCCATCAGTTGGAGGTTCTCGGCGGCCAGCTCGACTTGCCCGTTTATACCGACAAGATCGCAACCGATCCGGTACCGGTCTGCAACGACGCGGTCAAGCACGCCCGAGAGATCGGGGCCGACGTGGCCATCCTCGACACGGCCGGCCGGCTGCACATCGACGACGAGCTGATGGCGCAGCTGGAGCGGATCGACCGCCAGTGCAATCCGGGCCAGATCTACCTGGTCGTCGACGCGATGACCGGCCAGGACGCGGTCAACAGCGCCAAGGTGTTCAACGAGGCGTTGGAGCTCGACGGCGTGATCATGACCAAGCTCGACGGCGACGCCCGGGGTGGGGCGGCGTTGTCGGTCAAGGCCGTGGCCGACGTGCCGATCAAGTTCGTCGGCACGGGCGAGCACCTGGACGCCCTGGAGGAATTCCATCCCGACCGGATGGCCGGGCGGATCCTCGGCATGGGCGACGTGCTCACGCTGGTCGAGCAGGCCCAGCAGAAGTTCGACCAGGAGGAGATGGCCAAGCAAGAAGCTCGGCTGCAGAAGGGTGAATTCACCCTGGACGACCTCAAAAAAATGTTCGGCCAGATCAAGCGGCTCGGTTCCATGAGAAAAATGATGGGCATGATTCCCGGCATGGGACAGATGGCCGACGCAATGGGTGACGTGGACACCGAAAAAGGAATGAAACGGATGATGGGAGTCATCGATTCCATGACGCCCGACGAACGCCGCAACCCCAAGAAAACCGTCGACCAGAGCCGACGGCGCCGTATTGCGGCCGGGGCCGGTGTCGAGCCCCACGAGGTCAACGAACTAGTCAAGACCTTCGACGGACTGGCCGACAGAATGAAGCAGATGGCGGGCATGGGCATGCGCGGCCGGTCGAAAGCGATGCAAGACCTGGTCAAGGAAGGAATGATGAACCCCGGCGGGAAGCTGGCCAGAAAGAAGCAAAGCACCGGCAAACGGTTGACGCCCAAGGAACGCGCGAAACAAAAGCAGTTGCGCGAGAAGGAAAGACGGCGGCGGCAGCGCGAGGCAAGAAAGAAACCGAAATAACCACTTGAAACCACAGAGACTATCACCTTGAAGACTATCACCTTGAAGACTATCACCTTGAAGACTATCACCTTGGAGACTATCTCTGAATTCCTTTTGGCCTTTGTCTGTCATCCTGAGCGAAGCGAAGGATCTCTTTGGCACTGAAAGACTTGAGATCCTTCGCTTCGA
>CAZWWC010000387.1:0-4304 GCA_964637625.1 uncultured Planctomycetaceae bacterium
CTGCTTTGAGCTTCTGCAATTGCGGTGTCTCGCCGCTCGGGATCGGCGTAAGCGGTTGGGCCAGATTGCGGAAGATTTCCACTGCGGTTGGCATCGTTTCGTCTCCTGCATGGGCCAGTTGTATGGCCAAGGGGGACAGTCCCCAACTACCCGCGGATCATCCTGAACCGCCGCGGGTCGAGCAGTTCGCCCAATATGCGCTCGGGCCGGGGCAACCGGCCGACCGGTCCGCCGCGAGGACCGTCGATCACGCGGAGCAACAGCTCCAACAAGCGCCGACCGCTCGGTACGAGTGAAAACTGCCCTTCGATCACGCGAACGTTGTGCTTGATTGTCGCCGTGGCCGCCCGGGCGTCAACCGCCAAGATGGCTTCCAGGCCCGGATTGCACTTCAACACGGCTTGCCTACCGCCCCGCGCATCGAGAACCGCCCGCAGCACGTCCTCCTGCATCGACTCGTCGAGGTCGCCGAAATCGACTTCGTTGTCGTGGATCTTGGCACCCAGCATGGCCTCCCAGTCGGTCGGCGGCGACCAATCGTAGGCCGCCACGGCCCGGCGATAGGCCTCGGCAAGCCGCTCGGCGAAGTGCTCCGCCCCGACCCACCCCAGCGGCACGGCCAGCCGGGCCCACAAGTGGTCGAGTCGCAGTCCCGCCTCGGTGAAATCGGCGGTGATCTCCGGCAGGTCGCGTCCGGTGAGCACCCGGCCGGCCGGCCACGGCTCGAGCATGACCATGCCGAATCCCTCGGCCAGGCTTGTGGTCAGAATGGCGTCGGCGGCCGCCAGATTCTCCTTGAAATCCAGCCCCCCGGGCGCTCCCACCTCAAAACGGCACGGCAAGTTCAGCTCGGCGGCCACTCTTTTCCAAGCCGTGTAGACGGGCATTTCCACCGGATTCAGTGGAGGCAATGTCAGACCCGCGACGGTCCCCGGCGGCGAAAGAAGTCCAACCAACATCGCCTCGCCGAGGTTCTTCCGGCGAATGCCCCGGACCGGATAAAGAACATACCGCTCGTCGGGCCCCACGTCGAAGGTGGCCTGGAGTCTCTTTCGGGCTGCGGCTCGGTCGGGCAACTGCCCGAGGGTCGGCACAGGATTGGGCAGCAAGTGGAGCCGATCGGCCGCCGTGCCCGCTCCTTGAAGAATCGCGTGGTCGCGCCCGTTGAGCACGGCATAGTGAATCCCGGCCGCCTGCGGATAGAGATGGTCCAGCGCCAGCGACGAAAGACGCTGGTAGTTGGCCGGGCGAAAATCCTCGGCAAAGTCATGAATCTGCAAAAGCAGCGGATAGCCTTGCTCGGCCAGGGCACCCACGCAAGCCGAAAGGGCCACGTTCTTGCCAAGCGAGTGATTGTGGACCTGCACCACAGTCTGGTCGGGAGCGAACCCGAGCCGCTTCAGAGCGTCGGTGAGCCTGAGAAAAAGGGTGTCCCGGAAGTGGGGTGGCATGCTCTCGCTTGCGTGAGCATGTTTTTCTGTCTTGGAACATGGCGACGCAAGTGACGCCATGCCGCCCGGATCGTCGACTGCAGGATCACCATCGGCCGCATTGTCGTAGTCGAGCCCGACCCCTTTGTTGCCTTTGTTGCCTCCAAGTTCGTCACTCTCGTCGACGTTGTCGTAATCGAGCCCCGGCACTTCGACCAACCGCAGATTGATTGCCCGAAGCCGCCCGGCCAGTGCCTCGTCCCAGCCGTGCTTTCGCCCACCATAGAGAACGGCGACGCGCCAAGGCGACGCCGGATCGAGAACCGCATCCAGGGCGAGCAGTTGGTTCTCGATAACCCGGGCCACCCCGCCGCGATTGAGATGATAGTGGACAATGGCCAGATTCATGAAAACCTAAGAACTGCAAACAAAGGAAAGGAACCACAGATGAGCACAGATACACACAGATGAGATGCGCGGGCAGAGGAGACCCGTTGCAGGCGGGTTATCCGAAATAGACCATGGTTGTCCGATGCCGGTCACATCTTTTGGCTGCGTTACGTTCCAAATATCCCAATTTATTACGTTATCTGTGTTTATCTGTGTCCATCTGTGGTTCCAAAACCGAACAATCATTCACGCTCTGATTGAGAATCAAGCATTTTGCGGGTGGAACTTCTCGCGATAGGCTTCCACTTCGAGGATCGGTTGCCGTTCGATTTCCTCGATCACGTGTTCCACTTGCCGATAGCGGCCGTCGCTCACTTCGAATTGCCGCATGATGCTGGGAAGCACGTCTTGGAGGATCACCTTCTGGTCCTGACGCAACCGCGACATGAAGGTCCGCAGCACGCCGAACGCCATCCGCCCCAGCGCGATGGTCTCCTGGTTGCGGTGAATGCGACGATCCAGGTCAGTCTGGGCCAGGGCCGCCAGGCCGAGCCGCTGATAAATGTCAATCAGCATGGCGGTTTCCACGCCATAGCCGACCGGAAAGGGAATCTGTTCGAGAATCGAGCGGCGGCCGGCATACTCGCCTGAAAGGGGCTGCAAAATGGCGGTCAATTCGGGATAGAAAAGGCTGAACAGGGGGCGGATCAGGATTTCGGTCACGCGACCGCCGCCCGTCGGACGCAGCCCGCCCGAATAGGCCAACGGCCGGTCGTAGAAGGCCTTGACGTACTGGATCTCGGGATCTTGAATCAGCGGCCCGACCAGGCCGTAGACGAATCGCGGATGGATGTTTTTAATGTCGGTGTCGACATAGACGATGATGTCGCCGCGGAGCAGATAAAGGGCCTTCCAGAGATTCTCGCCTTTGCCGCGGTGGCTGCCGCACTCGGCCAGATGGTCGGACGCGATGTAGACGTCGGCGCCGAAACTGGCCGCGATCTCACAGGTGCGATCCGTGCTGCCCGAGTCGACCACGGCGATCTCATCCAAGAGCGGATAGCGATCGGCCAGCTCGGCCTTGAGGATGATGATTTCCTGCCCGATGGTCGCTTCCTCGTTGAACGTCGGCAAACAGAGCGAAATGGAGAGGCCCTGGCGCTGTTTCTCCTCGACCAGCCATCTGATATTCCAGAAATTGGAGTGGTGAAAGGTTCGCGACGCGAGCCAATTGCTCGTGTCCATGACGAGAGCGTCCGTCGGCTCGTGGTCGTTCGTTTCAAGACTCATCGCACACCCCTCGGTCGATCGCCAGGATCACGCCGACCAACTGCGCCACGCCAGAGAGGATGGGACCGATCTGCACGTGGTCGGGCTCCTTCTTGCTTCCTCGCTTACCCCGGGTGATTCCCAGCGTCACGGCCGGGATGTTTCGGGCGATCAATTCCGACAGCTCGGACGGGCTGTGGCCCTGGTCTGGCTCGATGTTCAACTGCTCCATCACCTCCAAGACGCTCTTGACCAACGGGTGAGAAAACGGGATGCCACCCGCCTTGGTCGCAAAGAACACGTCGAATTCGGCGTCGACCGCGTGTCGGGCCGACATCTCGACGACAATGTCGTCGATCTGGTCGCAGATCTGCTGGATCATCTCGTCCGAGTGGCTGACGATCTCCAGGCCCAGCTCGGCCTGGTCGGGCTCCACGTCGTAGGCCACGCCGGCGCGAACCTTGCCCATCTTGATTACCGTGTACGGCCGGGTAGGAGTCGAGATGGCCAGAATTCGATTGATGATGTGGTTCAACACGACCAGGGCGCTCTCCGAGCCGTAGCTGCGCGACGGTTCGAGGGTCTCTCGCACGGTGCACGTTACATCCGCCCGCGCCGTGCCGATCGAAAAGAAGTTGAGTCGCCCCAGTTGCATCCCCTCGACGCAAATGCCCACGTCCACTTGTTGCGGAAGATGATCGAGAAAGAAGCGAATCCCCGCGTGGTTCCCACGACCCAACGAGTGCGTCGAGCCGACCAGCAACAAGTCGCTTGCCAGGTGGATGTCCAGATGTTCAAGCACGGCGGGCATGAGCGAGATGATGGCGGCGCCCAGGGCGTTGTCACCCACCGCCGGCGCGATGACCCGATCGGCTTCGACACGGACTTCGTGGGCCTCCTTGGCGGGAATGATCGTGTCCAGGTGGGAGACCAGCAGGATCGTCCGCTCGCCGGAGGTGCCCCGCAGACGACCCACCGCATTGCCCGCCTCGTCGGAGGACGCATCGCTCAGATGGGCTTCGGTGAAACGATCCAAGAGAAAGCGAACCCGCTCCGCTTCCTCGCCGGTGGGCGCGGGAATCTGCGAAATCATCACCAGGTTGGCCAGAAGACGCTCGCGCATCGGCAAGAGCATCTCGGGCAACGCCTTAATCGTTCCCTCTCCGAGCAGAGACACGCTCATGGGCAACCTCCAACCTGGGCAAAGTACCGACG
>CAZWWC010000388.1:0-4298 GCA_964637625.1 uncultured Planctomycetaceae bacterium
GCGCGGTTGACCCTTGAAAGGTCGTCGGGCCGGACCAGCCAGTGTTCGCAGACGAGCAACACGGCGATGGCCGCCACGGCTGCCCAATAAAGCCAGCCGAACGCTGGATAGACCACGCCCAAGAGCACCAGCAGCCCGACCATGCCCGCGTGAGCGGCGGCGGCCAGCCGCAGTGCCCGGGCCACACCTAGCCTGGCCGGTGCGCTCCGCAATCGCATCTTTCGATCGAAATCGAAATCCTGGCAGGCGTAGATGATGTCGAACCCGGCAACCCAAAGCAACACGGCCCCACCGAGCACGACCGGTGGCCAGGCAAGTTCTGCGCGGATGGCGACCCAGGCGGCCAACGGCGCCAGGCCCAACGCCGTGCCCAGCCAGAAATGGGAAAGCAGCGTGAAACGCTTCGCGTAGCTGTAGCCGAACAGGAACAGCAAGACGGGCACCGAAGCATAGAGCGGCCATGGATTAGCCGGCAGAAACAGCAGTGTGCCGACGACAAAGCCGGCCGAGCAGGCCACGGTGAAGAGCACAACACTGCTCGTGCTCAAGATGCCGCGCGGCAGATGGCGGGCCTCGGTCCGTGGGTTCAGCGCGTCCAGACGCCGGTCGGCCAGACGGTTGAAGCTCATCGCGGCGCTGCGGGCGGTGGCCATACAAACGAGGATGCCCAGCAGATCTTGCCAACGCGGCGGCGCCAGGCCGTCGTGGCGATTGGCCGCCCAAGCCATCGCGGCCGCTAACAGCGCAAACGGCAGCGCAAAGAGCGTATGGCTGAAGCGGATCATCTCCAGCAGATGACGGACTCGGGCGAACACAATGAGCCGGCAGCCTATCACAAAAAAGTAGGGTGGGCATCGCCCACCATGGTATACGAAGCAACGTGGAAGGAGTTTTGGTGGGCGGTGCCCACCCTACGAATCTGCCTACCGACGTTCCCGGCGCGCCGGGACCCGACGCTATGAACTTATGGCTGTCCCCTGCCTGCCACCTACTGCCTAATGAACTCCCCAGCGCTGGATCAGGTTGTTGGCGATACCCAACTGATCGCAGATCCGTGCGACGACGAAATCGATCAGGTCTTGAATCGTCTTGGGCTCGTGGTAGAAGCCGGGCATGGCCGGCAGGATCACCGCGCCCGCCTCGGCCACGCGACGCAAGTTCTCGAGGTAGATCGTCGACAAGGGTGTTTCGCGAGGAACCAGGATCAGCGGGCGACGTTCCTTGAGGTGGATCTCGGCCGCGCGATGGATGAGGCTGGTGCTCATGCCCGAGGCAATCGCGCCGAGCGTGGCGCCCGAGCAGGGGCAGACGATCATGCCGTCGGTCTGGAACGAGCCGCTGGCGATCGGCGCGGTCAGATCGCGCCAGTCGCGATAGAAGATCTTGCCCGGCTCACCCGAGGGAACCGAAAGGACGTTGCTCTGATCGCTGGCAATGCCGGAGATGAAGCGAAGACGTCGGAGCTTTTCGTCTTGTCTCGATCCCTCGCCGATTTCCAATCCGAGCATCGACAGGGAGAAGCCGTCCAGACTGACCTTCAGGTCGAGTTCCTCCTTCAACACCTCGACGGCCGCTTGGGTGATCGAGAGTTGAACGTCGCAGCCGGTCGTCGTAAGCGCTTCGAGCAGCCGGATCGCATAAGTGACCCCGCTGGCTCCCGTGATGGCAACCACGTAGTTACGTTTCATTTCTTTCCAACGTACAAGGTAGCCACGCCCAAGGTGAGCCGATGATACCGGACCTCCTCCAGTCCGGCATCGCGCATTCGCTCGACCATGGCGTCGCCTTCGGGAAACTGACTCACACTCTCAGGAAGATAATTGTAAGCCGATTGGCGGTTGTTTGCCAACGCCTGCCCCACGCGGGGGAGGATTCGCTCGAAATACCATCGGTAGATCGGGCGAAACGGCCAGCGCCGGGGCATCGAGAACTCCAAAACGGCCACGTGGCCGCCCGAGTGGCACACTCGGGCCATCTCGGAGAGCCCGCGGTCGGTGCTGCTAACGTTCCTCAGACCGAAGGCGACCGACACGACTTGGAACTGCTCATCGGCAAAAGGCAGCCTTTGCGTGTCGGCCTCCACCAGGGAGACCCTCCCGGCGGCGCCGGCACGCCCGACCTTCCGCCGCGCGACGGCCAGCATGGGCCGGCAAAAATCGGTTCCCACGACCGGCACCTCGCCGCGGCCCGCTCGCCAATAGGCCAACGCCAGATCGCCCGTGCCGGTGCACACGTCCAAGACGGGTCCTTCGCCGTCGGGTGGGACCAGCCGCGTCGAGCGCCGCCGCCATCGCCGGTCGATTCCCAGCGACAGCAGGTGGTTCAATAGGTCATATCGTCCGGCGATTTCGCCGAACATGCGACGCACCCGAGAAGCCGATTTGTCAACAGGCATGGGAAAAAGCGAGCGGATTTCAGAAACAGGTATAGACGAACACAAGAGGGATAGCGTTCCCCCTGATATTGCGAAACAACAGGGCCGGCCCGGCGGATCGGGCCACGGCCTCGCTCAAGGCGGCCACTTCGCCGGCGAGGTCCACTCCGACCTCAACCAGGCGCAATTGGCCCAACCGCTCCAATTCCTCGACAAAATCGGCCAGCGACGTGTAAGACATGGCCGTATTGTAGAGCGAGCAGCCGAAAAGAAAAAAGGGGGAAAGTGAATCAGCAGAACCATGGCTCCCATCCTATTGACCCCTGCACTGTTAATGACAGTAGTTCCAAGTTCGGCTGGCTGATACCGCGGCAGGTCATCCTGAGCGCAGCGAAGGATCTCGATGATCAAGGAGATTCTTCGCTGCGCTCAGAATGACAATGCTGGGTCTCAATAGAACTTGGAACTACTGAATGACCCCAGGCCGACCAACGGGAACCCGGTCTTCAGGGCATTTTGCGTTGCCCTGCCGGATCATCTGAAATGCAGCCATCAATAAACGTCTACGCACTGCCGAAGCTGGTTGCCGAGGAAGAAATGGCCGATGGTCTGGTCGTCGTCATCGACGTGCTTCGGGCCGCGACCACGATCACGACGGCGCTGGCAGCCGGGGCCCAGGAAGTCATTCCTTGCATGGAAGTCGACCAGGCCAAGGCGGAAGCGGCACGACGGGCGCCGGAAGACACGCTCCTGGGCGGCGAGCGGGGGGCGCTTGCCGTCGACGGCTTCGATTTGGGCAACTCGCCGGCCGAATACTCGCCTGAAACAGTCGGCGGCAAAACCATCATCTTCACGACGACCAACGGCACACGTGCACTGGCCGTGTGCCGTCTGGCCCGGCGGGTCCTGCTCGGGGCCTTTGTCAACACCTCGGCCCTGCTCGACCGGTTGGCCGGCGCCGAGCGGATCCACCTGCTCTCGGCCGGCACCGAGGGGCAGATGAGCTACGACGACATCTTGTTTGCCGGGATGCTCGTCGAGCGGCTCAAGCGGCGGGGCGACGTGCCCTACAAGCTCAACGCCCAGGCAATCACGGCCGGCGAGACCTGGAAACACGCCTTCGCACTGCCCGTGTCGCTTGGCGCCGAACCGCTGGAGGCCGAACGTCTGGCGGCAAAGCTCCGCGAAACCCTCGGCGGACAGGTATTGCTGGAGGCGGGCCTTGAAGAGGACATTTTGGCGGCCGCGCAAATCGATCGCTTTTCGATCGTGCCTGAGTTGGATTCAAAGACGATGCGGATTCGTCCGGCGGAAGACTGATCCGCGAGCAAATGACTGCGGCGCGGACACGGCTCCGCCGCGTCCGCGCCGCCAGAGGCGTCCTGCCGACCTTCTTCCTGGTCCGATGCCGACGCGGCTGGACAAGTCGGCAGCAGTGGCACCCGTGCGTTGATTCTTGTGGAGCGCCGTACCCGGGGGCCTCCGAGCCCGGCGCTCTCTCGATTACCCTGCCACGACCGGTCTAGCCAGTCGAGGTCGGGTTCTTCGACGACAGGTAGCTACAACCGCAAGCCGTCGACGGCAACCATAGGCCGATTCCGATGGCCGCCAGGCCGACGAGCGTGTAGACGATTCGGGTCAACACCGTTGCGCTGCCGAATAGGAACCCAACCAGATCGAAATTGAAGATTCCGACCAGGCCCCAATTGAGCCCACCGACAACCAACAGGATGATGCCCATGACGACATAGTGGTTCATGTTTTTCATGATTCCTTCTCCCATTCAAACAAGTTTGTGTTCCAGCAGTGTCATTCGAGGGCGGCCGGGGAAGATCTCGCGCTTCCGGCCTGCGCGACCCCCGAGCGTGCGCAACGAGCACGCATCGTTGTAGCTATTATTCGAGGGCAAGGCCGCGGAGGGAAC
>CAZWWC010000389.1:0-4261 GCA_964637625.1 uncultured Planctomycetaceae bacterium
GTTTTCTGACCGTGTTGATCCGCCTGTTCAGCGGCTATCCCGAGGGCGTGATGTTTGCCGTTCTTTTGATGAACGGCGCCGTGCCCTTGATCAATCGGTGGACCATCCCGCGGCCGCTGGGCGCAACCAAATCAAAACCGGAAACTCAGACCTCGTAACTCTACAGTAAACCAAAGAAGGGAACCACAGATGAACACAGATGTACACAGATAGGATATCACAATTCCTTGCAGAATCTGTGTTTATCTGTGTTCATCTGTGGTTTCATAAGTACGAATCATGACGGACGAACCTCGCAAAGGCGGCTACATTCGGCAGGCGTGGCTGGTTATCCTGCTGGCGCTGATCTACGGGGCGGCGCTGGCCGGCACGCAAACCGCGCTGGGGCCACGGATCGCCGAGAATAAGCGTCAAGAGACTTATGCGGCGATTCCCGAGCTGGTCGGAGTCGTTGGTGAGGACGAAGCCGGGCCCATGGAGATTGTCGCCGAGGATCAAGAGGATGAAGACGGGCAGCGCACCTATAAGATTCTCGTCGGCGACGTGGTTGCCGGCTGGATCCTCGCCCCAGTCGTGCCCGGCGAAGACGGCCGCGAGCAATGCGTGTACAAGGTTCTCGCTGCTGATAAAGCGATCGCCGGCTGGGTGCTGCCGGCCACCGGTCAGGGATTTGCCGATCGCATCGACGTACTCATTGGTGTGACTGCGAATGTTTCCACGATCACCGGCCTGTACGTGCTCGATCAGAAGGAGACGCCGGACCTGGGATCGCGCATCACGGGCGAGGCTTTCCGGGATCAGTTCCGTGACATGCCGACCGATAGGCCGGTGGAGGTGGTCCCGTCCGCGCCGGGGGCCGGTCAAATCCGTGCAGCACGCACCGGCGCCACGATCAGCTCGCAGAGCGTGGCCGACATTGTGAATCGGACCATTGCAAACCTGAAAACACCCCTTCGAAAGTTGCAGCAGGAGGGTGGGCAACGCCCACCGGAACAATAAACATCGACAAGATTCGGTTTTTTGGTGGGCGGTGCCCACCCTACTTTCATGAAAACGCGTGACCCATGAGTCCATCCCAACCTACGGCGGCCGAACGCTTCATCAACGGCATTTTGCCCGAGAACCCGGTCTATCGGCAGCTCCTGGGCATGTGCCCGACGTTGGCCGTCACCGGCGCGATGGAGCCGGCGATGACGATGGTCGGCGCGACGGCTTTCGTGCTGATCTCGGCCAACGTGATCACGAGCCTGATCCGCGGGCTGCTGAAGCCCCATTTGCGGATTCTCGTGTTCACGCTGACGATCGCGACGTTTGTGACGATCGCCGATCGGTTTCTGGCGGCCTACGTGTACGAGATGAGCAAAGTGCTGGGCCCGTACGTGCCGTTGATCATTGTCAACTGCATCATTATTTCGCGCTGCGAAATCTGTGCGTCGAAGCAAGGCGTCGGCGTGGCGCTGGCCGACGCGATCGGCATGTCGTTGGGCTTTGGGTTGGCGTTGGCGAGCATTGCCACGGTCCGCGAGATCCTCGGCAAGGGTGAGTGGTTTGGCGTCACCGTGCTGGGCGAGGCCTGGCCGAACTGGGGCATCATGGCGCTGCCGCCCGGCGCGTTTCTCACGCTGGGGCTGTTGTTGGCCCTGGCGAATTGGATCGGCCAGCGCCGGGCCGAGGCACTAGCGGCGAGAGAAAAGGGAACCGAAGGATAAAGGCGAATGAACCGAGGGCAACTGCCCGTGGGCGGCCCTGACGTCCGCCACCAATTCCATAAGTGAACAAGTCCTCATGGAAACACTGATTACGCTAGTACAGATCGGGATCGGTGCGGCACTGATCAACAACTTTGTGTTGTACTATTTCGTCGGCATCTGTCCGTTTCTGGGCGTGTCGCGGCGGATCGACATGGCCTTCGGCATGGGCTGCGCCGTGACGTTTGTCATCTCGATCGCCGCGGCACTCAGTTGGACGTTTACCTATTTCATCCTCCGGCCCGGCGCCCCGCTGCCGGCGTGGGTATGGGAGACGGTCGGGGGCACCTCGGGCAACGTCGACCTGTCGGTGCTCAGCTACATCATGTACATCTTCGTGATCGCCGGTTCGGTGCAGTTCGTCGAGATGTACGTGCGGAAGTTCTTCCCGGCGCTCTACAAGTCGTTCGGCGTTTTTCTTCCTTTGATCACGACAAACTGCGCGATTCTGTTTGCCTGCCTGGAGATCATGAAGCACCTGCAGGACCCGACGCGGCTTTGGGGCTTGCACGAGGCGTTGACCTTGGCCGTCGGCGGCGGGCTGGGATTCACCTTGGCCATCGTCCTGATGGCCGGCATCCGTGAGGAGTTGGACATGTGCGACGTGCCCAAGCCCCTGCGCGGGCCGGGCATCGCCCTGATCGTCGCCGGAATCATGGCCATGGCGTTCATGGGTTTTGCCGGGGTCGACCGCGGGATTGAAGCGGCATTGAGTACGCTCTTGAAGTAGGAAATCGGATCGATGTTGAACACCGTGACCATGCTCCTGGCGGCCGGCGTACTGGGCCTTTTGGCCGTGGTCGTGGCCTGCGTGCTCGGTTGGGCCAATCGCACCTTCCACGTGAAGGTCGATCCGAAGGTGTTGGCGATCCTCGAAGCCTTGCCCGGGGCCAATTGTGGCGGTTGCGGCTTCGTCGGCTGCGGCGAGTATGCCGAGGCGGTCGCCGCCGGCGGAACCGACGTCACGCTCTGCGCGCCCGGCGGTCAGAGCTGCGCCGGACAGTTGGCCGAGATCATGGGCGTGGCGGTCGAGCAGACGTTCCCCTATCGGGCCGTGGTCCATTGCGCCGCTCGCACCGATCAGCGTCTCGGCCGGACCGACTATCTGGGCGAGCCGACCTGCGTGGCCGCCAACCTGGTGGCCGGCGTGCAGGGATGCACCTACGGCTGCCTGGGGCTGGGCGATTGCGTGGCCGCATGCCCTTACGACGCCATCCATATTGTCGACGGGTTGGCCACCGTGGATTACGACAAGTGCGTCGGCTGCAAGGCCTGTGCCCGGGTGTGCCCCCGCAACATCATCACCATGGTTCCCTTCAAGGCCGAGCGGATGCTCGTGGTGGCCTGCTCGAACAAGGATTTCGGCCCACAGGTCAAAGCCGTCTGCGAGGTGGGCTGCATCGGGTGCAAGGCGTGCAGCAAGCACGCCGAGGCGATGAAGATGGAAGGTCATCTGTCGGTGATCGACTACGACGCCTACGAGTCGGAAGATCAGTTTGCCAAGGCGCTGGAGAAGTGCCCACGAGAGAGCATGATCTTCGTCGGCAAGCCCAGGCCGGAGCATCTTGCCGCCGTGGCCGCAGAAGAATTGCCCGAGCGCATCGAGGCCGACTTCAAGACGACGGTCGACGATACCGAGTGGCGAGGGTAGTGCAGTAGGCAGTAGGCAGCAGGCAGTAGGCAGCGGGCAGCAGGCAGTAGGCAGTAATTGATAGCCGCGCTCCGGCAGCCTGTGGGGTCCCGGCGCGCCGGGATAGCGAAGCGGTGGCCCAGAGATTGCAGAACCGGGCTTTCGCTACGCTCAGACCCGGGCACCCAATTCGGTATGCCTACCTTACGGAAACTGCCGCCGGACGAGTTCTCTTGTCTCGGCCAGCCACGTCTTGCGCTGGTCGGGCGTGCTCATGATGATCGACTCGAAGTTGCGTCGCACGAAGTCGGTCACGCCGCACAGGCCGAAGATGCAGTTCTTCCACAGGTTTTCGAGCGGATCGCCGTAGAGTTCCAGTTCGGCCTCGCGGGGCGTGTTCGAGGTGGTCAGCACCAGCGCCTTGCGACCGGCAAGCGGGCTGCTGACCGATCCGTCGGCCGCGAACCGATAGACCTGGCCGTTGCGAAACACCCGATCGATCCAGCCCTTGAGCACGGCCGGCGGCTGGCCCCACCAGTTGGGATGCACGATCACGTAGCCGTCGGCGCCGAGCAGCTCGTCGATATGCCGGCAAACCACCGGGTCGGCAGGCACGTCGGCTGCGAGTTCCTCCTGGGTCAACACCGGGTCGAGCCGCTCGGCGTAGAGGTCGTGCAAAATCACTTCGTGGCCGGCCGCCTTGAGTTCCTCGACGGCCGCCTGGGCAATTGCGTGACAGAAGCTCGTTTGGCTCGTGTTCTGGTGACCGATAACGACCAGGACCTTCATGATGATTCTCCTCCGACTTGATCACCCGCATGGTTGATGCGCGGGACCGACTCGCCTCATGGGGTGGAATTGTGTAGAGGGCATTTCAAAACGG
>CAZWWC010000390.1:0-4233 GCA_964637625.1 uncultured Planctomycetaceae bacterium
ATTTCATCACCGAAGCGGTCATCACCATGACACTGCCCTGGTACGCCGGCCGAAATCGCAGCGGATCGAACTCGCATGAAATGGCTACTTGCACGAATCGGGTTGCCGAAAGCGATCGGGGTATACGTCGATGAGGACGCGGTCGCATTGAGCCGGATCGTGGCCACACCGTTGGGCCCGGTCGAAATCACATGCCAAAGCGAAACGTTCGACGAGGGGCATCTCGCCGAGACCATCGGCCAACTGGTCGGCCCGCTGCTGGGGAAACGGAAGTTTCGACGGACGCCCGTCTCCGTGGGAATTCCTTCTCACCGGGTCTATTTCTCCACGCGGCCGGTTCACGCGGCCACCGGCGACTCCTCGGCGCACGTGTTGCTTCGCGAGGCGCTCCGCAGCCCGAATATTGCCGTGGGCGACATGGTCGTCGACGTCGTCAGGACCGAGCCGGACTCGCGCGACGTCGTCAGCATCGCTTCATGCGACAAGGCCTACTTGGGGCAAATTCTCGATGCGCTAAAGGCGTTGGATGTTTACCCATCCCGTACCGAGCCGGCGCCCTGCGCGTTGTTGCGGTTGGCCGGCGCCCGTCATCGTGTGCGCCGCAGTGCCAAGGTCGTGTTGCGGCTTTTTCTTTCGGGCACGCAAGTGCTGGCCGTGTTGGTGGTGAACAACCTGCCGCTGTTATGGCGTTTCACGAATCTGACGCAGGGCGAGGAAGCTTCCACGTTGCTGATGGCAAGCCGTTCCCTGCTGGCGACCAGCAAGGACTGTGGCGTGGAATCCCCGCTCGATGCCGTGATGATTCACGGCCGCGCGGAACTCAAGCGGCTGTTGGACCTCGATTGGCTAGAAGAGCAGTTGGATACGTCGATCGACTGGTTTGATGGCCCGGAACTGAACCAGTCGCAAATCGCCTACGGCGTGGCACAGGGTGGTCTCGATAAAGAAGGCGGTGGATTTGATCTGGGCCGATCGTTGAAACCCCGCCCGACGCTGCTGCAGCTCTTCCCCTGGCGCGACGCGGTCATGCAACTCGCCTTGTTGGTGTGCATGGCGCTGCTGCTCGGCTATACGTATTGGACATTGAGGGAATCCGAGCAAGTACTTCAAACCAACGTGGCCGTCTCTCCCGCGGAAGCCACGACAAAGAAGATGAAGCTCCAAAAGGAGAAGAAGCAACTGGGAATGCAGGTTTCCGCGATTCGCGAGTTTCTGAATACCCGCGTGCTTTGGACTTCCTGCCTGCGCGATCTTTCCCTGTGTGTTCCCGAGGAGATGTATCTCACCTCGGTTCGGGGCGTTTGCGAACTGCGCAGCCTGCAGAAGAAGAAGGGCAGCACGAAGACGAAGAAGTCACTTGCGTTGCGAGGGGCGGTTAGGCTTCCCGCCAGCGGCACCGTGCCTCCTGAGATCGATCGACTGCTGGTTGCGCTTCGCTCCGACCCGACACTGGAGGAAGAATTCCCGCTGGTCACGCTGGACGAACTGCAGCACATCCCGTCCAAGGCGGGCCAAGAACCCATGGCCATTTTTTCGATCGTTTGTTTGCCGGGTCAGAAGAAGGGTTCGGCGAAGAAAGGATCCGGGGCCGCGAAGGGAGGCAAGAAACCAAAATGAAGAACACGGAAAAACAGACCGCCATCCAAAAGCTGGCCGAGCGACTGCACGATCCGCTCCAGTTTCGCATTTTCGTCACCGGCGTGATCCTGGCCGTCGGTTATGTAGGAGTTTACATGCCGCTTGACAGCCGCATCGCAGAGACCACGCAACGCCTGACAAAGACAAGAGAATATCAAGACCTCGTTGACGAGGTCAAACAGTTGCGGGACGAAGTCGACCAGGTCGTCGCCCGCTTGCCCAAAGACACGGATACCAACGAATGGATCCAATATGTGATCGGCGGCGTCCGGAAGTTGCCGGTCAAACTGGTCAACCTCGATTCGGCCGACCCGCGTCGCGTCGGGCCGTTCGAGGCGGTTGAACTCCGGGTGGAAGTCCGGGGGTACTATCACGGTTTGGAATCGTTCCTGGATTGGGTGGAGACCAACGAACGGTTGTTTCGCGTCGACTCGGTTGCCGTTACACCGATGCGCAACAGCAACCAACTAGAGATGACCGTTACGCTCCTGGGATTGCGAGGATAACATGGCTGAATTGATGCGAAAGATGGCACCGATGGCCGTGGTTGCCATGGTGTTTGCCGGGTGTTGTTGGCCCTACGTGAGCGGGTCGGCAACCGGGACATCGTCCCAGCAGGATAGCGACATCGCCCAGTTGTCGAAGGAGTTGCTGTCTCCCGTCCTGAAGCCGGCCAACGATCGCGATCCGTTTCGACCCGTCAAGCTGGCCCTTGGCTCATTGAAGGGCAACCAACCCGGATCGGGCGGTCCGGGCCGGAACGGCCCTGGTGGGAAGAAAGCGGCAGAAGCAACCCACCTTCGCCAGCGCGAGTTCGCTCTGGGTGGCACCTATGTTCAAGGCAACCGGAGTATGGCGATCATCAACGGCAAGGTCTACGAGCCGGGAGACACCCTGGCCGGCTCGGACGCCGCGAGACAGTCATGGGTGGTCAAGCGAATCTTGCCCGAGGAAGTACTGATACAATCTGGAGAAAAGACGACAAAGTTGACGTATCCCGACTTCACCGCGCCGCCCGAGCAGCCGGACCCCGAGAACAACGTTGATCCGAAGAAGTCGAAGGGCGATGCCGAGAAAAAACCCCAGACTGATAAACGGAAGAAAGCAAACCCGATTACTGAGTTGATTCAACAGCTCCAAGAAAGACAAGATCGGCTCCAGAAAAGCCAGGTTTTGTGAGAAGTGCCATGGGAAAGACCGCTACTCTTGCCGGTACACACGCGCTGCTCGTCGAGCTTCTTCTGAAGAAGGAGCTCCTCAAAGAGGAGGATCTGGCGACGATCCAGGAAGCCCAGAACAAGGAGAGGTTGCCCGTCGAGGAGATTCTGCTCAAGAAGCGTCTGGTCAAAGAACGGGACATCGCGGAGGCCTATTCCGAGTATCTCATGGTGCCGTTGTTCGAACCTTCGGAAAACGAAGTCCGCGTCGACACGGAGCTTGCCACACTCCTGCCGGAGAAGCTGTGCCGCGATCAGTTGCTCGCGCCCGTGGCCGTTCATGATGACGTCTTGGAGGTTGCCTTCTTCACGGCGAACTCCCTGCATATCGTGGACGAACTGCAATGGCTGACGGGCATGACCGTCTGTCCGCTGATAGCACCCCTTTCGACCGTGGAGGGAATCCTCGGAACGTTCTTTGAGGACGCGAGTTGGCCCGGCAGCGGCGGCAACTCCGGCGGTTTCGAGGAAGTGGATGACGACGAAGACCGAGGGAGTGGCGACGACAATACGAACGACGAGGTGATCCACCTCGACCAGCCGCCGCCGCCGGGACGCGACGGGCGCATCATCCGCTTCGTCAACCAGATGTTCGAGCAAGCCTTCCGCATCGCGGCGAGCGACATCCATATTGAACGTTTCGAAGACGGCTGTAAGATCCGGCTTCGCTCGGATGGAAAACTGATCGAGGTTGCCCCACCGTCGTTGACCCTCTATCCGTCCGTGGTAGCACGTATCAAGGTGCTCTCCAAGATGGACATCGCCGAGAAGCGAAAACCGCAGGACGGTGCGATCTCTCTGAAGACGGGTGAAAAACGCATCGACTTGCGCGTCAACACGGTTCCTACCGTACACGGCGAGAAGGTGGTCTTGCGGGTGCTCGACCGAAGCTCCATCCCGCTGGAGTTGTCCGATCTCGGTTTCGACGAGCGGCAGTCAAAAGACCTGTGCGAATCGATCGAGATGCCCCACGGCCTGATGCTCGTGACGGGGCCGACCGGTAGCGGAAAAAGTACCACGCTCTACGCCTGCCTGACCCGGCTGAACAAGCCGGACGTGAACATCTGCACGGTCGAAGACCCGGTCGAGTACAAGTTCTCGGGCATCAACCAGATTCAGGTGAAGAGCCAGGTCGGGCTGACCTTTGCCAGCGCGCTGCGATCCTTCTTGCGGCAGGATCCCGACGTCATCATGGTCGGTGAGGTCCGCGATCAAGAGACGGCCGGAATCTGCTTGAGGGCCGCACTGACGGGCCACTTCGTGCTGTCCACCTTGCACACCAACGATGCGTTGGCCGCGGTCAACCGTCTTCAAGACATGGATATCGACGCGTTTCTGCTGGCTTCCACGCTCCGCGTGCTGGTTGCCCAGCGGTTGA
>CAZWWC010000391.1:0-4227 GCA_964637625.1 uncultured Planctomycetaceae bacterium
ACCAGCGGAAACACGGGCATCGGCATCGCGCTGATCGGGCGAATGAAGGGCTACCAGGTTCGCATTGTCATGCCCGAGGGTATGAGCGAGGAACGCAAGAAGATCATCCGGGCGTTTGGCGCGGAACTGATCCTCACGCCCGACGAGGAGAGCATCGCCGGAGCGGTCCGAGCCGTGGAAGCAATGGCGGCGGCCGATCCGCGGATCTTCATCCCGGGCCAATTCAGCAACCCCGACAACCCGCGATGCCACTACGAACAAACGGCCCATGAAATCTGGCGGCAGATGAGCGGCCAGATCGATTGCTTCATAGCCGGGGTAGGCAGCGGCGGAACGTTGCAGGGAGTCGGCAAGTTCCTCAAGGAGCATCGCCCCGAGGCGAAAATCGTGGCCGTCGAGCCCAAGGACGTCTCGGCACTGTTGGGCCATGAGCCGGGCCTGCACCAGATCCAAGGCATCGGCGACGGTTTCGTGCCCGCCGTGCTCGACATCTCGCTGGTCGACGAAGTGATCGAAGTGACCGATGAAGACGCCATCGAAACGACCCGACAGATCGGACGCGATCTCGGCCTGCTCTGCGGCATTTCGTCGGGCGCGAACGTCTGGGCGGCTCGCCAATGGGCCAAGTCGCATTCGGGCAACGTCGTCACGGTCCTGCCCGATCGGGCCGAGCGCTATTTCAGCACGGCACTACTATAATGGTAGGGTGGGCATCGCCCACCAGGAAATTGGATCGCGATCGACGATTTTGGTGGGCGGTGCCCACCCTACTTTCTCCCTACATCTCCGCAGCGGCCATGTCGTTCTTCTCCCACGTAAAGACGTTGTATCAAGTGACGATGAGACCCATCCGCGGTACCGACCACGCCGCCCGGATGGAAGATTTCTACGCCGGACAAGCCGAAGCCTACGACGATTTCCGCCGAAAACTGCTCCGTGGACGCGAGGAAGTCTATCAGACTATCGACGTGCCCGACGGCGGCGTTTGGGTCGACATGGGCGGAGGAACGGCGTCGAATCTGGAATACCTCGGCGAGCGAATCACCAAACTAAAGAAGATCTACGTCGTCGACCTGGCCGGCTCGATGTTGGAAATCGCCCGACGCCGCGCCGAGGCGCACGGTTGGACGAACGTCGAAACGGTCGAGGCCGACGTCACCACGTTCCGACTGCCCGAGGGCGCGGCCGACGTGGTCACGTTCTCCTACTCGCTGACGATGGTGCCCGACTGGTTTGCCGCGCTGGAGAACGCTCATTCGATCCTCAAGCCGGGCGGCCAGATCGGCGTGGTCGACTTCTACGTCTCGCGGAAGTTTCCGGCCGAGGGCCGCCGGCGACACGGCCCTCTGGCACGCTGGTTCTGGCCGATCTATTTCGCCACGAACAACGTGTTCCCTTCGCCCGACCACATCCCCTACTTGCACCGCCGCTTCGAGCCGGTTCAACTGACCGAAGGCAAGACCCGATTTCCGTACCAGTTCCGCCTGCCGGTGCCCTACTACACGTTCATCGGGCGCAAGCCGGTTGAAGGATGAGCCATGGGTCTGTCGCAAAATGCAAGGGCGTGCTCCGTTCTGATTGACAACCGGTCCCGGATCGGTCATGCTAGTCTGTAGGTCAGGCTGTGCCTGACATCCGTACTCACCTCGTTGACTCTGCTGTCAGGCAAAGCCTGACCTACGAGGCTACGAAGTTCAGACTGCCCACCGCGTTGACCAACCAGAGGTACAAACATGTTCTGCAAGACGCGATTGGTTTTTCTGGCGTTGACGTCGCTGCTGGTTCTCGCCGTGGCCGGGCTCGCTCACGCGGCCGAGCGGCCCAACGTTGTCTTCATCCTGGCCGACGATCTGGGCTATGGTGATCCGGGCTGTTACAACCCGGAGTCGAAAATCCCCACACCCAATATCGACCGCCTGGCCAGCCAGGGCATGCGCTTCACCGATGCCCATTCGGCGTCGTCCGTCTGCACGCCGACGCGCTATGCCTTTTTGACCGGCCGCTATTGCTGGCGAACCCGGCTCAAGAAATACGTTCTGTCGATCTATGGGATGCCGTTGTTGGAGCCCGAGCGTGTCACCTTGCCTGAGATGCTCAAAGCACACGGTTACGCAACGACGGCAATCGGCAAATGGCACCTCGGGATGAAGTGGCAGCGCAACGACGGCCGAGAGAGCCCGGCGGATGCCAACCACGTTCCCGACAAGGTGATCGACCTCGGCAAACCCGTTCTCAACGGGCCGTGCGACCACGGCTTCGATTCCTATTTCGGAACCGACGTTCCCAACTACCCACCGTACTGCTTTATCCAGAACGATCGAGTGCTTGGCCCGGTGCCGGATCGACCCAAGCCAAAAACCATGTTCGGCACACCCGGCCGAATGCAGAAGGGATGGAAGCTGGAGCGAATCCTGCCGACCCTCGGCCAGCAGGCGGCCGACACCATTCGGCGCCACGCGGCAGAAAGCGAAGACAAGCCGTTCTTCCTCTACTTGCCGCTGACCGCGCCGCACACGCCGATCGTGCCGAACAAGGCGTTTCACGGCAAAAGTCAGGCAACGCTCTATGGCGACTTCGTCGCCGAGGTCGACTCCGTGGTTGGCGACGTTTTGAAGACGCTCGACGAGACGGGCCTGGCCGCCAGCACGATCGTCGTGTTCACCTCCGACAACGGTTCGCCGGGCCGCAACGGCCGCAATGCCTGCGGTCCTACGGGCTCGTGTTTTCGCCAGAGCGGCCACAACCCGAGCGGTCCCTGGCGCGGTCGCAAGGGCGATATCCACGAGGGTGGTCATCGGGTGCCCTTGATCGTGCGTTGGCCGGGCAACGTCCGGCCCGGCAGCGCCAGCGACGAATTGATCTGCCTCGGCGATTTCTACGCGACGCTGGCTGCGATGCTTGGCCACAAACTGCCCAACGACGCGGGCGAAGATAGCTTCAACATGTTGCCCATCCTGTTGGGCAAAAGCCTGCCGGGACCCGTTCGCCACTCGATCGTCCACCATTCGCACCACGGCATGTTCGCGATCCGCAGCGGCCCTTGGAAGCTCATCCTAGGCCAAGGCACCGGCAGCAATTTCACGAAGGACCGGATTCCTCCCAATGCCCCGAAGGGTCAGCTCTACAATCTCGAGGACGATCCCAAAGAGCAAAAGAACCTCTACCGCGAGCGGCCCGACGTGGTCGAGCGGCTCTCGAAGATGCTCGACGAGCAGATCGAATCCGGCCGCACACGGCCGTAGTCGTCGCGCCATGCTCGGTCTGCCCGCTGTTTTGAAGGCAAAGGGCCGCCGCGCACATGATTCTCCCGCAGCATGGGGTATAATAGAGGAGTAGGGCAAAGGGCCACATTATCTGTCTGGCGACGCGACGATGAATGAAATCCAGTGGTACTACGCGCGCGACGAACAGCGGTTTGGGCCCGTCTCGACGGTGGAACTGAAGCGGCTGGCCGACCGCCGGGCCATCACGCCCGACGATCTGGTATGGCGGGAAGGGATGGCCGATTGGGTCGAGGCAAGCCAGGTCAAAGGACTCTTCCAACCCACGCCGCCGGAACCGCCTTCCGGGGCCTTGCCCACGATCCAGCAAAATCCCCGCTCCGAGACCCTCGGAGCACTTCCGGAGCGTCGCGGCACGGGGCCCGCCGCACGCCATCCGGTCGAGGTCCTGCTCGGCGCCGCCCGAGGCCGTGCGTCCGAGGCGTTCGTCGATTCCAGCATTGCTCTGTTCGTTCTCTTGGGCCACTACGGCATGTACGTGGCGATGGTGCTGGTACTCATCGCCGGCACGGCGATAAGTTATCAAAAGTCCAACGCGGCGCCGATTTGTCTGGCCATTGCGGCGATTCCCCTATTGGCCGTATTGCAATACGCGGCCGGCCGTTTCTGCGAGGCGCTGGATCGCGTCAACCGCTCGACCCGTGCCGCGGTGGCCTCGACCGTGCTGGTGGATCTTATCGGCCTGGTCAGCATGGTGCTCGGGCTGATCCTGCTATTGGCCGTGGCAGCCTGGGCAATCGGCACGCAGCAATACATTATCGTGTTGAGTGCCCTGTTGGCGTTCATTCTCTGTGAACACCTGGCGGCCGTCTCGCTGGTCCACGTCGACGAGAACGTGATCGTCTCCGAGGCGCTCTCGCCCGGCGAGGAGGCCCTGGGCACACTCTGCGCGCTGCTGAAGGCGGGGGCCCGAGTCGTGCCGGTGGCGTTTGGAGCGGGCGTTTGC
>CAZWWC010000392.1:0-4220 GCA_964637625.1 uncultured Planctomycetaceae bacterium
GAGCGTTCGATGCCCAACAGGCTGGCCGCGCGGCTCTTGTTCCAGCCCGTGTGATCGAGCATCGCCTGGATGTGCTGGCGCTCGACGTCGGAGAGCGAAGCCGGATTGAACGAAGCGCCGCCGACGTCGACAATCTCGCCGGTGCTCCCGGAGGTGGGCAGGCTGGAAAGAAGCAAATCGCCCTGGTCGATCTGCCGGCCGCGACAGAGCACCACCGCGCGCTCGACCACGTTCTTCAGCTCGCGAACGTTGCCCGGCCACCGATAGCTGATCAACTGCTGCATGGCTTCTTCGGTGAAACCCTCGATGCGGCGGCCCGTTTCGGCGACGAACTGGCGGAGAAAATAATGAGCCAGTTCGGGAATATCCTCGACGCGCTTGCGCAGGGCGGGAACGACCATTTCCAGAACGTGGAGCCGGAAGAACAGGTCGCGCCGAAACCGCTCGTCGGCCACGTCCTGCTCCAAATCGCGGTTGGTGGCGGCGATCACGCGGACGTTGACCTTGATCGGCTTGTTGCCGCCGACGCGTTCGAAGGGGTGTCCTTCGAGCACGCGTAGAAACTTGGCCTGGATGCCCGGGCTCATCTCCCCGATTTCGTCGAGCATGATCGTGCCGCCGTCGGCCGCCTCGAATTTGCCGATCTTGCGTTCGGTGGCGCCGGTGAACGCGCCCCGTTCGTGACCGAACAGCTCACTGGCCAGCAAGTCCTCGGACAGCGCCGCGCAGTTGAGGCAGACGAACGTGTTCTTGCTTCTGGCGCTGGAGTAGTGCACGGCCCGGGCGACGAGTTCCTTGCCCACGCCGCTCTCGCCGCGGATCAGCACCGTCGCGTTGGACGAAGCGGCCCGGGCGATTTCCTCGGTCACCTTGCTCGCCGCGGGGCTGCTCCCGATGATTTCGCTCTGTGCCCGCAACTGCTCCCGCAACTGGATGTTCTCATCCTTCATCTGCGTCAGGTTTTCGGCCAGCTCCTGACGCTGTCTCAGATTGGTCACGGCCACCGCCACCGTGTTGGCCACGGCCAGCGTGAACTCAAGATCATCGGGATCGGGTACATGGCGCGAATCGGTCGAATAGATGTGGACCAGCCCGAGCATCTTCTTGCCGTGACGCACCGGCGCGCAAATCACGCTGGTGGCGTCAATCTCACCCTTGCTGTCGCGGGTACCCAACGTGCTGTCGCCCATGACGTTGCGGGCCAGCACCGCTTCGCCTTCGCGCAGGACGGTCGTGGCGAGAAACTGCGAGACGGGATGATATGCCTGGTTGGCGGTGCTCCGCGACGCGATGACTTCGAGGTCGGCGCCCTGAAGAGCGCGCGAACCGCGGGGAAGCAGCAGCAGTGCTCCGGTGTCGGTCTGGGTGCTCTCGAACAGACCGGCCAAGGCGAGGTTCGCCAGGGCCACCTGGTCGGAGGTCTTGGCCAACTCAAAGGCCAACCGGCAGAGCTTGGCGGCGGCCAGCCCCTTTTCCGAGATCCCGGTTTCGTCCTCTTCCTCTTCTCCCGGCTCAAGGAATTTCGTCTGGCCGCGGCGATGGGTGATGGTCGTGGGCTGATACGGAGACAGGACGCTGTCGGCATCGGGATCGGCCTCGGTTTCCAAGGTTCCACCTTCGGCGTCGGGAGGTTGCGATATGGCCGTGGAGGGCTCGTCGAACGCCTGGGTGAGGTGATGGACGAATACGAGTTGGGAGCGCCCGACACGAATGATGTCGGCCGGCTGCAGCACCCAATCGCCCTCGACGCGCTGCTCGCCGACCAGGGTCCCGTTGCGGCTGTCCAGGTCGCGGAGAATCCATTGTCCCTCGGACATGAAGATTTCGGCGTGGTTACGGCTGCAACGGTCGTCCTTGACGACGATCTGGTTGGTTGCCGCCCGACCGATGGTAACCGCCTGGCCCGGCACCAGACGAAAAACGTCGGTCCACTTCAACCCATCGCGAATGACCAGATACGCGAGTTTCGCCACGGCGGCACCTTCTTCAGTCCCTGTGACCGAGAAACGACTAGCCCAACTACTAACTTACCCAGCCAGCCCCCAGCGCGACAAGCCAGTGGCACAAGAACCACCCACAAGCGGGGCAACCCCGCGCAGACCGGACTCTTGATCGGCCTCACGGGGCAGTTTTTCTTGCAGCGGACATAGGAACGGGTTACGATTATAGGACACAAGTCGCACGCTGTCTTGAGGTATTGTACCCTTATTATTGAGGGTCGCATAAATAGTGACCCCAGGGCGACCATCGGGAGCCCGGCATTCGCGGGCAAATCGGTTGTCCTACGAGTTCACTACTTTCGCGAACATCAAGAGTTGACCCGGGTGGGAACTTCGGAACGTCCTCCCCATGAAGCCGACTTGCGAATGGTGGGCGGCCCTGTCGCCCCTGTTTACCGGAACAGAGCAAGGCCCGGTGATAGGCCCTGTTCTCACCTTTATCTGCCTGAGGGCGCGCAAAGGAGAAAGTGCTATGTCTTACCATGGCCTACCTGTCACTTTGGCTGTTCGTCAGATCGTTCTCGCGTCGCTGGTTCTCTGTCTGGTGGTCCTGGGCGGTTCTGTCGCCTTTGGCCAGTCGGGACTTCTCTACGCCCGTCCACCCGCCGTCGGCGGCATCGCGGTCAACGCCGAAGGCGTCCTGACCAATGCAACCGTCGACAACACGGGCCGGTTGGCACGTTTGATGAAAGAGAGTCTCGCACCGGTGCCGGCCGCGTTGAGCAAGGCGACCAAGATGCGCAAAATCTCGCTCCGCAAGTTGGAGCAGGCGATCGCGGCCTATGTCCGAGAGAAGAAGCCGCTGGCCGACGAGATGCGCTATCTTGCCGGCCTCCAGGAAATCCGCTACGTGTTCGTCGACCCGCAACATCGGGACATCATTTTGGCAGGGCCGGGCGAGGGTTGGACGGTGGACAAGAAGGGAACGGTCGTCGGTGTCGGCTCCGGTCGGCCGGTCATGCTCCTGGACGACCTGCTGGTCGCTCTGCGGACCGCGCGGCCCGCCATGCGGCAGGTCATCAGTTGCTCGATCGACCCGAAGCCCGAGGGCGTTGCACGACTTAACCGATACATGAAGACGCAGCGTGTCATGCGTAATCCCAAGCGGACCAAGGCGATGTATGCCGCGCTACTCGGCTCGCAGAAGATCACCGTTACGGTCGTGCCGGAGACCAGCCATTTCGCCCGCGTGATGATTGCCGCCGACTATCGGATGAAGCGCTTGGGAATGAATCTCGATCGTTCGCCGGTGGCCGGGCTGCCGAGCTATCTCGATATGAAGAAGGAGCCGATGGGAAGCGTGTTTCCGCGCTGGTGGCTGGAGCCCCGCTACGAATCGATCATGCGGAGTCCCGACGGCCTGGCCTGGCATCTTCAGGGCGCTTCGGTCAAAGCGATGACCGAGGCGGATTATTTCAACGCCGCCGGACGGCGTCAAGCGACGCTCCAAGCCGATCCCGTAGCCCAGCGCTGGGCCGATCTCTTCACCGCGAAGTACGATGAATTGGCCGTCAAGGATCCCGTTTTTGGGCAACTCCGCAACTGCATGCAGATGGCCATCGTCTCGGCGTTGATCGTGAAGGAAGACCTCACCGGCAAGGCGGGCTACAGCCTGCCCACGCTGCTCGATCCGAGCGACGTGGAAATCGAGAAGCTGCCCGCACCCAAAGAGGTCGACTCCATAGCCAGTGCCGTGAAGCACGGTCGCATGTGGCAGCTCAGCGTCTCGGGCGGCGTGGCGATCAACTCGTATGCCGCGATCAAGGACGTCAGGGAGAATCCCTCGCTCGGGGCCGTCCGGACCGAAGCGACCGCCGACGAGCCGGCCAACTGGTGGTGGAACTAGGCCGGATTTCTCACCATGGTGTGCCACTGCTTGCCGGAAGGCAAGCAGTGCTCCAAGTTTGCAGCCCCACTGCTTCTTGCGAAGCAGTGGCACACTGTTACTAACCATAGTCACCCGGTGAGAAATGTAGATTAAGCTGGCCAGGCTGCCCCTGGTTCTCGAACCGGGCTTGCTCAACGCGCGGGCTGAAGGCGACATGAAAGTGTGTGGAACCAACCGGCTTGATCTCCCGTGCCTTCGCCTCCGGCTTCGGCACACCGGTTCAAGAACCGGTGCTACCCTGCTACTGGCCGGCGGCGTAGTCCTTTCTCTTCTGGTCGCCTGCCCGATGCTTCGAGCCGCTCCACCCGCTTCCAAGCCAAGTGAGCAGATGT
>CAZWWC010000393.1:0-4218 GCA_964637625.1 uncultured Planctomycetaceae bacterium
TAATAGAATTTGGGACTACTGATCCTTGAATAAACCCCGGCGGACGTAGGAAGTTGCGGTTCTTCCGCGCTGTTTCGGAACCTTTTCCCCGCAGCGGGGTTTTGCAGATTGAGGGGCTGCAAGTCGGATCCACGCAGCGGGAATCCGCCGCAGCATCGTCATTAACACCAGAACTGTCAAGGAGTTGTAACATGCGAGAGGCATCGACTCGATCAGTCAGTGCCGCCTTGTGCGGCCTGCTGGTAATTGTATGTGTTTCATCCGCTCTAGCCCAAGGCCCCCCAGGAGGACGGCGTGGCATGGGACGGGGCATGGGACGCTTGATGGGCAATGTCCGTCTGCTCGGGATCGAGCAGGTCCAGAAAGAGCTCCAAATGACGTCCGATCAGAAGGCCCAAGTCAAGAAGCTCAGCGATGCTCTGCGGGAGGAGTTTCGCAAGCGTATGGCGCAGTTCCGGGGCGGCTCGGAGGAGGAACGTCGCAAGCGCAGGGAGGAATTTGAGAAACTCAGCGAGGAAGAGCGACGTAAGCGGCTTCAGGAATCGAGGAAGAAATTCCAAGAAGAGGCCGCCCGGCGCGAAAAGGAGATTGCCGGCAAGCTCGCCGAGATCCTCAGGCCCGAGCAATTGAAACGCGCCAAACAGATCCAAATGCAGCTTGAAGGCGTATACTGCCTCGGGCGGCCCGAGGTCACCGAGCATCTCGGTCTGACCGACGCCCAAAAAGAAAAACTGGAAAAAATCCACCAAGAGGTCCGCAATGCGATGGCCCAGCTCTGGCGATCGGGCCGTGGCCAAGACGTCAACCGCGACGAGCAACGCAAGAAGAGGCGGGAATTCCGCAAAAAGACCGAGAAGGACTGCATGGCCGTCCTCACCGCAGAGCAGAAGAAGAAGCTCGCCGAAATGATGGGCGAGCCGTTCGAGATCGATCGTTCGGCGTGGCTCCCGGGCAGGGAAGGGCGACGTGGACAAGGCCGAGGTGGGCAGCAGCAACGCGGGGGGGCCCAACGCGGGGGGCAAGAACAAGGCAATCGGGATTAGCAATCGTTCGATATACCCCTCAAGTGGCTGGTCGATGGGAAAACGGGCAGCCCAGAGCGTCTTTACTTATGGGGTGTTGTCGCGTTTGGCCCCAGACCGCCGACCGCAACAGCCCCTTTTTCCACTAGGCGTCAGAATCTCGGCGACACGCCACAAGTCGTCTCGTGACCCATGCCCTGGTCGCATGCTTCCCAGCCAAACGAGGTATTCGATTAGTGGTTGTTGAAGGGCCCTCGTGTTCTTATACTGGATAAATAGTTGTGGAAGATCGCCCGTAGCGGAGACTCCGCACGTACCAAGGGTTTTCGGTCTTCTTTGAAGAGCCAGTAGCCGGACTCGCGACGGGCAATTGGCGCTGTCGAGGACGTGCATCATGGACCTGGCTAGATTCTTTCTCGATGCTGGATTGCTAGACCAGCAGCAGGTCGAGTTGGCTCGCCAAATCGAGGCCGAAGGGCGACGGCTCGACGAAGTGGCCGTCGAGCTCGGCTTCATCACCGAAGAGCAAGCCCTACGGGCCATCGGCGACGCCTTGGGGCTGCCGTTTGTCGACCTGGCCGAATCCGAAGTCGACCTGGCGCTCTTGGAAGACTTCCCGCCCTCGGCCATTCACCGGGAGGGCATTTTCCCCTTCCATCAGAAGAACGGCACCTTGGTCGTGGCCACCTCGGACCCGTTCAATCTCTATCCGCTCGACGAACTCGGCGCCACGCTCGACCGGACGGTCGTTCCCGTTCTGGCCACACGCGTGGAGATTGCCAAGCTCATTAAGAAGCACCTGGGCGTGGGGAGCGAAACGGTCGAGTCGCTGATTGCCCAGAGCGACGGCGAGGAGATCCAGGTCGTCGACGAAGTCGAGGCAGACGGCTCGGAATTGTCGCAGCTGGCCCAGGAGCCGTCGGTCGTTCGGCTTGTGAACGAGATTCTGCTCGAGGCCATCGACATGGGCGCCAGCGACATTCACATCGAGTCGGAGCGGCACGACCTTCGGGTCCGTTACCGGCTCGACGGCGTGCTTCAGAAGCAGCCGGTTCCGCCGGAGATTCACCGCTTTCGGGCAGCGATCATCAGCCGGCTGAAGATCATGTCGAGGCTCAACATCGCGGAACGTCGCCTGCCGCAGGACGGCCGCATCGAACTGAAGGCCGGCGGGCGCGAAGTCGACGTCCGCGTTTCGGTCATTCCCATGATCTACGGCGAGGGAATTGTGCTTCGCCTGTTGGACAAGAGCCGGATGACGTTTTCCCTGTCGAATCTCGGCATGGACGACAACCTTTGCCGGACTTTTCGTCGGCTGATTACTTTGCCCCACGGGATCATCCTGGTCACCGGGCCGACCGGCTCCGGCAAGACGACGACTCTCTACGGCGCACTGCAGGAAATCCGCAACGACGAGACGAAAATCATCACCACCGAAGATCCGGTCGAATACAAGCTGGCGGGAATCAGCCAGATCCAGGTCCACCCGAAGATCGGGTTGACCTTCGCCGGCTCGTTGCGCAGCATCCTCCGCCACGACCCTGACGTCGTGCTCATCGGCGAAATCCGGGATCTCGAAACCGCCGAAAACGCCATCCAGGCGTCGCTGACCGGCCACCTGGTCTTCAGCACGCTGCACACCAACGACGCGGCCGGGGCCTATACACGACTGATCGACATGGGCGTCGAGCCGTTTCTCGTTTCCAGCACCGTCGAAGCGGTGATGGCTCAGCGCCTGGTCCGGACACTTTGCCCGGGCTGCCGCCAGCCGTATCGGCCCTTGCGGGAGGACCTGCCGGAGGATTTCCCGTTCGATCGACTCGATAGTGAAGCGGAGTTGTATCGCGCCGTCGGATGTCGGGATTGCCGCCAAATAGGCTACCGGGGGCGCGTCGGCCTGTTTGAACTGCTGGTCACCACCGACGAGATTCGGCAGATCAGCCACGATCGTGCCACCAGTTGGACGATCAAGGAGGGGGCCATCGAACAAGGCATGCGCACGCTGCGCGAGAACGGCTGGGACAAGGTCCTCTCCGGAACCACTACCGTGGAGGAGGTTGTCCGCGTCACCAAGGGGAACGATTCAAACGGCAATGCCACAGTTTAGCTACATTGCTCGCGATGCGAGCGGACAACGCGTCACCGGTATGGTGGAGGCCGTCTCACAGCAGGAAGTGCTGACGACTCTGGCCCATCGGTCTCTTTACCCGGTCGAGATCGACACGGCAGTGGTCTCGGAACCTCTGCTGCTTCGGCGACGCGTGCCAAAGCAGCTTCTGGCGGTGACGCTCGGGCAGTTGGCCGACCTGATTCAGAGCGGCGTTCCCTTGCTCAAATCCTTGGAGATTCTCAAGCGCCAGGTAGCGCACCCGCGCCTGCGCAAGGTGTTTGACGACTTGCATCGCCACGTCGAAGGCGGCGCCACGCTGGCCGACGCCATGCAGCGTCATCAACGCACGTTCGGGCAGATGGCCGTCAGCATGGTCCATGCCGGCAGCGAGGGCGGGTTTCTCGAGGATTCGCTTTCCCGGGTCGCCCAATTCATCGAAATGCAGGAGGACCTCAAGAGCCGCACGATCGGGTCGCTTGCCTATCCGGCCCTGCTGCTGACCTTCGCGCTATCGGTCGTCACGTTCTTGCTGGTTTTCTTCGTGCCGAAATTCGAGACGGTCTTCCAGGCGATGCGCGAGCGGGGAGAGTTGCCGCTGTTGACCGAATGGCTCTTGGCCACCAGCCGTTTCTTGTGGGAACGGAGCCTTTGGATTGCGGTCGTGCTCGTCTCGGGAACGGTCATTGCCTTTCGATGGTTGACCACGGAGAAGGGCATGCGATGGCGCGACCTGGCGAAGCTGCGGCTGCCCGTGGTCGGCGGGATCCTCCGCAACCTGGCCATTGCACGATTCTGCCGCGTGCTGGGGACCTTGCTGACCCATGGCGTTCCGATTCTGCAGGCGCTGCGGATTTCCAGCGAGTCGGCGGGCAATCGGGTGCTGGCCGAGGCGATTGTCTCGGCGACCGAGAACATCTCGGCGGGCGAAACCCTGGCCCAACCACTCTCCAAATGTAAACACTTTCCCGAAATGATCGTCGAGATGATTGCCGTGGCGGAGGAGTCGAACCGATTGAATGACATTTTGATCGACATCGCCGACTCGCTCGAACGGCGCACCTTCCGGCGATTGGACCTGGCCGTGCG
>CAZWWC010000394.1:0-4213 GCA_964637625.1 uncultured Planctomycetaceae bacterium
CAAGGCGGCCCTGTCGGGCGTGTCGACCGAGGAGATTGCCAAGACGCTTCGGCTGGCGCTATCGGGTCTGCGGGCAACCGTGGCCCATCCACCCGGCGAGGTCGATCCGCTGTGGATCGTACTCCGTCTACCACGGTCTCGTCGATCCGCTCGGGACGACCTCGAGGAAATCTATGTCCACGGACGAAAGGGCCAGATGGTGCAGCTTGGGGCGTTGGGCCGGTTCGTCGAGCAGACCGAGGACAAGACGATCTATCACAAGAATCTTCGCCGTACCGCCTACGCCTTCGGCGAGGTGGCCGGACGCCCGCCCGCCGACGCGATCATCGACATGCAGTGGGACCAACGGCCCGACGGAACCCCGACCACGCCGGCCGAAACGTCGCGACCGGTCGAGCAGCGAACTTGGTTCTTCCCGGGCGGCGACGATCCTTGGTCGATTCCCGTCGGTTTCTCGGTCGATTGGGCCGGCGAAGGCGAGTGGAAGATCACGCTGGACGTCTTTCGCGACCTGGGATTGGCTTTCGGCGCGGCGCTGGTCGGCATCTTCGTGATCTTGATGTTCCAGACCGGCTCGCGAATGATGCCGCTGGTAATCATGCTGGCCATCCCGTTGACGTTGATCGGCATCATGCCCGGCTTCTGGCTGTTGAACGTGCTGGTCAACCGGCCGGTGGGTGGATATCCCAATCCGGTTTTCTTGACGGCCACGGCGATGATCGGCATGATTGCCCTGGCCGGGATCGTCGTGCGTAACTCGGTCGTCTTGATCGACTTCATTCAGCACGGCACCGCCGAGGGCTTGCCGGTGCGAGAAGCCATCCTCCGGAGCGTGGCCGTCCGCACGCGGCCGATCCTGGCCACGGCCGGCACGACGCTGCTGGGCAACTGGGTCATCACGCTCGACCCAATCTTCTCCGGCCTGGCCTGGGCGATCATCTTCGGCATCCTCACGTCGACGCTCTTCACGTTGATCGTCATCCCGATCGTTTATTGGCTGCTCTATGGCCGGCGTGCCCGGCCCGCTGTCGGCCCATCGCCGTCGAGCGGTCCCCGAGCAAATGCCCATTGAGCCGGGCCGAATGGCCTCGGGGGCAGCCACAACGGGGGGGCATGGCTGGGCAATGTCAATTCACTGGATACAAAATATTGACTTCTTTGCCGCCAGTGATTACCAATTATGATTAGGGGAGTGCCTTTGAGTACACCATGGGGGGTATCTGCTCCCCAACACACTACACACAGGGAGAAAGGCCATGTCGCGGAATCTCTTGACGTTGCTATTAGTTCTCGGGATGAGCGCTGCGGCCGGGGCGGATGTAATCACTGATGTGCCGCTGGCATTCGACACCCCGTCAGGTTCCACCAATAGGATGACCCTCGAACTGTGGGCGGGCGGTACCGTTGATACCGGCTTTCCATTCGGCAACGTTTATGTCGAGGGCAGCGACACGGAGACGACTAACGTTTCCGGCAACATGATAGTCGACCTCGAGTGTACGTTCAATGAAACGACCCACGCCATGGAGACTCTAACGGGAATGAACTTTACCGGTGGTATCTTCAGCTTTTCGCCCGTCAATTTTGATCTCAACATTCAGTACGGCGGTTGGTTAAGCGTGGGCCACGTCTATGCTAACGGGACGGGTGTCGGCGGTTCTTTCGACACGATCAACGAGTTTCCTCCTGCCAACGTCACCGGCAATCAATACTTCGACATGGAAGACCACGAGGTCGTGGTGAACCAAGGAACACTGCAAATAACCGCCGACGGGATAGTTGGTGATTACGTGGACCCCATGACCTATAATCTGGCCGTCCCGGGCAATGAGATCAATGCCAGCACAACCGGGACCGGGACGCTTACGGTTGCCTTCAATTCCATGAACGGTCTGGATGCCATCTATGACGTACACATCTCGATGCCGCTGAACATCGACGAAACTATCTACGATGAGGGCGGGATTTCCGCGACACTGAGCACGACGCAAACATCCACGTACGCCGCCACGGGCCAGTTCACGGTCACTCCCTCAAATCATCCCCCGGTCGCCAACGACGATCCCGCCACGGAGCACGCCACGCTTTACCAGGCAAACGAAGACAACATGATCTCCGTCGCCGCCGGTGCAGGTGTCCTGTACAATGATACCGACGCCGATCTCGACGATCTCGACGCCTACAAGATTTCCAACCCCGCGTACGGCTCGGTGGCGCTCAACACGGCCGATGGTGCGTTCGAGTACACGCCGAACCCCGACTGGCACGGCTCCGACAGCTTCACCTACCAGGCGTACGATGGCACCGACTGGTCGAATACGGCAACGGTCGACCTGGAGATCCTCCCGGTCAACGACCCGCCCGTCGCCGAGGATGATGAGTATGAATGCGACCAGAACGGGTCGGTCACCACCCATGGTTATGATGGTGTTCTGGCCAACGACACCGACGTCGATAACGACCACAGCGAGCTCGACGCCGGTGAGCTGTCTGATCCGGAGCACGGCTCCATCACGGGGTGGGGCACCAACGGCTGGTTCACCTACGAGTCGGATGCCGGCTGGTTCGGCGACGACACGTTCACTTACAAGGCGTACGACGGCACGGACTGGTCCACCGAGGGCACGGTCACGATCCATGTTCTCGGGTCGATTCCCGGCGACGCGACGGGCGAAGGGATCGTTGACAAGGACGATGCCGCGATCGTGGCCCAATACTGGGGCCAGAGCGTGTCGGGGTCGTCCGAGGGCGACTTCGACGGCGACGGCATCGTCGGCCCGGCCGACGCCGCCATCCTGGCGAGCAACTGGGGCTACGGCACCGAAGCGGCCGGCGCGGAAGCCGTCCCCGAACCGAGCACGCTGGTGCTCCTGCTCGGAGCCCTGACGGGGCTGGCCCTCTTGCGCCAGACCCGATAGACCGATCACGACAGTGTGCCACTGCTTGCCTCTCAGGCAAGCAGTGCTCGTTTGGCAGCAATCTTGCACTGCTTCCGCGGCGCGCCGGGGTGGCACACGGACGTGTTCGTCTGATGTAACTCAGAGCTTGATCGGCATGGGCGTGAAGCCGACCAGAACAAAGGCCAACGTCAGCCAGCCGAGCACGACGCGCCACGGGCCCAGTGGCACGTCGTCGTTGGCCGTCGGCGGATGTTCGGGCCCCATGACGAACAACAAGAGGACCATCAGAATCCAGACCGGATAATGGAACAACACGGCGCTGATCACCACGGCGACCAGCGCGGCCATGAGAAGGAACGATGCTACGTGATGTGCTCTCTTGCGCAGCAGCGCGTAGAGGATGTGCCCGCCGTCGAGCTGCCCGATCGGGATTAAGTTGAGCGAAGTGATCAACAGACCGACCCACGCGGCAAAGATCATAGGATTTGGTATCACATAGTACCCGGATGGCAGAGAGCCAAAACGGAGCCACACGAACAACTGCATCAATAGCGGATTACCATACTGTTCTTCCGCCGCCGCGATAGGGCCCAAATCGGCATACTCCAATCCGATCACGCAGAAGATGAGCGTCGGCACGAGCCCGGCCAACGGTCCGGTGATGCCGATATCGAAGATCGCTCGACGATCTCCAACGCCCGGCTGCATCCCGATCACCGCGCCGAGGGTTCCAATGGGGCCGATGGGCATTGGAATGAAGAAGGGCAAAGTGGCCGGTACCCGGTAACGACGCGTCTGGAGATAGTGTCCCATCTCGTGGCAGATCAGGATCGTCATGATACAAACGGCGTAAGTCAGCGCGTCGTAGCAGAAGCCGAGCATGGCTGGCCACGTGACCTCCGCGGGCCATGAGCCGTGGGAAAGGACATACAACAATATGTCGAGCAACGGGATGCGAGCGACGAACGTCGACAGACAAGTCGCCACGAAAAGGATCAGCGGCAGGTGCTTCCAGAGGCCACCCGGCCGACGACACGATTGCGACGCGACGCGCTCGGCGACGAGTTCCGCAACGACGCGCTCGGGACCGGGCGGGGACGGCGGGCCCGAATCAGCGGTTTGCTCTGGCGGGTTGTCATTCATAGAACGCCCTATTCTATACGAGGCCCTGGCGACCCGCCAGACGGCGTGAGCGACCGACGGGCGCGGTTTGCGTGCCCCCCAGACCACCTAGATCGCATCAAGGATAACTCTGGCGGGTGCCACGGGCATCTTGCCCGTGCGGGCACTGGCGAAACGCCAGTGGCACCCTC
>CAZWWC010000395.1:0-4200 GCA_964637625.1 uncultured Planctomycetaceae bacterium
TCGCTGCGCTCAGAATGACAACAATCAGAGCACCGGTTTTGAAATGTCCTCTAGTGAAAACCCCCACAGCTCGCAGCTTCTTTATTGGCTTCGCCGTCGGATCGAGTCGGCTCCTTTGCCAAATCCTCCTCTCTTTGCTGAAATCGAAGGCCGGCTTTTCACGGCCTTTGTCAGTAACCAAAGACAGGGGGTTCATCGGTCGCATGATCGATTTCCCGGTCAGTTTCGGGTCTTTCGAGTCATCCGCCACAACCGCAATGACCTCGACCCGGTCTCTACGCCGATAGTCGACAAAAGCTCTTTCATCTGCATTCAGAAAACGCACTTTGACTTTGTCACGATAACTGTTTCTGTACGCGCAGATGTCAATTTCCTTGCTTCTTGAAGAGAACGCTCCGTAGTATCCGGTGAATCTGACTTTCGCACCCACGGCAGGGCAGTTTCGAAGCAGCGTAGCCACGTCGGTTCTGACGGCCTCCTGTTGTGGCGTGCCCGGTGATGGCGTTTGGGCGACACCGGCCTTTGACTGCTGCGCACTGGCCGACGAGAAAATGACTTTCTTGTCCGGTGTGCCAATCCGAGACATCCACAACACCCGGGCAATGTCCCTTTTTCCGGATGCCACTGGCGAGAACTCAAAGAGGACCTCCTCACCCTCCTGCAATCCGTTCAAGAACTCCTTGTTGGTGCTGTTGCGATCACAGATCAGACCCAAACGCTCGTAGCCGAAAAAGAGCTTATTAATGGTGATTTTGTAGTGCGTTCCTTCTTGAGTGTATCCGCCGTAGAACCCCGCGCCGCGCAGCCTGGTCTTTGCGTTCCTTTCCGGATGGTATCGGATTCTCCGCCAGATTCTTTTCTCTTCACTGAAATCCAGGGCCGGTGTTCGGCGACCCTGGTCGGTAACCAAGGAAAGCGGGTTGGCCAAACGCGCAATCGATTTCCCGAGTAGTCTCAGCTTTTTTGAGTTTTCCATCACAACGGCCCTTACTTCGACTTCATCCTTGCGTTGGTAGTCGGCGAAAGCTTTCTTGTCCGCATTCGGAAATTGCACCGTGACTTTGTTACGAAGGTCGTTCTTCTTCGCATAGACGTCGATGTTCTTATTGCCGGAGAAGAAGTGAACGAATCCGAGAAATCCTCGGAACTTCACTTCCGTACCCACGGCAGGCCAGTCCCGAAGCAGTCTAGCCAAACCGGTTCTGACGGTCTCCTGCCGCAATGTGTCGGGTGATCGCGTTTGGCCGACAACCGCCACGGAACGAGGATCCCCCACGCGCGCGACCTGCTTGATCCTCAACAAAGGCGCGTAGGAACCCAGTCGATAAGCAGCCGAATCCCCCTTCGTAACGATGCCCGTGATTAATACTTCGTCTGCTTTGGACGCGTATCCGTCGACATAGTCGATAAGGTTCTCGAAGAAGCCCGGATCGGTCGTATAAGCCTCAAAAGCACCCGATCCAAGCATGTTGCGCGTGCGTGTAACCAACAAGTGGGTTTCTCCATCACGACGACACAACTTGTAGAGCTTGCCGGTCCAGACCGCCTCTTTTCCCAATACCTTCTCAAGGTTATACTTCGCGGTGGCCGGTGTATCAGGTGTGTCGGGAAACGTCTTCCGCCGCGCGCTGGTGCTGTTGACCAGGGTTGACGGATCTCCCATCTTCTGGATCTGGCTTGCATTGACTTCTATAGTGTCCCACCAGAGTAAGAGGTTGTCGGGCCCAGCGGTCCGGCGTGAATGCTGCACATGGGCGCCGCGATAGGTCGAACCGGCAGAGGGTTTCTCCGGCCCGACGACGGTTACTGCCAACTCGACGCGATCGCCAAACTGGTAGTCGATGAAACTGGCCGACGAAAACTCAGGCCCGAAACGGGCCAAAACATGGACTTGTTCCTCCGCGCCGTCCGAAACGGTTACACCGATGCCGATCGTGCTTAGGCCGATTCTGTTTCTGTTCGGCGTTCTCGTGACACGGCGGATGGTCCCGCTCAAACGTCCGGATGTGCCATGAGCACCGGAACCACTACGCAACAGATATCCCGGCGAGCGGAAGACCGCTTCCGCGTTGGCGAGCCTTCCGGCGCGTCCCAGCTTCGGATCGACCCATGTATGGGGCCGATTCGTCTTCTCGATGCCCTCACCAATGAAACACCAGAAAGCACTCGGGGGACCATGCAACTTGGACGGGAAAAACCGGAACTCCTCAGAGTATTTCGCCAGCCGAGGTAGCGAGTGGCCCAGTAGCTGCTGCGCCGTCGCCCGGTCAGACTGGCCCCAAGTCTGCCGCTTCACGGCGACACGAATAGGATCCCCAATCTTGTAGTCTGCCATCCACCGCGGCATCTGATCGCTCGGCACTTCGACGGCGGCGGCAAGCCCCATCAGCCGCTGCGGTTGCAGATGCGACGAAAACTCCATTCCGGCTCCCAGCTTGGTGCTTGGCAACACGTAGATCACGCTTTTCTTGTCGCCGGCCCGCAAGGGCCCCAAGTTGCCGGTAAGAATAAATCGCTCGGGAAGTTCGAGCGATTGCGGCTGGTTGTCCGATTTTCCGGGCGTGTGCGTCCGTCGTATTCTACTCGAGTGTCTCCCGCGACCCTGCAACTCCGCGAGCAGTTCATCCCATTTGTATTCGGCCAGGCCTTGCAAAGTGCTTGCCCTAGCCGCGGCAATGTTTATCGCCTTCTGATCATGCACGGAAACCCAAACGGGAGACACTGCCTCAATGGGCGGCAACCGGCCCAGCGCAGTTGTCGGCGCATCGACACTGGCATGTGTGCGCGGTCGGCGGATGCCGGCGTCTTCGGGCGGTGTGGGGATCTTCGGGCCTGAGTAACTGGCCGTCGCCAAGTTCCAGACTTTGACCGTGTTGTCACCCGACCCACTGGCGATCCGCCGGCCGTCCGGGCTGAAGGCCACCGCGGACACAGAGTCTGCCTGTCCACTTAATGTGTGGACCAGTCGGCCCGTCTGCGCGTCCCAGAGCTTGATCGTCTTGTCAGACGATCCGCTGGCGATCCGCCGGCCGTCAGGACTGAAAGCCACGCCGCCTACCGAGGCTGAGTGTCCGCGCAGTGTGCGGACCAACCGACCCGTCTGCGCGTCCCAGACCTTGATCGTCTTGTCCTTCGATGCGCTGGCGATCCACCGGCCATTGGGACTGAAAGCCACACTTCGCACCGAGTTTCCGTGGCCACGCAGCGTGCGGATCTCCCGTCCCATCTTCGCATCCCAGAGCTTGATCGAGTTGTCCCATGATCCGCTAACGATCCACCGGCCGTCCGGGTTGAAGGCCACGCTGGTCACCGGTCCTCGATGTCCTCCACTCAGTGTGCGGATCAGCCGGCCCGTCTCCGCGTCCCAGACCCCTTGCCCGCTGGCGATCCACCGGCCGTCCGGACTGAAGGCCACGCTTAGCACCCAGGCTGTGGGTCCGCTCAGCGTTCCGACCAGCCGGCCCGTCTTCGCGTCCCAGAGCCTGATCGTCTCATCCCGTGATCCGCTGGCGATCCGCCGGCCGTCCGGGCTGAAGGCGACGCTGTACACACCGTCCGTATGTCCGCTCAGTGTGCAGACCAAGCGTCCCGTCTCCGCGTCCCAGAGCTTGATCGTCTTGTCGTTCGATCCGCTGGCGACTCGGCAGCCATCCGGGCTGAAGGCTACGCTGGATACCCAGTCTGTGTGTCCACGCAGCGTGAGGACCGGCGGCCCCGCAGCCAACCGAGCTGCCGGTCGTGAAGGCAACAGCAGCCAAATGCCTAGTCCAAGGAGCAGTATCAGCATGGCCGCTGCGACCCCGCCGATCCCCAGGACTCCACGCTCCGAGAGCCCCGTACGCTTGGCGATCGCGGCCAGAAGCTCGCCGGTACGGCTACGCGGCGGCGGCGCCCGCTGGGGGAGAACGATACTTCCCTCGGTCTCCACTTGCGACGGCCAACCGGCCAGTTCGTCAACGTCCGTCGAGGGGCCGGCGGCCGGTTGGTCGAGCCCTTCGGCCGTCTCGCCCGTGGCCCACCAGGGAGTCGTGCCGCCCGGGCCAACCACTGGCCGTTCCCGCGCCACCGGGCCGGATCCGTTGCCCAGCAAGCCGTTGACCTTCTGTTGCTCCTGCGGACCGAGCGGAGCCACGGTGCCGTTGCGGACCACCTCGTCCAGCCACGGTACCCGATCCAGCGGCATCTGCGTGGCCAGGATCA
>CAZWWC010000396.1:0-4180 GCA_964637625.1 uncultured Planctomycetaceae bacterium
CAACGCGTGTTCCATCGACCAGGCTGCTCTCGGGCGCCACGATCACACGATCGCCCTGGTCGAGTCCTTTGGTCACTTCGGCCCATTGATCGTTGAGCAGTCCGATCTCGACCGCCGCGACCCTTGCGCGACCGCCGCGCACGCCGTACACCTGCCACTGGCTGCCACTGCCGAGGAACAGGGCCGCGCGAGGAATAACGAGGGCTTTGGGCTTGCGGGCCGTGATAATCTTCACGTGTACGCGGTAGCCCACCTCCACATGCCGGTCGCGGAGCAAACGTGCGCGGTCCTTTTCGTCGATGCGAATGATCACTTTCACCCGTTGCTGCTCGACACCCAGGGAGCTGATCTTGGTGAAGCCGGCCGGGTAGATTCGCATGACGATTCCCTTGGCCGGTGGTTGGCCGACGGCCGGGCCGAAGATCTCGACCGGATCCTTGACCTTCACGTCAACGGCGTCGAGCGTGAGGATATCCGCTTCGACCTCCAGGTCTTGCAGCCGTCCCAGCTCCAGCAGTTTGGTACCGGCCGACAGATAGCGCTCGTTGGTCACAAACCGTTTGAGCACGACGCCGTCGATCGGGCTGACCATTCTTCCTCGTTTTTGGTTCTCGATGATCTGCCGCCGCCGAGCGGCCGCTTCGGCCAGTTGTTTCCGCAGGACGGCTCCCGAAAGGGCCTTGTTGCCGATATACTGCTCGATCATCGTCGGCATCAGATTGGTGGCGGCTTCCATGGCCTTCATGGCCGAATGGACCAACTGGTCCTGGCGGTAGTCGGACGCAGTTTGGACTTTGAGCAACTCGGCCTGGTCCAATTCATCTTCCGTCTTGATGCCTTTGGCGGCCAACGGCGCGATGCGTCCATAGTTCTTCTCCGCATAGTCGTACTCGGCCCGGCCCGACAGCACGCGTTCGTAGGCCACCTTGACGGTCTCCTGCATCGACTTGACGAACTCGTTTGCCTGACGCAACGCCGTTCGCTCGACGTTCTCCGCGTCGTTCTCGGCGATGGCCGCCTCGAGGCGCTGCACGACGGCGGTGGCCTCGTCGACGTCCACGTCCAGGTCAAAAGGCACCATTTGCGCCACGATCGTATCCCCTTGCTTCACCGGCACTCGTTCTTCGAGCGTGATCGGCTCGATCCGCCCGGTCGACGGCATGGTGACCAAATAGGTCCGGGGTAATCGGGTCTCGCCGCGCTCGATGATGAACTCGCTAATGGGCTCAATCCGGGCAACGGCCGATCGGACCGGGACACCCGATTGCCGTTCCATCATCATCCAAACGCCCGCTACGGCAACGGCGGCGATCACGATGAGAATAATCCACGTTTTCATCTTCATGGTCAAGAACTCCTCAGTCTCTTTCAACGGTTCCTTTATGTATGATTAAGAGGAACCACAGATACACACAGATGAGATCTGTCGGCCGATAACTCCCTGAGCAGACCCGTTATCGAGAACCACTCGTGCCTGTTCGATACCGGTGGCCATCTGGGGCAGCGCTTCGCTATGCCCAGCCACCCTCGACTTCTCACTTTATCTGTGTTCATCTGTGTCTATCTGTGGTTCCAAGACTGAAATCGTTTTCACGTTGATGGTGCTATTCTTTGGCTTGCAGTGCTTCGAGCCAATCCATCTTGTGGACGGCCCGTTGCACGAACAGATGGGCGGTCAATCCATAGAGCACGGCCAGCAACGCGGTGGCGATCCAGACCATACTGTTGGAGACCACCGGGAAACGAAACAGATCGCTGGCGTACATGACGGCCACCAGGACCGTCAGGCCGTAGCCCAGCGGCATGCCCAGGATGGCGCCCAGCAACGTGGTAATCATGCTTTCGCGCAGCAGGAGGCTTCCGAGTTTCCACGGCCCATAGCCGAGCACTCTGAGCGTGGCCATTTCGCGTTGGCGCTCGGCCAGGCTGATCAGCGAGCTGTTCAGGATGGCCCCGAAAAACAGGATGCCGGCGAAGACGATCATGGGCAGCAACGACGCATAGGTATTCTGCACGAGCGTTGTTTCGAGATTACGGATCATGTCGGTACGGCAATCGACGCCTTGGAGCACGGGCAGTTGCTTCAGGTCGCGGTAGAGCGCGGCCAGGTGCTTGGGATCCTCGTCGGTCGACAGTTGGATGCGGTTGATGGCCAGCTCTTCATGAACCAGCCGGCTCAAGAAGTGGATATCGGTGTAAACGGCCATTCCGAGATAGCTGTCGGAGATTTCGAGGACCGGCGCGCGAAACGGCTGGCGCAGGCCTTTGGTGGGCTGAAACGTGACCCAGTCGCCTCGCCGCAGGTGGAGTGTTTCGGCCAACTGCCGGGTCATGGCCAGGCCGTCAGGCGGAATGCCAGTGGGCCGGCCTTCGAGGTTGCGAGGCACGGTCAACGTCGCGCCCCGTGCCAACCCCGTGATGGCTCCCTTCTTGCGATGGGGACCGTTGGAGAAGGTGCCCGCGACGTTCAGTTGTGGTTCGGCCCGGTCGACACCCGGCAGCCGGGCCGCTTCGAGCAAGGCCTCTTCGCCGCGTTCGTCTCCGAGCGTCAGATCGACGTCGCTACGGATGATGGTATGAAACTGGAAATCGATGAGGTAGGAAAGGCCCAGGACCATCATGAAGGTCGACGACAGAAGACAGGCGCCCATGGCTCCGGCGAAGATGCCCGTGGCCGTTCGCATGCGATTGCGCATCGTGCTGCGCAGGACCATTCGCCAATCGGAAGTCAGCCGGTTCCAGAACCATCCGATGCGTTCGAGCACGGTTTTCCGCCCGATGCGAGGCGGTTTGGGACGCATGGCCTCGGCCGGTTTCAGCCGCAACACGGCCCGCGCTCCCCGCAGGCTGCCGAGGACCGCGCAGAGCAGACTGATCGCGAATCCTCCCAGGATGACACTCGGATAGAGCCGATTGGTCAGCTCCGGGAACTCGTAAAATTGGCGATAGAGTGCGGTCATTCCACCGGCCGTCCAATAGCCGCCGATGCAACCGACCAGGCCGCCGAGCAGACCCACGACGAGGCCGAACTTCAGAAAATGGCCGAAGATCTGCCCGTCGGTGTAGCCGAGCGCTTTGAGCGTGCCGACCACCGTCCGCTGCTGCTCGGCCAATCGGCTCAACAGGACGTTGAGCACGACGGCCGCCACGCCGAGAAAAATGGTCGGCATGATCACCGCAAAGCTCCGCAGTCCCTTGATCTCCATGGTCAGGAACTTGTTTGAAGGTTGGTCGCACCGCGGGGTCGTTGTGAAAACACCATAGGGAGCCAACAATCGCTCGGCACGATCCAGGACCAGCTTCGGGGTTTCCCGCACCTCGGGCGCCAGCAGCCCCAACACCTGATTCGCCGCGCCGTCGAAGTCGAACACGTCTTCGGCGTAGCTCTGCTTCAAGTAGAAGATGCCGAAGTGTTCGGCGTCGGGCACAATGGCCCCGGGGCCCAGCAGGTAGACGAACTCACTGCTGATCGCCGTGCCCACGATGAACAGCTCCTGCCGCCGGTTGTTCAGCAGAAGGTGGATCCACTGCCCCGGGTGCAACTTGTGGCGCAGAGCAAACGCCTCATTGACGATCACCTCGTTCTCGCGGCGGTCGGTGAAGTAGCTGCCTCGCTTCAATACGATATCGTTGATCACCGGCTCGCGCCGGTCGGGCAGCGAAAGCACCTGGCCGTTGAGCGGCTTGGCCACACCGTCCAGGTCGACCGTGGCAAGGAATTGAATCCGCGGCCGGATTTCGCTCACGCCGGGCAACTCGGCCACCTGGCGCAACTCGGCCAGCGGCACCTTTTTCAGCTCGATCGAGAAATCGGCCATGCGACACTGCGCGTAGTAGCGCGACATGGCCTCCGTCAGGTTCCAATAGCAGGAGGCCATCGTGCCAAAGCACGTCACGCCAACGGCTATAATGCTCGTGATCGCCAGAATCAGTCCCCAGGAGGAACGCAGTTGGCGCAGCAGCTTTCGATCGAGCACCCTCACCAGACAATCTCCTCCGGCGGCATGGGTTCGTCGTTGACCTTCGTCTCGACGACCTGGCCGCTGCGCAGCCGAATGATGCGGTCGGCCGCCCGAGCCAGCGCCGCATTGTGCGTGATGATGATGACGGTCGTTCCCAATTCGTTTTTCAAGTCGACCAGCCATCGAAGCACTCGCTTGCCCGTGGCGAAATCCAGCGC
>CAZWWC010000397.1:0-4139 GCA_964637625.1 uncultured Planctomycetaceae bacterium
GCCGGTGTACTTGCACCAGCCCTGCTCGATGCCCGCCTCGACCGCCACTCGGGCGGTGACCGCCGGCGGCAAGACCGCATCGCGATACTCCTGCGACTGTTGGTCGAACAGCTCGCAGCTGGGCATGCTGACCACCCGGGCGGCGACGCCCTCGCCGGCCAGACGCTCTTGCGCTTCAAGACACAACGCGACCTCGCTGCCCGTGCCGATGAGAATCACTTGCGGCCTCCCCTCCGCCGGGTCCGAGAGGACGTAGCCGCCCTGGGCAGTCCCGGAAGCCGGACCGTACTTCGTGCGGTCCAAGGTCGGCAGGTTCTGCCGCGTCAGCACCAGCGCGGCAGGCCGATTCTTGAGGGGAATAATCGTCCGATAGGCCTCGGCCACTTCGTTGGCGTCGGCCGGACGCATCACGACCAGGCCCGGAATCGCCCGAAGCGAAGCCAACTGCTCGACCGGTTGATGCGTCGGACCGTCTTCGCCGACGCCGATCGAGTCGTGGGTAAAGATGTAAAAGACGGGCAGCTCCATCATCGCGGCCAGCCGCAGCCCGGGCCGCAGATAATCGGCAAACACCAGGAACGTGGCCGCGTAGGACCTCAGCCCGCAAAGGGCCATGCCATTGGTGATCGAGGCCATGGCGTGCTCGCGGACGCCGAAGTGGAAGTTGCGCCCGGCGGGGGTCTCGGCCTGGAAATCGCCCGCCTCGTCAGACGTCAGCCTCGACATGTTCGACGGAGCCAGGTCGGCCGACCCACCCACGATCCAAGGCACCTTCTTGGCCACCTGGTTGAGCACCGTGCCGGAGGAGACGCGGCTGGCGGTGCCCGCCGCGTCGGCCGGGAATTCTTGAATATCGGCGTCCCAGCCCTCGGGCAGTTCGCCGGTGAACATCGTTTCCAACTGCTTGGCCAACAATGGGTACTTCTCGACGTACTCGGTGTACTTGGCCTCCCACTGCTCGCGAGCCGCAGCGCCCCGGGCCTGGACGCCGTCGGCAAAATGCTCGACGACCGCCTCGGGGACATGGAAAGGTGCATCGCCCGGCCAGCGGTACGCCTCCTTGGCCGCTTGAACCTCGTCGGCCCCCAGCGGCGCGCCGTGGGCGGCGGCCGTGCCCGCCTTGTTCGGCGCGCCAAAGGCAATCTGGCTCTTGACGACCACCAGCGTCGGCCGGTCGGTGGCCTCCTGGAAATAACCGATCGCGCCGCGCAGGGCGTCCAGGTCGTTGACGTCCTCGACCTCGACGACGTTCCAACCGTAGCCGGTAAACCGGGCGGCCACGTCTTCGCTGAAGGCCAGATCGGTCTTTCCCTCGATCGTGATGCCGTTGTCGTCGTAGATCCAACACAAGTTCGACAGTTTCAGATGGCCGGCCAACGACGCCGCTTCGCCGCCAAGGCCTTCCATCAGGTCACCGTCGCTGCAAAGGCAATAGACGTCGAACTGGAACAACTCGTGGCCGGGCCGGTTGTAGTGCTTGGCCAGCCACCGCGAGGCGATCGCCATGCCCACGCCGTTGGCCACACCCTGGCCGAGCGGACCGGTCGTGGTCTCCACACCCGAGGTGCGATCGTATTCCGGATGGCCCGGACAGCGGCTCCCCAACTGGCGAAACCGGCGCAGGTCGTCAAGCGAAACGGCCGGCTCCTCGGTGAGTGCCTGGCGAACCCCGGCCAGATGCAACGTCGCATAGAGCAACATCGAGGCATGGCCGCAAGAGAGCACGAAGCGATCGCGGCCCACCCAGTCGGGCGCGGCCGGATCGTAACGCATCACCTCGTTGAACAACAGATACGTGACCGGGGCCAGCGCCATCGGCGTGCCGGGATGTCCGCTGCGGGCCGCCTCGACACCGTCCATCGAGAGCGTACGAATCGTGTTGATTGCCAGTTGCTCGATGTTGCCTGTGGACGTAGCCATTGTCTCTCCACGCTGCAAACCTACGGATAATCCGCACGCTTCTCTGTCCATAACCGACGAAAAGCGACACCAGCCCCATGCTAGCGTTTCGAGTCTAGCGCCTCGCGATGCGTTCGTCAATTGGTGGGACGGTACCCCCTCTCGCTTTCCAACCCCACGGCTGCGTGCCCGCGAAAGCATGGGAAACGTAGGAGATAAGGGCAAAACGGAATTACCCTGACTTCGCGCGTGATCGTTTGCGTTGCGGCTGCCCACACGGCTGCTACTCACTCGCGTAAGACTCTTCTCCGTTCTATAGTCATCTTAAGGAAGGTGTCCGAGCCCATCTTCCGGTGGCGACCGAACGAAGTCCAATCGCATGAGGGCAATCGGACCAACAGGCACACCATGATCACCAAGCACCAGCAGGGGTTCTGTCCGGTCTGCGACCGAAACGTGTTGGCCGTGCACGATGCCTACGGTCACGGCTTCTTCCTGATCCTACTGCTGCTGCTTTTTGTCCTGACGACCATCACCCAGATGGACAGCGAGTTCATCTGGATCCTGGGCGTGACGTGGATCATCATCTGGCTCCTTGCGGTCCAATGCAACGCCATCCAACCCTGGCTATGCACGCAATGTGGGGCCGAGGTAGAGCTTCAGAAGCTCAAGGACTTGCGGCCGCAGTCGCGCTGTGACTGCGAGGATCGGCAAGAGTCGGGCGAGCAGGCCGCGGGCCCGTGAGCCGACACGAAAACGAAAAGAGCCACCGCCCAACTCAGGCGGTGACTCCGGGCCGGGACACCACCGTCGCGCCAACACAACCGCTACCGCGGCCCACCCGAACCGGAGGAACGTCCCATGCTTTCCAAACAGGTCGTCCTCGGCGACATGCCCCGAGAGCAACTCGACCACGCGCTCACCTACGGCTCGCGCTACGTCGAAGAGCCCGTGCCCAAGTACAAGATGCCCGAAACTTCCATGCCGCCGGGCGTAGCCTATCAGATCATCCACGACGAATTGAATCTCGACGGCAATCCGATCTTGAACCTGGCCAGCTTCGTCACCACCTGGATGGAGCCCGAGGCCGAGCGGCTCATGATGGAAACGCTCAACAAGAACTACATCGACCAGGACGAATATCCGCAAACCACCGAGATTCAGAACCGGTGCGTCAACATGCTGGCCGACCTGTTCCATTCGCCCGAGCACGAAATCGGCGTGGGCACCGGCACGGTCGGCTCCAGCGAGGCGATCCACCTGGCCGGCCTGGCGCTGAAGTGGAATTGGCGCAAGCGCCGCGCCGCGCAAGGCAAGCCGACCGACCGGCCCAACCTCGTGATGGGCCACAACGTCCAGGTCTGTTGGGAGAAGTTCGCCCGCTATTTCGAGGTCGAGCCCCGCTACGTCCCCTTGACCCACGACCGGTTCGTCCTCGGCGTCGAAGAAGCCATCGAAAGGGTCGACGAGAATACGATCGCCGTGGTCGGTATCCTCGGGAGCACCTACACGGGCGAGTTCGAGCCGATCGAGGAGCTCAACGGCGCCTTGACCACGCTCGGCGCCAAGACCGGCTGGGACGTGCCGATCCACGTCGACGCGGCCAGCGGGGGAATGGTCGCCCCGTTCACCTCGCCCGAGCTGGCCTGGGATTTCCGGCTGCCGTTGGTCAAGTCGATCAACGTCTCGGGCCACAAGTACGGCTTGGTCCACCCGGGCGTCGGCTGGGTTATCTGGCGGACCGAGGACGAGCTGCCCGAGGAGCTCATCTTCCACGTCAACTACCTCGGCGGCGACCAGCCCACCTTCAACCTGAACTTCTCGCGCGGGGCCAACCAGATCATCGCCCAATACTACAACTTCCTGCGGTTGGGCCAGGAAGGCTACAAGCGGATCATGGTGAGTCTGCAAGACATCGCCGGCTACTTGACCGACCAGCTCGAAGCGACCGGCCGGTTCCGCATGCTCAGCCGGCGGGGCGACCTGCCGGTGGTGGCCTTCTCGCTGGTGGACACGAGCCGCTTCACCGTATTCGACCTGTCCGACCGGCTCCGCGAGCGTGGCTGGATCGTCCCGGCCTACACCATGGCCCCCAATGCCCAGGACATCGCCGTGTTGCGGGTCGTGCTCCGCGAGGGCTTCAGCCGCGACATGGCCGACATGCTGCTTGCGGACCTCGTCCGCGCGGTGGCCCATCTCGAGCACGCCCCCTCGGCGCCAACCCAACCGTCCGACACCGA
>CAZWWC010000398.1:0-4134 GCA_964637625.1 uncultured Planctomycetaceae bacterium
TCGGCCTGGTCGGTGAATTCGGTTTTGAGCACTCGGGCGGCCGCCGAGCGGCCGGTCCGCTGGAGCTTGCCGTCGATGCGTGGGACAGGATGTCCCGACGAATTGAGCACGCCGCTTTGGTAGCGGCGGCGGCTGAAGGTGCGTCCGGTGTAGACTTCGCTGCCCGGGTCGAGCAGGGGCGTGCGGCCGCCCAGCGCCACCACGTACGAGCCGACGTCGTTGTGGTTGTGATGCTCGGCGTTGTGTCCGCCCTTGATGGCCACGCCGAAGGGCCGCCCGGCGGCCGGGTTGGATCGGCAGATCAGCACGCCGGCCCGCTCGAACCAGTCGCGCAGCGGCGGCTCGGGTGCTTCGGCCGAACCGGCCGCGCGGCCGGCCGTCGAATCGGGAAATCGGAACAAACCGACGCCGGACAGATCGCGGGTATAGCTTGCCGAGACGGTCGCGCCCTTTCCCTCGGGCCAACCGAAACCGAACCGCCGGCTCACGTAGGCGTTGATCCACGACGCCGGCCTGGTTCCCGGCCCGCAATCGGCGAAAGCCGGATAGACGCCCGGGTTGATTTCCATGCGGCGGCCGAACCGGGCGATCCGCTCGACGCGCGGATCGGCCATCAGATCGACGCGGCCGCCGGTGGCCTGCAAAAGCGTTTCGGCGAGCATCACGAAATGGCCGAATCCATAATTCCAATAGCCGAGGCCTTCGGAGCAATACCCGTTGGGGGTGAAGCCCTTCAGGAAGTTCTGCACGAGGCTCTCGGCCGCGGCGACGTAGAAGGCCCGGCGTTTGCGCGATTCGATATTGGCCAGCGCCGCGCCGGTGACGTTGGCCAGGCAGACGGCGTTCCAGTTGTTGGTGCCGCGCAGCCACCACATGCGGGGCTTGCCGTGGGTGATGGAGTTCTCGTAGGGCTGGAAGATTCGCCGCTGGAGCTCTTGGCGGATTCGTTTTCGCACGGCCGGCGCGAGCCGCTCGGAGAGCCAGTAATCGGCCGTGGCCAGGTTCCAGCCCGTGGCCGACGACCTCAAGTCGACCGTGATTTGGGTGCCCTTGAAGTTGGTCAGGTTTCGGTCGTGCGCGGGAAGCACCCACGTCTTCTCGTCGCAGGTTGCGCCGATGGCCTTTTCGATCTCCGGAAGAAATCGCCCTTGGTTCTCGAAGCACTCGGCCAATACGAGCAGGTCGAGGCGCTTGCGCCGCGTGCTGAGGACGTTTTGGTAGCGGCTTCGATTGCCGTTGCGGGAGAATTCGAGGAACAGCTCGTCGGTGAGCTCGGGCATCGGGTTGCCCAAGAGGCGCTCGGCCCGGTTGATCACCTTGCGTTGTTCGTTCGTCTTGGCGATTGCGGCCCAGGCCGCCCGATCGTCGATCGGGCGGCCGACACCGCGCGGGTGGGCCGGCAGCGTGTGCGAGATCGCCTCGACGCGCTGGGCGTCGGGCGGCCGCTGGGCGGCCAGTGGTTCGACGAGGCCAACGAGCAGTGCGGCCAACAGGACGCAGAGATGGATTCTCATGGCTGGTTCTCCGGGATTTTCCGATGGTGTGCAGGAATCGAAGACGCCAGAAGTGGTTTCAAGGCTGGTTGGCTGTATCGGGTGCCCGGGAATGAGCGCAGCGAAGGCCCGGTCTTCTGGGCGCTGGGCCACCGCTGCGCTAGGGCCCGGGCACCCTTCATCATGGATTTCTATTGCAGACCAAAGTATCGCAACACGACGTCAAAGACGTCGGTGTCGCGGAGCGTGCGGCTGGGAAGGAGCCCCGGCTGGTTGCATACCAGCACGGTCGTCTGCGTGGGATGGTGGGCGGGCGCACCGTGCGAGCCTTTCACCAGCGACGCGTCGGTGGGGATGGATTTCGTGGCGGGATCAAAAAACAACTCTACCGGATCATAACCAGGCTTGCGGTGGATGTCAACCGTTCGGGCATACCCCGGCGCATAGTCGTCGTCGAGCCAGAAGTAGTAGGCCTGCCAACTGTTGGGCGAGGAAACCAACACCACGTCGCCGCTGCGGGGATGGTCCAGATCGTACTTGGTCAACCGATCGCCGACCAACACGTCGGCCACGCCCGGCATGCCGGTGAACATGTCGACGACTTGGGCGATGACGCCCGGATCGGCGTCGGCCACGAAAACGTGCGACAGTTGGTGATCGACCATGGCCCAGGCGCGGCTGTGGCGAAAATCGAGTTGCTCTCCAGCGTCGGTTGCTTGCACCTTCAACAGCCCGGTCATGCGGAGAATCCGGTTGGGAAAAGCGACGTGGTCGACCGGCGTGATCGCATACTCACCGGCGGCCAGCCAAAGCGGCCTGGCATCGCCATAAGCGGCCTTCAGGCCGGCCGCCAGTCGGCCCAGCTGCTCGTCCAATTCAACGACCGCGCGGGCTGCGGCCTCACTGCTGGGCCCCTCTCTCTGCGCCGCATAATCGAGATGTGGCAGGTAGATGTAGAAGAAGTTGGGCCGAAACTGCTTGGCGGCTTGGACGGCCGAGTCGACGATCCAAGTGGTCCCCTTGATGTTGGCCATCGGTCCCCAATAGTGCTGCAGCGGAAAGTGACCCAGCCGGTCGCGCAGCACGCCGTACAAATCGGCCGGCCGCGTATAGCACCAGAGCGACTCGCTGCCGTCGGGGTTGTGCACCGGCGCCGGCGTACAGACATAGTCCGCCGGGCACTCCTTGCTGTGCAGCGGGAACCAGACGGCCGAAGTCAGAGCGGCCGAATGATGCGACAGGATGTCCCATATCTGCGGCGACTCGATGCAATCGGCCGGCGAGGTCCACATCTCGACCTGCTGCCGATCGCGCCAGTAAAAGCCGTTGGCCACCACGCCGTGCTCGCGAGGACGCTTGCCGGTGGTCATCGCCGCCTGCACCGGACAGGTAACACAAGGGAAGCCGGGCACCAGATTGGCCAGCTCGCCGCCGGCCGTCAGCGCCTTGAGATTCTCCATCAAGGCCACGTCCTGTTCGCGCAGCCCGGGGATGGATAGCAAGATGACGTAGGTATCCATGATTCAATCGGCTCACTTCATCGTAGGGTCAGTAGTTCCAAATTCTATTGAGACCTGGCATTGTCATTCTGAGCGTAGCGAAGAATCTCCTTCCCGGCGCGCCGGGATCGAGATCCTTCGCTACGCTCAGGATGACCTGCTGAGGTGTCAGCCAGCCAGACTTGGAACTACTGACGGTGGCTAATGCCCACCACGGGTTTTTACGTATTCGGATTTTGGTGGGCAATGCCCACCCTACATTTTCTCCGGTGGCAGCATGGGTCGGAGAAACTCGATTGCCCGGCGAGCCGCCTCGGGACCCACCTCGCTGTGACGGCTCAACTCGACGTACACGCCGCCGGTGTAGCCGATCTGTCCGAGTGCTTCGAACACCGGCGGGAACTGGATTTCTCCTTCGCCGAACATCAGATGCTTGTGTTCTCCTGCGAGCATGTCTTCCAGGTGGACGTTGATCAATCGGGAGCCCCAAAGGTAAACGTACTGCGCAATGGGTACCTCACCCTGGCAATGCAAGTGGCCCAGATCGAGCGTAAGCCGCAGTCGCGGCGCGTCGAGGATGCCCAGCAGTTGCTCGAACCGAACCATCGAATCGACCAGCATACCCGGCTCGGGCTCAAACCCGATGGCCACGCCACGCTGGTCGGCGTAATCCAACAACTCGGCCAGGCCACCAGCCAACCGCCGCATCGCCTCGTCGTGATCGGCCGCGTCGTGCACCGCGCCCGACCAGAGCGACACGCAATCGCTGCCGAGATGGGCGGCGCAATCGATCGCGTACTCGTAGAACTTCATCCGGCGTGCCCGGCCCCCGGCGTCGGCCGAAACCAACGTTGGCTCGTGCTTCCGGCGAGGATCGAGCAGGTATCGCGCGCCCGTCTCGATCACCGAACGCATCTTGCGTCCTTCCAACAACAGCCGCAGCCGCTGGAGTCCGTCGAGCCGATCCTTTTGGTAGGGATTCAAGGCCCCCTGGTCGATCGTGACAGCCACGCCGCGATAGCCGAGCTCGCCCAGAAGCGCGACGGCATCCGACAGATCGTGCTGGGCAAGTCCGTTGGTGTTGTAACCCAGATACATGTCAGTAGGCAGTAGGCAGTAGGCAGTTTAGCGGTCGAGCTTGC
>CAZWWC010000399.1:0-4093 GCA_964637625.1 uncultured Planctomycetaceae bacterium
AGGAGATTCTTCGCTACGCTCAGCAGTGACAATGCCAGGTCTCAATAGAATTTGGCACTACTGGATTTACAAAAAAAAACGAGCCGCGCTGTGTGAGGGAGCGGTTTCTCGACCGTGGTAATCTGACCGCTCCCTAACGGTCGCGGCTCGGACTTCGCTGTCAGTGTACCGCGCGATGGCGGGGAGCTATCGTGCGTGGACGGGCCGGCGGCCGGGCAGTCTGCGTCGCGTCGCGCCGCCGGTTTCGGACAACACGCGCCCGGCCTTGGCCAGATCGTTCACCTTAATCACGACCATGGCTCCGCCTTTGCTCTTGTTCTGCGAACCCAGCGCGCAGTAGACGTAATCGATATTCATGTGTTCGGCGGCCAGCCGCTCGCACACCCTCGAAAGAGCGCCGTTCTGGGCGGGGATGGGTGCCAAGAGTACGTCGGCGACCTCGAAACGGATGTTCTGTCTCTCCAAGACTTTGGTTGCAGCGTCCAAGTTGTCGGGCACGATGCGCAACGTGCCCGAAGCGCCGGCATCCATGACCGACATGGCCAGGCAATGGACTTTTTCCTTGGACAAGGCCGACAGCACGTTGGCAAGCCGGCCCGGCTTGTTTACAAGCAAAACCGAAAGCTGCTTGGAAATACGCATTTCGCTCCTCCGTTTCTCTAGGGTATCTCGATAGACCAAACCATCGTCGTCGCGGAGTGGGCCGGGCAGAGGGTGAAGACGTGAACGTCTTTGGTGGGAAAGAGGAAAGTCGGGCCCGATCGAGCCCGCCTCATCTCCGCCAGCCACAAGGATTCGTCGCTTGCGTGTGAGCATCACTGTGCGACATCGAGAATAGGACGCCACGGCCCCTCGAATCGGAGAGGCGGCGTCCGGGAATCCTCCGCTACCTGGATCATAGCAACGCCCGAGGGCAAGTCAAACCACCCCGCCACCGATTAGGTGGGGTGAGGTCAGTATTTTGCCAAAACCGCCCGTCTTTACAGGATATGCGTAAATCAAGGCCGGTACGCCACCGGCAAATTAGCGGGGGGACACGAGAGGGGAAAGACCGTGCCGAGTCGGGATTTCGGCCTGGGAAAATCAGGGAACTTTCCCCGCGGTTGATCCGTCGTAACAATGTGAAGTTCAGTAGTTCCAAGTTGGGCTGGCTGACACCTCAGCAGGTCATCCTGAGCGTAGCGAAGGATCTCGATTGTCCAAGGAGATTCTTCGCTACGCTCAGAATGACAATGCCAGGTCTCGATGGAATTTGGAACTACTGAAGGTTTGAAAGAACATTACAGACCCTAACAGAGGAGACCCCAATCATGGCTCGTTGTCTCACGGGAACATTGGTGACCATTGCCCTGGCGTTGATGTTCTCGGCCGCGCCCGCACTGGTTTCGGCCCAAGGTGTTCTGATCGTGGTCGACCCAAACGTCCAGGTGCGCCTACCTCGACCCCATTACCACTTTCATCCGCACCCCAGGCCACGGCCGATCCCCCAGGCCAGCTACAAGATCAAGGAACTCGACGTCCAAGCCCGGCTCGTCGACCAGATCGCCCGGGTCCAGGTGTCGCAAACGTTCGAGAACACCGGCAGCCGGCCGCTGGAAGTCTCATTCGTCTTTCCGCTGCCGTATGACGGCGCGGTCGATCAATTGACGCTCCTGGTCGACGGGAAGGAGTTCCCCGCTCGGCTGCTCAGCGCCAAGGAGGCCCGCAAGCTCTACGAAGCGATCGTTCGCAAGAACAAGGACCCGGCGCTTTTGGAATGGCTCGGCGCGGGCCTGTTCAAGACCAGCGTCTTTCCGGTGCCGCCCGGCGCGAAGCGGACCGTTTCGCTCCGCTACAGCCAGATCTGCCGCAAGCAGGAAGGGCTAACCGATTTTCTCTTTCCACTGAGCACGGCGAAGTACACGTCCGACGCGGTGGAGAAGGTCGCCTTTCGCGTCACGATCGAGAGCCGCGAGAAGATCAAGAACATCTACAGCCCGACGCACGACGTGAACGTTTCGCGCGGCGACAAGCGCCACGCCACGGTGACCTACGAGAAAAAGAACTCGATTCCCACGTCCGATTTCCGGCTGCTCTACGACGTCGGCCAGGGCCGACTCGGCGCGCAGGTGCTCAGCTATCGACCGGACAAGGACGAGGAAGGCTTCTTCCTGCTCTTGGCCAGTCCCGACATCAAAGCCCCCGACGAAAAGCCGGTCCCGAAGACGGTCCTCTTCGTGGTCGACCGCTCCGGCAGCATGAGCGGCAAGAAAATCCAGCAGGCGCGCGGCGCGCTGAAATTCGTCCTCAACAACCTGCACCAGCGCGACCTGTTCAACATCGTGGCCTATGACAGCGAGATCGAGACATTTCGGCCCGCGCTGCAGCGATTCAACGACGAGAACCGCAAAGCGGCGCTCGGTTTCGTCGAAGGCATCTACGCCGGCGGGAGCACGAACATCGACGGCGCGCTGGCCACGGCGCTTGCGCAACTCAAGGACGAAGACCGGCCCGGCTACGTCGTCTTCCTGACCGACGGGTTGCCCACGGCGGGCGAAACCAACGAAATGAAGATCGTCGCGGCCGCCAAGAAGCGCAACAAGGTGCACGGCCGGATTTTCACCTTCGGCGTCGGATACGACGTCAACAGCCGCCTGCTGGACCGGCTCGTGCGCGACAACTTCGGCCAGAGCGAGTACGTCCGGCCCGAGCAGGACATCGAGGAGCACGTCAGCCGGCTCTATCGGCGGATCGAGTCGCCCGTACTGACCAATGTGAAGATCGAGTTCGCCTTGGACAACCGCTCCAGCCAGTACGGCAAGCCGGTCAATCGCGTGTATCCGAAGGGACGTTTCGATCTGTTTTCCGGGGAACAGTTGGTCGTGGCCGGACGTTACAAGACGCCCGGCGCGGCCAAGGTGATCATCCGCGGCAAGATCAGTGGTCAGGAAGAGCGATTCGGTTTTCCGGCCGAACTGGTCGAAAAGAGCTCGGACGACAGCCAGGCCTTCGTCGAGAAGCTCTGGGCTGTCCGACGCGTCGGCGAGATTATCGACGAGCTGGACCTGAAAGGCAAGAACGATGAACTGGTCAAAGAGCTGGTCACCTTGTCGATGCGTCACGGCATCCTCACGCCCTACACCTCGTTCATGGCCGACGAGAACACGCGTCTCGGCGATCTTGCCCGCAGCGCCGGCCGGGCGGACCGCCGGCTCCGCGCGCTCAACGAGAGCGAGGGAGCGTACGGCTTCGCGCAACGAGACTACAAGGGTGCGATGCAAGCGGCCAAGCGGGCGCCGGCCGCGCCGGCGGACAGAATGGCCGAAAGCTTGGCGCCGGCTCTGGCGGCACAGCCGTCGGCCAGGATGGGCAGAGGCGGCTCTATGGCTGCCGGCCAATCGTTGGCCGAGGCCGCGGGAGAAGCCCGCGAGGCCGCCCGGACGATCCGCACCGTCAGCAGCCGGACGTTTTATCTTCGCAAGGGCCAGTGGGTCGACTCGAAGCTGACCGAGAAGCAGAAGAAGGACCCGGTGCGGATCAAGCAGTTCAGCGACGAGTATTTCGAGCTGGCCCGACAACACGGCCGAGCCGTCTCGCAGTATCTGGTCTTCGACGAACCGGTGCTGCTGTCGGTCAAGAGCCGGGCCTATCTGATCGAGCCGTAAGAAGCAAGGACGCAACGGGGCGAAGGCGGACGCCGAGAGCAGGCCCGGCGTCCGTCGCCTTTTTCTTGAGCCCTCCGGAAATCAGCGTGGCATGCTCTCGAAACGCGTGAGCATACTTTTTCGAGATCAGCCCAACGTCGGTCGTCACTGATGATCAGGCTTTGTTGAAAACCTTCAAAAAGGGTGGCTGGGGCATAGCGAAGCGGTGCCCCAGACGGCCACAAACTGGGGCTTCGCTGCGCTCAGCCGCCAGCCACCCCTCTGTCAAGCTGGGTTTTCAACAGAGCTTGATGATCATGAAGCGACAGCGGGATGACCATTCAGTGCACGATACGGTTCCGCCTTCTTTTGAAGAAGTAGAGAACAGAAAGAGAACTCGAGAGTAATAAAGCTGTACTAGTCCTTAACCAAGCGAACCTTTCAGGCTGATTGCATAGAAAAACTCGAAA
>CAZWWC010000400.1:0-4086 GCA_964637625.1 uncultured Planctomycetaceae bacterium
ACTATAGCGGGCCAACGAATACTCGCGATCCGTCGCATAGTGGGAGAGCTGATTGATGTACGAATCCGCCTCATAGGGAATACGCTCTCGGTCGCCCGCGGAGTACACGCCGGCGAAACTCGTGGCCTTCATGCTGTACTTGCACAGTGCCCAGACGTCATTGAGGATCTGGCTGGAGGATTGGAAGCTTGCTGCCTGCTCGTCGAAAGGGTAGTGTACGGCTACTTGGCGAATCATCGATCCGGTAAGGTTCGCCGGACCGCTGACGATCTCCACGAATCGGAACGGGGCCACCGTGCCTATCTCCGCCGGCAAGAGCACAGCCTCGGGGCCCGTGTTCCGGCGGTCTCTGGGCGGATGGATGTGGTTACTTCGACCGTCTTCGGGCGGAGCAATCGCGCGGAGGACCACCCGATAATAGCGTACGCTTCCGCCCGGCTTCCTATTGACACCGTTGCAATCGCCGCGTTCGCCGAAGTGGATTTCCATCCTCGTTGCCGGCTGAGGCAGGTTCAACTTGAGATAGCCGAAGGCCACTTTGCCAAAATCGATGAGATGGTGCCCGGGGCCCTTCTTCAGAATCGTCTGCGGTGGAATCTCGGTCTGGCAGAGAGGATACCGAGAGGTGCAGTAGCCGTCGAGAAGGTCGTCCATGGTGAATTTCTGAGGAGCTGCCCAAGGGCTTTCGCCGCCCAGACTGCACCACGTCTTGACCGTCCAGAAGCAGGTCTGGCGCGGGGCCAGCGGCTTTCCGCCGTAAGAAACGTTGATCGACGACGCGGAATCGACCTTGCCGCTGTCCCACATGTCGCCTTGCTCTTTCTCAAGCGATGCCAGACTGGTCGAGACCAGGATGCGATACGCGGTCTGAACGTCGTTGGGGCGGGACGAGTGGGTAACCCAGCCGAACTCCGGCTCGCGATCCGCAACGCCGACCACCGTCGGCCCTCGGAGGAATTCCACCATCAGGCCGTCGGGCGCCTCGGCGAGTGCATCCCTGCCGCAAACGATCATCCCCAACGCGACAAGAACGACAAGTATACGGAATGGGTTGTTCATGGATGTTCTTTCAAGGATCACAAATCACAGCTTGCTTTTATCAATGACCTGGCCGTCTTTTCGATTGCTCCGCCTGGAAATCGCCGGATAAATGGAAGCGGTGTCCTCGGGCGTGTCACTCGAGCGTCATGATGAACTGATTGTCCTCGCTCGTGTTGTGTTTCTCGTAGAGCGGGCTGTGGGTTCGAGCTTGAACCGTCTTTCCGTCGGGCAGAAATTCCAACAGTCGCATCCACGCTCCGCCGCCGATCGGCAACCGCTGGAAATTAACCGCCATCTCGTTCACCGAGTTGCCATGGTCGCCCTTGCTGATCTGAAATCCAAGACCGTCGCCCGGAATATGGCCGTTCATCACCATGAACACGTTGGCGTGTTTCCGGATGAGCTTGTTCCACATTTCTTCGCCGTCGTTCACACCACCGGCGGTCCCGTACTTATGGGGATTGGAATGTTGGGTTGTGCCCTTGGCAGCCCAATCTAATCGCGTTGAATCGCAGTAGACGTAGGCGTGCGTGAAGACGATAGCCTTCCGATCCGAGTATTTCCGTAGAATTTGGTCGGCCCATTGCAGCACACGATCTCGCGGTCCGAATTCAAGGCCGATGACGATCCATTTTCTTCCGCCCGCCTCGAACAGGTGATAGTTATTTTCGATGCGTCCCGGCTCCATGGTTCCGCCGAAGGTGGGCCAATCTTGAAATCGGCTTGGCGGAAAATAGTCGTTGATTCGTGTCGAACGATCCTTCGCGTTTCCCTTGTAGTCGTGATTGCCGGTGACCAGCGCGTAGGGGACCGCCCCATCGAGGATTCCCATGCCTCTGGCGACCCTTTTCCATTCCTTCTTGCTGTTGAAGTTGGTCAGGTCGCCGCTTTGCAGCACGTAGACGATGTTGCGTTTGTCCTTATTGTCGACGATCCATTGCGTTTGCAGCCGGATCATGCCCGGGTAACGGGTCGAGTAATGCTGAATGTCCGGCATGATCGCGATGGTCCATGATCCGGGGACGAACGGCGCGACCGGCGGCTTGGGCGTCTTGGCGGATTTGTCCTTGCTCGCGGTCGTCTTACTGGCCGCGGACTCGGCCGCTCGAACCAACTGACCGGTCGAGAGGGTCCCCAGCAGGGCGATCGTTCCTAGGAGACCTACGAGAAAAGAGCGTCGGTTCATGGTGGAGTCCTCATTTCGGTGGGGAACAGGAAGACACGCAACGGAGGGAAAACGTGCCATCGGCGGGCGCTATTCGGAATAATCGATAATCTCATCATTGCTCCGCGTGGAAAGGGCCCGGTAGACGAAAAGTGAGATGTTCTCTTCCAGGAACTCCACGTGTCCGTCACCGAAGCCGAAATTCGCTCCGGCCGGATGGCGGCTGGCAAAGGCGCCGTTGCAGCCGTCACCGAGCGTGTCCGGTTCGCCCGGCCAGGTATTCAGCGGATTCGACGTCGACCGATGACAATCCTTCTCCCGGACAGCCTTCGTCCAGATGTTCGACGAGAGACTGGTGTGCGATTCAACCACCTCGCCGACGAACATGGTTTTGCTGGTCCCGTCGGTGATGTCTCCGAGCTTTGTGGGCGTGCGGTAGTAGAACACGCCGTTATTGTCATACTTATAGTCCCCGCCGCTGCGGTTGGCCGCCCCCAACGAGCCGGCCACCGTGGCGTAGCTGCCCGTCGCGGCAGCATTCGTCAGGTTATGACGGTTGAGGTGCGGTTCATCCGTCCTCTGCGAGAAAGGCGCCGATTCGTCGCTGGGGCAGACGTAAACCTCGGGACGCTCGCTGATGGCTTTGCGATGCGACGTCGTGGCGGCCAACCAGGAGTAGCCCGGTTGCGTCGTCACCCAGATCCCCACATCGAAGTCAAACAGGCTGTAGAGTGGCTGCTGATCCATCTGGGGAAGAATCAGCACGAAGGTGCTGGTGCCGGCTCTCTGGGGTACGGTGCAGCTTGATTTGCCGTCGCACCCGATTCGACTCGGCGGGTAAACTCCGAAGGCATTCTCGTAGGACGCCAAGGCCAGGACAATCTGCTTCATGTTGTTGCCGCACTGCATGCGACGTGCCGCCTCTCGGGCAATCGCCCATTGGCTGGGATCCGTGTTCCTGTCCTCCACTATGTCGCCCAGATGCGTCACGAACTTGATGTCCTCCGCCTCCACGTTGTTCACGATCCACGTCGTCTGGATGCTGTAGATGTTGTCAACGGGACTCATCTCCGTGTAATGCTGCGTGTCGGGAAGGAGTATGACCGAGAACGGATCCGCGCCCATCGCCCCGGCGACGTGCGCAAGCCACACGCAGCCGGCGACCATCAGAAGTGCGAAGCATCGATAGACCGATGACAACCTTGGTATACTGTCTTGTGCCGGCAAGCGCCGATCCAACCGATTTATCAGAAGACCTTTCATCTAACGTTTTATGTCATCACGGTCGCATCCAAACGCCTGCCATTCGACGCGCAGTGCCATGGGGTTTGGGCTCCTTACGCCGACGGCAGTGCCGTTGAGCACGTCAATTTCGATTTGATTCTTGCCCTCGACAAACCCATCGCGGATTTCCACCACGCGAAAAGTCTGGAATTTTTGGCCGCGAATGTTGTCCGCCCAGGGCTGCATCACCACGGGTTTTCCGTTGAGGCGGATCTCCTTCACGCCGTTATCCGCTAGAATCTGCGCCACGACGCCGACCGTGGCCGGATCGAATCCGGTCAGGTCGAAGGTGGTCTCGAACGTGAAGACCGTGTTCCGCGGCACGCTGCGGCGAGCACCTCCTTCGACGGAGATCCACTGCGATTTCTCGGGCGCATTGTCGGAGTACCGCATGTGCGGCAGGGTGACGAACGTCGGCTGCGGCCAGGGGCCGACCGAAGCGGGGCCGGCCGTGATCCGCCAGCGCGAATCGTCGTCGCCGATCATGAAGCCTCGCCCCGTGTTCGGAAGCTTGATCGGCCGGTAAGGACACATATTCTCAAACTTGTCCACAAAACGCTTTCGCTCGGCGGCAAACCGGTCGACTCTTCCACGCT
>CAZWWC010000401.1:0-4082 GCA_964637625.1 uncultured Planctomycetaceae bacterium
CCCCGAAGAGGATGCACGTTTGCACCACGTCGGTCAACACGACGGCGCGCAAGCCACCCATCGAGGTATAGACCACCGTGAGCAGGCAGAGCGCGGCGCTTAAATAGGGTGTGGTTTCAGGATGCCAACCCAAGAGCGGAACAAACACTTCGTTGGTGGTGGCGTAGACGATGGTTGCCATCCACAACAGACGCAACAAGAGAAACAGACTCGCGCCAAGCAATCGACCCGTAAGGCCCAGTCGGCTTTCCAAGATCTCGTACGCGCTGGTGACTTCCAGCTTCATGATAGCCGGAATCAACCACCAGCCCACGATGAGCACTACCAGGGGGAACGCGGCAATGTACGAGATATACATGGGACCATGCTTAATCATCTCGCCGGGTACCATAAGATAGGTCAGCACGCTCAGCAACGACGCAAACAGCGAAAGCCCTACGGCCCAGGGCTTCATGGTGCGGCCACCCAACAGGTAGTCCCTGGTGGTGGCCGTTCGCCGGGAGTAGTACCAGCCGATCGCCACCATGCCGAGCATGTAGCCTGCGACCACGATCCAATCCAACGTGCTGAGCCGATTGGGCATGTCACGCAATGCCGGTTCGGTGGTCATGGGCCCGTCGAGTCCGCCGATCGATTCGTCGGCTGGCGACGCCGTGGAAGAGGGTTCCCGGTTGCTCGAATCGCCATACGAGATACTGACCACCGTCGACGTGAGGCACGCGCCGACCAAACCGACGAGGAGAATTCGACGACAGACTACAAGCATGGTCGACTGCACAAGTAAGAGACACCATCGATAGCCACCGACCGACCTGATCGGCGGTTCGACACAAAGTAGCAGAAAAACCGGGCCCGTGCAACGATGTGTCTCGGGAAGGTCCCGCCGCAGCTTTCAAAGACCTCACCCGGCGGTTGACGCTCTCTGAGTCCGGTGGGTTCTCCGAGAAGGCCTCGGGGTTGTTGTCGCGCACGCGGCCAGGTCGAGCACGGTGTGATTGGCGTGCTCAAACCCGTTGAGCATGGCCGTTCTGATCATGAGTCCGTCGGCGACGCCCCGGTTGATCGATTGCCTCATCCGGAGTATAGTGGCAACAGTAGGTACCATCGATGAATCACCCGATCGAGCAACGGCTCAGCAAACTGAAGTGGCTTCTTCGTAGTGCCGCTGACCTGCCCCGATTGCCTCCGTATAGAGTGTTTCCGGAAGCCGCTACCTGGAAGACGGGCTGCACGGATGAAGACCATGTCCACATGCTAGAGCTTGAGATGTGAACATGTTATCTTGGGTGGATTGTTCAGTTTCAGTAGTTCCAAGTTTGGCTGGCTGACACCGCAGCAGGTCATCCTGAGCGTAGCGAAGGATCTCGATCCCGGCGCGCCGGGAAGAAGATTCTTCGCTGCGCTCAGAATGACAATGCCGGGTCTCAATAGAATTTGGAACTACTGAGTTTGGATTGGGGCCCGGCTCAAGGCAAATGAGACCTATCCTCCAATGACCAACAAGCATCGCCCATTATTGCAACTGGCCGTGGATGCAACCGATCTCGAGACGGCATTGAACCTTGTCGAGACGGTTTATCCGCATTACGACATCGCTGAAATCGGCACGCCGTTGATTATCGAGGAAGGACTTCGGGCCCTGGAGGCTCTCAAGAGCAGATGGCCCGACAAACAGTACTTGGCGGATGTGAAGATCATGGATGCCGGGCGGGTAGAGGCCCAGAGCGCTTTTCGGCGGGGGGCTGACATCGTCACTGTGCTCGCCTTGGCCGACGACAAGACGATCCAAGGCGCGCTAGCGGCGGCCGAAAAGTACGGCGGGCTGATCATGGCCGACTTGATCAACGTCGCAGATCCAGCCGGCCGCGCCCGGGAACTTCAGACGCTCGGCGTTCCTATTGTCTGTGTTCACACGGCCTACGACGTCCAGGGTGGCCACGTCGATCCGATGGCTCACGTGCATGCCGTACGCAAGGCGAGCACCTGCCGGGTGGCCGTGGCCGGGGGGATGAAACTCCAGAACGTGGACCAGGCGGTCGCCGGCGGGGCGGACATCCTGGTGTTTGGAGGCTCGATCGCCACGCACGCAGCCCCCGGTCGGATCGCCGAGGAAATCATGACTCGTATCGAACAGGTTTGCTCATGACGTCATCCGAGAAACTCATTTCGTCGGTGATCGGCGAGATCGATCAGTGCCTTCGGGCCGTCTCGCCCGAACAGTTCGATGCGGCCGTCGAGGCGATCGATGCGGCCGGGCGCGTGTTTGTTGCCGGCGCCGGACGCACCGGGCTGGTGATGCGGGCGCTTGCCATGCGACTGATGCACCTGGGCAAGACGGTACATGTCGTCGGTGACGTGACCACGCCGGGTATCCGCGAAGGCGACTTATTGGTGATCGGCTCGGGATCCGGCACCACCGGCAGCCTGCGCGTTCAGGCCGAAAAGGCCAAAGGTATCGGGGCGGATATCCTGCTGTTGACGATCATGTCCCACTCGCCGATCGGCACCATCGCCGAGGTGGTGGTCCAGATCCCGGCTCCCTCACCCAAAGCCGACGACGCGGCAAATACCGTCGAGTCCATCCAACCGATGGGCTCGCTGTTCGAGCAATGCCTGCTTCTGCTCGGAGACTTCTTGATCCTCGCCTTGATGCAACGCAACCAACAGAATTCCGACGAAATGTTCACGCGGCACGCCAATCTGGAATAGCCCGAAAAACGACAAGGGAAACGAACAATGTTCGTCAAACCTTACTCGACTACTCTGGCGACCACTTGCTTCCTGATTTGTGTTGCAGCGCCTGGACGCCTGGAGGATGAAAAGCATTTAGAGACTATCTCAAAACCTAGTTCACGGTTGTCATGCTGAGCGAAGCGAAGCATCTCAACTCCTTAGGTGGCAACGAGATCCTTCGCTGCGCTCAGGATGACAGTCAAAGACCAAAAGGAGTTTTGAGATAGTTTCTTGCTCGAAATCGACCAACCGACGGAGTCACTAAGTGCATGAGCGGGAATTTTAAGATTGCCGGTGTGGGCGAAGTGCTGTGGGACGCGTTTGCTGAAGGAGAGAAGTTCGGCGGAGCTCCAGGCAACTTCGCCTGCCACTGCGCTTCGCTGGCAGCCGACGCGTATGTGATTAGTTGCGTGGGTGACGATCAGCGGGGAAAGCGGGCACGCGACTTCCTCAAGAGCCACGGCATCAATCTTACCGGTTTGGCAGTCGACGGTGCGTATGAAACGGGCGTGGTTTTTATCACGGTGGATGAGAACGGAAAGCCGGAATACGAAATCAAGGAAAACGTGGCCTGGGACCATATCCCCTGGAATGATGAATTGGCCCGGATCGCCTCCGCAATGGATGCCGTCTACTTTGGATCGGTCTGCCAGCGTCATCACGTCTCGTGCAACACCGTTCGCCGATTCGTCTCGGCCACGCCCTCGCATTGCATGAGGGTCTTCGATGCCAACTTCCGTCAGCAGTTCTACAACCACGACATCATCCGCGAGTCGCTGGAATTGGCTAATGTTCTCAAACTCAATGATGAGGAACTCCCTGTCGTTGCCGAGGTTTTGGGCATCCAAGGATCAGACGAACACATCCTTGAGGGCTTGATCCACAAGTGCACTCTGAAACTGATTGCGCTGACTCGCGGCGCGCGAGGGGCTGTGATGGTTACGGAAAAGGAGATCAGCGCGCTGGCCGCACCGAACGTGGAGGCTGTCAATACGGTCGGTGCCGGCGACTGCTTCACGGCGGCAATGATCATGGGACTGCTTGCCGCGAAGCCGTTGAATGAAATCAACGAGAACGCCAATAGGCTCGCCGCGTTCGTATGCACACAGGTCGGTGCCGTGCCGGCACTGCCTGAAGAACTCCGTTGACAAGTTCGGGGTTCTTCGGACGCGGCATGGTGCAACTCCTTTCCCATTTCGTGGTATGGGTACCACGACATGAAACGTGGTAATGAGCTGCACCTTCCGAAGGAATGGTGGGCCTAATTCAAGGCCCCAGCATGGTTTGCGTTTTCAAGAGCGGGAGACGGGATTCGAAGCCGCGACGTCCAGCTTGGGAAACTGCAGCGG
>CAZWWC010000402.1:0-4063 GCA_964637625.1 uncultured Planctomycetaceae bacterium
TGGTTGGGCATCAGGCAATAGGCCCAGATCTCGACCCCGTGCTCGCCGCACCACTGGGCCATGAGTTCCAGATAGGCCACGTAATCCTCGTCGCGGAAGAATGTCTGCTGCCGCCGGTTTCCACGCTGGGTGATATGATGCGGCAGGCCCGGGACCACTAAGTCTCGCTAGTCTAGCCATGCCGGGAGCTTATGGAATCTTGCCTAATATGTCAATATCGGTATTGTGTCCCCGGAATTGCGGAATTGCCCCGGAATTGCCTGCCCGGAATTGCCCGGAATTGTCCCGGAATTCCCGGCCCGGCCCCGGAATTCTCGGAATTCTTCATTCCTTCCCTCTATCTCTTTGCGGTCCAGCGGATGGCACGGATCACTAACGTGCGGTAGTTGGGATTCCGGTACTCCACCTGGTCGTGGCCCGACTGTAGGTAGCAGATCTTGGCGTTCCTGTACGTCTTCGTCCAGCCGATCCTCTTGTCGCTGGAAGGCTCGTCGGTCGTCAGCAGGACATGCACGCCTGGATCAACGCTCGTCCGGCAATACGTCTCGCCGACGAAATCGTAGTCTGCCAGGCCGCGCGTGATGGGGTGCTTCGGATCGGCCACGTGGATCCTGAAGCGCACGCCATTCTTGTGGCCGGACCGGGCCATCCGCGCCCCATTCTTTTTCCAGGGAGCGAAGTGATACTCGACGCCGGCGATCTTCCAGAACAAGGGCCAGTTGTGGTAGGCGCCGTTCGCATGGTGCAGAATCACCAGTCCCACCCCCCTGTCCAGCAGTTTCAGGAAATTCTTCTGCTGCTTGGGCGTGATCCGCTGGTTGTAGTTGTAGAGCACGATCACGTCGTAGGACCAGTGACTAACGTCGTCAAAGACTTCCCCACCGACCTGCTGCGGCAGGTGTTTATAGGCGACGTCATCGTAACCCTCAAAGAGTTTGAGGAATTCCCGCTTCTTGAAACCGTGACCGCCGGTAATGACGGCTACCTTGATCTTCTTGGCGTGCGCGGCACCCGCCCGCGTTTTTTCCACCCCACTGCAGATTACCGATAGCCCGGCCCACAGACCGATCAGCAGGGCGAGCGTGCCAACCCATTGTCTCATCATGTCGCCTCCAGTGATCTTGACATTGCACTAACGACGGCAACGGGTAGGCCGACTCACGCCCATCCGCCGTGACAGGCGGAGAAGGTCCATGGCCCAACCCGCACGTCGTTGGATCCTACGTCCATCGTTTGGCCACCTCGGCCTTCATGAACCTGAGTCCATCGGCGGCCAGTTGACGCTCGTTGTGGTACATCCGCCGCCAGATCTTCGTGGCGGGCAGAAGCCTCTCCAGGGATAGTCCGAAGGCCTCGATAACCAGGAGGTTATCGTAGCCGATCTCCCTCAGCGCATCAAACGTTTCCGTCCAACGGACGTTCCCTGCGCCCGGCGTGCTTCGGTCGTTCTCCGAAATGTGAACGTGAATCAGACGGCCCTCGAGCTCGCGAATGGCCGCCGACGTATTCTTCTCCTCAATATGAGCATGGAACGTGTCGTACATCATCTTGCAGTGCGGATGGTCCACGTCGCGGCAGAAGCGGGCACCGTCGGCAGCCGTGTTCAGCAGATAGCACTCGAAGCGGTTGAGATACTCGATGCCAAGCATCACCTGGCACTTCTCGGCGTGCTCGGCAATCTCGCGGGCACTGTCGACGGCCCATTTCCATTCGTCCTCTGTGGGGCCTGCTCCGCTGAAATGTCCCAAGGCAGAGTGAATCGGCCCGACCAGCGTCTCCATGCCCGCCGCCTCGCAACAATCGAGCGCGGCCTTGTTGGCCGCAACACCCTTGCGGCGAACGGTCGGATCGGCGCTCATGGGGTTGTCGTCGGCGCCGCGGACCGTGACGCCCGTCCGCGCCAGCCCCGCGTTGTCCAAGTGTTTGCCCCATCGGGCGTATTTCTCCACGTCGGTCTCAAACACCGGCAGCTCCACGGCGTCGTAGCCGAGTTCTTTGATCTCGTCGAGCAAGGGCAACACGTCGTCGACAAGTCTATCCGTCCAGAGCAACAAGTTCATCCCGTATCGCACGATCAGCCTCCATGGTTACTGCGCGCGTGAAAAGGTCGTGGTTCCCACGGAAAAGGTCGTGGTTCCCACGCGTTGTGGATGCGAGCACATGGATCGTCTCGCGAGCACATCAGACGGTTTTCGGCAATTCCCAGCCCTTGCGCCGGGAACGGTCCACCAGCTTGTTTGCCTCGTCGTCGCCGAGGAATTGTTCCTTGACCGGATCCCATCGCAGACGCCGCTTCATCTGACGCGCGATGTTTACCAAATGGGCTACGCTGATCGACCGATGGCCGATCTCGACGTCGGCCGTCGGCCGTTGCCCGGTGCGGATGCAATCGATCCAGTTCTGCATGTGCCATTGGGCTTGCCAGCGGGCCGTCTGGTCACTCCACTTCTTTTTTTCATCCGCTTCGTCCACCTTCTTGAGCAACTCGACGGCGATGTCCTTCGGATTCGACGTGAACTTGTTCCGGTTGATCTCTAGTTTTCCCTGTTCGCAGACAAAGATACCGCCGCCTCGGGGCCCACGGTCTAGGACAAACTGCACCGGCACGCCATTGGCGTAGCGCACCTCCACCGGACCGTTCCGCCCTGACGCCAGCGGCCGCGCCTCCACCGGACCGGTTCCATCCATGCCAAGTGCCCATTGAATCTGATCGATTCCATGCGCGCCCCAATTTGTTACCCCGCCACCGGCGAAGTCGCGATACCGCATCCAGGACAGCCACCGTGCGTTGAAAGGGCGCCATGCCGCCTGGTTCAACCACGCATCCCAGTCGAGTCCTGCGGGAGCCGGCTCCTCCGGAAAAGGCTTCGCCGGAGAGTCGGCCGGGCCCGGATAGTTCCGCGCGAGCACCTTCTTGACCTTGCCCAAGCCGCCGCTACGGATCAGTTCGCAGGCAACCCGGTTCATGGCCATGGACCGCTGCTGCGAACCGACCTGGAAGACGCAGCCGTGTCGCCGCACCACGTCCACGAGCACCCTTCCCTCGTGGATGTACAGGCTCAGCGGCTTTTCGGCGTAGATATGCTTCCCGGCCTGGCACGCGTGGATGCACGGCAACACGCGCTGGAATTCGCCCGTGCTCACAACGACCCCGTCCATGTCCTCGCGACTGAGCATCTTGCGGTAATCCTGATAGACGGGCCACTGGCCACCCACTTTCGCCTTGAAGGCTTCTGCCCGTGGCAGATTGCAGTCGCACAGGGCAACGATCTGTCCATCCCTGGGCAGTTGTTTGATCAGGTGCGAGCCTCGGTGACCGACACCGATCGCGCCGACGGTGATTCGATCATTCGCGCCCGGCTTGCCTTCGAACGCCAACACGCCCGAAGGAATGAAATGGCCGGCTACCATCACGCCTGCTGCTCCCGAAGCGACGTGCTTGAGCCATTGCCGCCGCGACGTTCCGTGGATCGTGCAGTTTCTCATAATGCATCATGTCTTTCGAAACAAAGGACGGCAAAACGACGTATTCTTGGACCTTACGTGCGAAGTCACGCGTTGTCAACTCTTGGCACCCCCAAACGGGGGTGCCAAGAGTTGTCAGAGATAATTCCGAATTCCGTCCGAATTCCGCGTCCTCCAATTCCGGGGACATGCGCCAATTCCGGGCCGGGCCAATTGCCGCGAATTCCGGGCGAATTCCGGGAGGCGAATTCCGGGGACATAAGGGCAATTCCGGCAGGGCAATTCCGGGCAGGGCAATTCCGGAGGGCAATTCCGGGCAATTCCGGGGACATAATACTCAATTTGGCTGTTTGAGTAGTCTTGGCTTTCGGCCGGGTTTTCGTGGTCTCAGGACGCGCAGGAATTGAAACGGAATTGAAACGGGGACGCAGCTAGGATTGACCACGGCTAGAATTGACCACAGTGTGTCAGCCTCTTGGGACTTCGTCCCACCGGTTCAAGAACCGGTGCCACCCTGTGAAAGTGATTATGAATGGGTGCCATCCAATGCCGTTAACAGTTCAGCGTTCTAGGCGGCCTGTAAGTGGTTTCGGATATT
>CAZWWC010000403.1:0-4052 GCA_964637625.1 uncultured Planctomycetaceae bacterium
AGCATCGCGACCGCATGAGCCAGGTGCTGAGCATTCCCGTCACCGATTTCGAGCTCTCGGTTCGCAGCCGCAACTGCCTGCAAAAGATGAACATCAACACGTTGGGCCACCTCTGCAGTTGCACCGAACAGGAGTTGCTCGCCAGCAAGAACTTCGGCGAAACGAGCCTCATCGAAATCCGCGAGATGCTCAGCTCCAAGGGGCTTCGGCTAGGGCAACTCGCGACGGAAAAATCGGTCGCCGAGGCTTTCGAACCCGAGTCCCTCTCCGCCGACGAGCAGGCCATGCTCAACCGGCCGGTCTCCGATCTGAATCTCTCCGTACGTGCCCGCAAGTGCATGATTCGCCTGGGTATCACGACCATAGGTGAATTGGTGCGGCGCAGCGGCGACGACCTGTTGGAGTGCAAGAACTTCGGCGTGACGAGCTTGAACGAAGTCCGAGAGAAGCTGACCTTGCACAGCCTGAAGCTTCGCGGCGACTAGCACGGCAGTGCAAGGTCGAGGCGCCGATGAATGGCTTCCACTTCGAATTGCACCACGTGGACGCGTGCTGCGCCGCGCGCCACAGTGTGTTTCATACTCCGCACGGGCCGGTCGAGACACCCGCCTTCATGCCCGTCGGCACGTCGGGCTCGGTCAAGGGCCTTACGATCGAGCAACTCCACGCCACCGGCACGCAAGTGGTGCTCGGCAACACGTACCACTTGACGTTGCGCCCCGGCGAGCAGGTTGTCGCCGCCTTGGGTGGCCTGCACCGTTTCATGGGCTGGGACGGCCCGATCCTCACTGACAGCGGCGGGTTTCAACTCTTCAGCCTGGCGAAGATGATCAAGGTCACCGAGGAGCACGCCGTCTTTCGCTCGCACATCGACGGCCGGCGGCTGGAACTCTCGCCCGAGCGGGCCGTGGCCATCCAGGAAGCCCTGGGCAGCGACGTCGCCATGGCGCTGGACCACGTGGTCGGATTGCCCAACCGGCCCGAGGTCATCCGCGACGCCGCCGAGCGGACGATTCGCTGGGCCCGACGCTGCCGAGACGCCGCCAGTCGGCCGGATCAGGCACTCTTCGGCATCATCCAAGGAGGCTTGGACACGCGGCTCCGAACGGAGTGCGCCGAGCAATTGGCCGATCTCGATCTGCCGGGTTATGCGATCGGGGGTTTGAGCGTCGGCGAGAAGCCCGAGGAAATGTATCGAGTGCTCGACGCGACGGTGCCGGTCATGTCGGCCGACCGCCCCCGCTACTTAATGGGGGTGGGTCGCCCCGAAGACTTGCTCGCGGCGATTGGCCGCGGCGTGGATCTTTTCGACTGCGTGATGCCCACGCGAAACGGCCGTAACGCCATGGCGTTTACCGATGAAGGTTGTTTGCGTCTGAGGAACCTCCAGTTTGAGCGCGATGAGCGGCCGCTCCAGCCCGATTGTCCCTGTGCAGCCTGCCGCCGGAGCCGGGGCTACCTGCGTCACCTGTTCATGGCCGGCGAAATGCTGGGCCCGATCTTGCTTTCGATTCACAACCTTACGTTCTACCAACGTTTGATGGCCGACGCGCGTCGCGCCATCGCAGAAGACCGGTACGAGGCTTTCTCGGCCGAGAAGCTGTCTCGCTGGGCAGCCCCGCCTCAGTTGTAGGGTGGGCACTGCCCACCGGAATCGCTTCGAAGGTTTTTGGTGGGCAGTGCCCACCCTACTTCTCCTGCCACGGCGACCCGTAAGAGTCCCCTTGTTCCTCTATCCGGGGGCGTCTATCATAAGGGATTCGTGATTAGGGATTTGTAAGTGGGAACTTTTTCCTAGGGGGTCAGTGTGGAAAACCTAGCCTGGCACGGTTTGGTTCTGTTGGGAGACAACGGCGGTGGAGCGGGGGGTCAGTGGATGCAGATGGTCCTGCTCATCGCCCCGATCGCCTTCCTGTTTTACTTTCTCCTGATCCGGCCCCAGCGCCGCGAACAGGCCCAGCGTCAGGCGATGCTCGACGCCGTCAAGAAGAACGACCGCGTGATCACCGTCGGCGGCGTCTACGGCGTGGTGACCAACGTGCACCGGGAAGCCAACGAAATCACAATTAAGGTAGACGAAGCGACCAATACGAAACTGCGTCTGACGCTCGGCTCCATCGCCCGCGTGCTCAGCAGCGAACCATCACAGGAGTAATGAGAAGAATGAGGAACCTATTGCCGGCCAGAGCAGCGCGCCTCGGCTGGACCACCTTGGGCATGGGCGTGTGCATCGCGTGGGCGACCTTCGTCGGCTCGGCGGTTGCGGCCGATGCGCCGCGAGTCAGTGGCGGCCAGTTGAAGCAGTGCAGCGATACGACGGCGACTATCGAGTTTGACGTGGCGCCGGGCGACGGCGAGAACCTCGAGGTGGTCGTCTTCTACGGCAAGGAGGACGGCCGAGAGTCGGACGACGGCTGGGCCAGCAACACCGGCGCGCTGAAGCCCGAGGGGGCCAAAGGACCGACCGAGTATGCGGTCGAGTTGACTGGGCTCGATCCGGACATGGTCTATTTCTACCGCATCAAGGCGGCCAGCACGGTCGGGATCACCTGGTCGGAGCCGGGCGATCTGCGCACCGAGAAGGCCACCACGCCCTTGTACATCACACTGGCGTTTGTTCTCATCTTCTTCGCGATGTTGATCGCCCCGTTTACGATCGGCGGGTGGCTGGCCCGGCGATGGCGAATGCCCGACTACGGCTGGAAGCTCGGGGTGATCCTGTTCTCGATCGTCTGGGGCATTTACCTCGTCGTGGGAGCCGTCAGCGGCTTTACCCAACCGTTGAGCCTGGGTATCGATCTGAGCGGCGGCGTGGTCCTCGTCTATGAACTGGACGAGAAGCCCGAAGAGGTCCCCGAGGTCAAGGAGGGCGACGAAGAAGGCGAGCGACCCGAGCAGAAAGAGGAAGTCAGCAAAATTGAGATGGACAAGCTCATCAGCGCCGTTGCCCTTCGTGTCAACCCGGGCGGCACGCGCGAGGTGGACATTCGCCGATACGGGCCCAAGCAGATCCAGATCATCATTCCCCGGGCCAACCCGGAGGAAGTGAAACGCATTCGCAGCAAGATCAGCCGCGTCGGGACGCTCGCGTTCCGGATCCTGGCTGACGATCGCGATTCGAGACACAAGCAAGCGATTACGCGAGCACGTCTGACCGACGCCGACACGGTCTGGAGCTCGGATGACCCGGAGGAGCGGGAGGAGCTGGGTTGGTGGGTCCCGGTCCGCGCGGGCCGAGAAGATAAACTTGCTGAGAGTGGCGACCTCATCAGCCGAACAAAGCCCAACCCCCGCGGAAAGGAAGTCCTCGAGGTTCTCGTGGTCAATGACCCGTACAAAGTCGAGGGCGATAAGCTCAGACGCTGTGACACCGGCATTGACGAAAAAGGGCGTCCCAACGTGCGGTTCCGTTTCAATCGAACCGGTGGGCAACTCTTCGGCTGGCTTACCCACGACAATAGACCCAACGTCAGCGTACAGGAGTTTTACCGCAAGTTGGGCATCATTCTCGACGGCCGTCTCTACTCGGCTCCGATCATCAAGACCGTGATTCACGACCAGGGTGAAATCAGCGGTGACTTCACGCAGGAGCAAGCCCAAGACCTGGTCGACGTGCTCAATGCGGGCAGCCTGCCGACGGCGCTGAAGAAGAATCCCAGCAGCGAGTTGAAATCGGGGCCCACGCTTGGACGCGATACCATCCGACGGGGAGCCTACTCCATCGTCCTGTCGCTGGCCGTCGTGCTGGTGTTCATGCTCGTCTACTACCGTTTTGCGGGCCTGGTCGCCTGCGGCGCGCTGCTGATGACCCTGCTTCTGTTGCTGGCGATCATGATCGCGGTCAAAGCCGACTTCACTCTGCCGGGCATCGCCGGACTGGTGTTGACCGTCGGCATGGCGGTCGACGCTAACGTCCTCATCTTCGAGCGTATCCGCGAGGAACTTGCCCGGGACGCCGCACTGCGCATGGCCATCCGCAACGGGTTCCGCCGGGCATTGTCGGCCATTGTCGACGCCAACCTGACCACGTTGATCACGGCCACGTTGCTCTG
>CAZWWC010000404.1:0-4050 GCA_964637625.1 uncultured Planctomycetaceae bacterium
CGTTTGGCCACGGCGGTTTCGTTGTGCTTCCCAGGTTTTTGGCGACACGAATTCATGTCTTCGCCGATCCGGCGGGAAACCAATGCGCGGAACTCAGGGCCCGATTTGGGTCGTTTGTCTGGGCATTTCCAGCCGCTTGCGAAATCCAACGGCGAGACGCAAGCTGACACAAAACACCAATCATCGAGATACAGCGAACCATTACGACACGACGACGCTTGCCTGGGCCGCCCGGAGCCGACGGGCAGGACCGAAACTCGCGTTGACTCCTTTTCCCAGCTACACTATCCTTCCGCTTCCAATCCGTGTCTTGGACTTTGACGCTGGAGCGCGCGGGTGAAAAGACTTCTGACGACGTTGCTGAAGATTTCGATCTCGGTGGCCATTATCGGCTATGTGGTTTGGCAGGCTCGCGACGACGACGCGTTCGCCAATCTGTGCGACCAGCCCAAGCATTGGGACATGCTCGTGGTCGCGTGGTTCTCTTGTGCCGGTGCCGTCCTGTTGACCCTGATTCGCTGGCACTATCTGATCCGCGCGCTGGAGATTCCTTCTCGGTTGGCCGACACTCTTCGAATCGGTTTCCTCGGCTACATGTTCAATCTGGCACCGTTGGGCATCGTGGGCGGCGATCTGGTCAAGGCGGTCATGCTTGCCCACGAGCACAGGGGCAGCGGCGCCGAGTCGTTGGCTTCGGTCGTCGTCGATCGGCTGGTCGGCCTCTACACGTTGTTTGTCGTAGCCACGGCGGCCATGCTCGCGACGGGTTTCTGGCGCATCGACAACGTCATGATCGTGCGGATCTGTGAGATTACGTTCGTGCTGACCGCATTGGGCACGCTGGGGATTGGCGCGTTGATGGTGCCGACCGTTTCGGACGGAAGACTCGTTCGCGCCATGGGACGATTGCCGCACGTGGGCCGCCCGATCGAGCGCCTAACGGATGCCATGCGGATGTATCGTTGCAGGCCCGGCGTGTTGTTGGGGGCCGCGGGAATGAGCGTGGCGGTGCACAGCCTCTTTGCCACGGGGATATGTTGTATCGCCCGTGGTTTGCCGGGCAACGTTCATTCGCTCGGCGCGCATTTCGTCATGTCGCCCCTTAGCGCGGCGACGGGGGTGCTCCCATTGCCGCTGGGTCCGTTTGAGTTCGTTCTCGATTATCTATACGTCCACGTGCCCCTTGCCGGTGCTGTTATACCTAAGGGCCAGGGTTTGGTGGTGGCGTTGGGCTACCGAACCATTACCGTGCTGATTGCGGCCATCGGCGCCTGCTACTACATCGGGGCTCGCCAAGAGGTGGCCCAGGTCCTTAAGGGGACAAACCCCGATGGAAACACGGAAGCCTAGCGGGCTGTGATTCCCGCGCTCATCCCGGACGACGCAAACGACGACGGTGAAGTCGACGCAATCGATGCCGAGATATCTGGCGGCCCACTGGGGACAAGTCGGTACTTGGTCCGACGGCGATTGCTTGTGAATTCTCTCAGAACGTGTTTGAAAAGGGTGCCACTGCTGGCTTGTCCAGCAGTGCTGGCCACGGAATCCGCCCAAAACCAAGGGCGGACAAGCCGCCCATGGCACCCTTGACAGAGCATGAAACGGCTTTCCAAACACGTTCTCAGGACAAAGACGTCCTGGTTTCAGCGTTTGGTCGACCGTTTGTGGCGGAAGAGAGAAATGGGTGGCTGCCCGGGCTGGGTGGCAATCTCGTCGTAGGACTGCGTCAGTTGACTGAGTAAGCTGCGGATTTCTGGCTCGTTTTGGAAGTGATCGATCGAGCCGACGATGACAACGTAGTCCACGAAAACCCGCCCGTCGCCGTAGCCAGCCAGATTGAGGTCTGGTAACCTTTCATTCAAATCGAGTTCGATCTTTCCGTCGACTGCGATGTGCTGCATCGGATTGAACTGTTGGCGGAAGCGGATGGGAAAATAGCCTTTCCAGCCCTGATAGTTGCCCAAGTCAACCATTCGCCTGAGCCTGACGAAGTGGCCGTCTGCGTGCAATAGGAAATTCGGTGTGGGGGTGACGCTGGAAAATATGCTCGGCTCTCTGTCCAAAGCTGGAAGAACAACGGGCATGATGGTTGAGCCCTCGGCCATATGCTCTGCCAGCGATAGCTCACGCACAATGTCGCGTTCGAACTCCCGATAGGTCAGCGTGTAGTAGGCTGCCGAGGGAACGACGATGAGCGCCGACAGGCAACTCACCAATACCCGGTATTGCGCAAGTCCCACGCTTGAGGCTACCCAAGCGATAAACGAAAGCAGCGCCAAGAGCTGAATTCGGGGAGCGACAAATGCGCCGCCGGCTATCGAGTCTTTGGTGACGAGGTAAAACGCAAGATAGAACAGCGCGAGCAAGAGAAATCGCCCGCGAGGTCGGCTTTCGCCCGAGGGTCGCGTCGCCCCGGCACAGAGGAAGGTCAGCAGGACAAGCGATACAAGGAGTCCGATCGAAAACACCATCTCCAGCCGGCTGAACGAGACCAGACTGGAGAGGCTGAAGAGTTCGATCGATCGGTCTACAAGAATGCTTAGCCTTTTTACCGCGAAACTCCACGCAGCGCTCGACGTGCCGGCCTTTTCCGCAACTTTCGACGCAACCAAGGAAGGTGTGGCGCCTTGTACGGATAAGAATATGCAGGTGTGGACCATAGCAGGCACGATCGTTACCACGTACAGGCACCATCTTTTCGCAAAAATCTTCACGACGCTGGCCAGCCTCTCGGCCCGCGACGGCCGTGACCTCAGCACATTGCAATAGTCGACCAACTCAATGCAGCCGAGCGCCAAGGCCGTCATCACCCAAGAAAACGGATGGAGTTGAAACGTGAAGTACGAGACAATGCACGCGGCGACTGCCAGGCCGGCTGTCAACCGCTTTTGGCAGCGCAGCCAGATGCCTAGCAGCACGAACAACAACACGATGCCCAGCAGAAACGCGTAGAACCCCATCTGAAACGTGTAATTGTAAACCACCGGCAACACCAGCAGCCCGCCCAGCTGTGGCGTGTTGGTAAGGGGCCGGAGTGCAAAGCAAAAGGCAAGCGGCAGCCCGGCGACGTAGAGCGTCAGGAGAATCTTTTCGGCGATCGGTGCCGAGAAAACGCTGGAAAGCCATCCCAGGAAGAGATGGATCAGCCACGTGGGAAAGCCAGGATCGTTGAACTCGTAATACTGGCGCGACGTTTCCCAGCCCGGGTCGTCGTAGTGCATTAAGGTGACGGCGTTAGCCAGGTGCAGGGGTCCGTCTTGGGTTGGCAGGTTGCTGACGCTCCACAGCGGGATGAGGAGTACGGCGACCAGCAGATACAGCAGGCCCGTGTCCCATGTTCTTGGCCAGAGCTTGTGCGGCCAGCGCGATTGCGTCTTGTCGACGGGTTGGGAGTGCGTCTTGTCGACGGGTTGGGAGGTTGCTGGACGCGGTTGCCCAAGGAGTCTCCGATGATAACACCAGATGCATCTCAAATCGCTCACTCCGTATTGAGATTCAGATCGGCAAAACAGTTCGACAGCGTCGTCAGGAAGCGATTGCCGACATACCGCCAGTAGTACAACACGCGTTGATTGTCACCCGAGAAGCGGTTCCCCAAGAAGACGTCAGCGTGATCTTAGCCGACATTCCCCAATTGCACCAAAAGCCTGAAACTTATTCAGGCTCTTGCGGACCCCTATCTTACCACGCCCCCCCTCCCTGCGTCCAGCGCCCCAACGGGTTTCTCGTGTCCGGCAGCCATTTTCGTTCGCCTGAAAGCCGTATTCCACACCTCTGCCAGGGGGAGGACGGTGGGGTTTGGCGGTCGCCGAACTCATTCAACAAAAACAGCGGGTGATAGCACATGCAGCCGAAGTGGCCGTTGTAGGCTGAGGCCTCCTGCCGGCCGGCCATACGTCTCACTGACGGAACTGTCCATAATCAACCGACCAGCTCCCTCAGCGGTCTTCGCTGGTGGACCTTGTCGATCCATTGACCAGAAAGGTCCATCAGCTTCCTCAGATTCTGCTGGGCGCTGAGGATCTCTGTCTCGACGCGGCCAACCTCACT
>CAZWWC010000405.1:0-4047 GCA_964637625.1 uncultured Planctomycetaceae bacterium
ACGCCGTTCGTACTCGAAAGGCTGCATAATCCCCAGTAATGATGCTACAGTCTCCTTTATTCTCCTTATTCTTCTGCTGGCTGAATGGCCCGAGATGACGTGTCGGGAACGTGGGGAATCGTTCCGTAGACTGTTCCGGTTCGTCGCACTCTATTGGGGTAAGACTTGGCACCCAGCCAGCCCAAACCCGACCAAACCACGAAAGACAAACCGAAAGGGTCGATTCAGCTACCACCTACGTAGGGACAAAATCAACTGGGAATTGGGCTCTTTAGATTCGGGACAGTCTTGGTGAACAACTGAACGCACCGGCAGCCGGCCGCCTTTGCACGCTCGACGGCCTTGTGCAGTTCGCCGGCAATCGACATGTGGGCACCGAGGATCGCCATTTCGCACAGGCTACCACGGGGCCGGGAGCCATGCCAGTCGCACCATGGTGGCCCCGGTGAGCGGGCGCCGGCGGAAGATCCCACCAATGGCCTGCTGGCCATGACCTGTTCCAAGGAAGGGAACAGACCGCTAGTTGCTTTTTTGCGTGCCGCGCGATAGAACTGATCTGCAACGGGAGGGACACCGGATCCGAACCGTGGCCGTTTATTATCCATGCAGACATCAATAGTCATTCTGATCGCTGCAATCGTCTTGATGGTCTTCGGCAGCCTGGCCGCATGGAAGCCGATCTGTCGGCGTCGTCGGCGGCCTTGTCTTGACGAGGCCCGGCGTTTGTTTCGTCCGCAGCGGGAGCATCTGGAAGCGAAATTCGTGGATCTTGCCCAGGCGGCGCATGATCGGGGTATCCCACGGTGGCTTGATTGCGATTTCGACGACGAGGTGACTTACGTCTGCAATCGTCGCACGGGCCAACTCGCGGCGCTGGTGGCCATCACGGTGACGCTGGCCGGCAGGAAGTCCGTGCTGGACAACCTGCCGAGCGGCTACGTCGGCCCGCTGCACAAGGGAAAGCTCATGGCCCCACCAACCGGATCGCTGCGGTCGGCTACGGCCATTTTTTGTTTTGACGGCGACTGTTGGACAACCGAGGGTCGAGCGATCTTCAATCTGAGCCCTGCGGAAACGCTCTGTTTCTATCGACGCGATCTGCAGATCGTCAGTCAATAGTAGGGTCAGTAGTTCCAAGTTTGGCTGGCTGATACCGCGGCAGGTCATCCTGAGCGTAGCGAAGGATCTCGATCCCGGCGCGCCGGGAAGGAGATCAGAATGACAATGCCGAGTTTCAATAAAACTTGGAACTACTGAAAGTCACATTAACTCAGCCGTCGCCGGCCAGCTTGCGCAGGACCGTTTGCAGAATTCCGCCGTTTCGGTAGTAGTCGAGTTCCACCGGCGTGTCGATCCTCGCGGTGACCGGGAACTCCTTGATTGAGCCATCGGCTTCGGTGGCACGAACCACGAGTGCGCCGCCCGGCGAAAGGTTCTCGTCGACGCCGAGAATGTCGAACGTTTCTTCGCCCGACAGCCCCAGCGACCGCCACGTTTGGCCCTCGGGCAACTGAAGTGGGAGCACCCCCATGCCCACCAGGTTGCTCCGGTGGATCTGCTCGAAGCCGGCGGCCAGCACGGCACGGGCGCCCAGCAGCGAAGTTCCCTTGGCGGCCCAATCGCGGCTGCTTCCGGCGCCGTACTGGCTCCCGGCCAACACCACCAGCGGCACGTCCTCTTCTTTGTACTTCATTGCGGCGTCGTAGACCGTCATGGTCCGGCCGTCGGGCAGGTGGCGCGTCCAGCCGCCCTCGGTGCCGGGGACCAATTGGTTTCGGATGCGGATGTTGGCAAACGTGCCGCGTGTCATGATCTGATCGTTGCCGCGTCGCGAGCCGTAGCTGTTGAAGTCCCTCGGTGCAACGCCGAGCGAGCGGAGGTACTTGCCCGCCGGGCTCTCCTCGGCGATCGCCCCGGCCGGCGAGATATGGTCGGTCGTGACCGAATCCCCCAGCGCCAGCAGCGCCCGGGCGCCGCGAATCGGCCGAACCGACGCGGGCCAAGCCGGCAGGTCGAGCAGGAACGGAGGCTCTTGAATGTACGTACTGTTCGGGTCCCAGTCATACAGTTCGCCCTCGCGCACCGGAATTCGATTCCACGTCTCGTTCGCGTCGAAGACGCTGGCGTACTCCTTGCGAAACATCTCCGGCGAGATCGACGCTGCGGCGGCCGCGTCGACCGCGTCGACCGAAGGCCAGATGTCGGCGAGCATGACCGGCCGGCCGTCGGCGCCGGTGCCCAGCGGTTCGGTCGACAGATCGATGTTGATCGTGCCGGCCAGGGCGTAGGCCACGACCAGCGGCGGACTGGCCAGATAGTTCGCCTTGGTCTGAGAGTGAACGCGCCCCTCGAAGTTGCGGTTGCCGCTGAGCACGGAGCAGACGACCAGGTTGCCTCGCTCAACCGCCTCGGCCACGGGAGCCGGCAACGGTCCACTGTTGCCGATACACGTCGTGCAGCCGTAGCCGACCGTGTGGAAGCCGAGCCGGTTCAGGGATTCCTCCAGACCGGCCGCGCGGAGATAGTCGGTCACCACGCGCGACCCGGGCGCCAGGCTCGTCTTGACGGACGGTTTGATCGTAAGACCCTTCTCAACCGCCTTTTGGGCAAGCAACCCGGCGGCGATCATCACGCTCGGATTGCTCGTGTTCGTGCAACTGGTGATCGCCGCAATGACCACGTCGCCGTGAGTGAGCGTGACGTTCTGGCCCTCGATCTCGATCGTCTCGGTCTGCTCGATCTGGTCGGGCAAAAGCGCGAATCCCCGCTCGTCGACGCCGGCGCGGAGCGAGCGGCCAAACGCGCTACGCATGTCGCCTAGCGCGATCCGATCCTGGGGACGTTTTGGGCCGGCCAGGCTGGGCTCGACCGTGCTCAGGTCGAGCCGCAGCAGTTTCGTGTAAGTCGGTGCCGGCGTCTCGTCGGTGCGGAACAGCTGTTGCTCTTTGCAATAGCGTTCGACCAACTCCACCTCGGCGTCGGTGCGGCCGGTCTGGCGCAAATAGACAAGGGTTTGCGCGTCGATCGGGAAAAAGCCCATCGTGGCGCCGTACTCGGGCGCCATGTTGGCGACCGTCGCCCGGTCGGCCAGGGTCATGCTTGAGACGCCCTGTCCGAAGAACTCGACGAACTTGCCCACGACGCCTTCGCCACGGAGGATCTCCGTAACGCGCAACACCAGATCGGTGGCCGTGGCGCCCGGCGCAAGCCGGCCGGTCATCTCGAAGCCGACCACCTCGGGCGCGAGCATGTAAAACGGCTGGCCCAGCATGACGGCCTCGGCCTCGATGCCGCCCACACCCCAACCGAGCACGCCCAGGCCGTTGATCATGGTCGTGTGGCTGTCGGTGCCGACCAACGTGTCGGGCAGGGCGACCGGCCCGAGCGCGTCTTCTCGGAGAAAAACACACTTGGCCAGGTATTCGAGGTTGACCTGGTGAACGATACCCAACGAGGGCGGCACGACGCGGAAGTTGTCCAGCGCCTTCTGGCCCCAGCGCAGGAATTCGTATCGTTGGCGATTGCGATGGAACTCCAGGTCGCGGTTCAGGGCCAAAGCATCCGACGAAGCGAAATGATCGACCTGCACCGAGTGGTCGATGACCAGGTCGACCGGAATCAGTGGATTGATCCTGCCGGGATCGCCACCGAGACGTTGCATGGCGCTGCGCATGGCGGCCAGGTCGACCACGGCCGGCACGCCGGTGAAGTCCTGCAGGAGAACGCGGGCCGGCTTCAGCGGGACTTCCCGCCGGTCCGACGCCTGGGCCTTCCAGCCGGCCAACTCCCTGACGTTCTCTTCGGTTACCTGGTAGCCGTCGCAGTTGCGCAGGACCGATTCGAGCAAGACGCGGATCGAGAACGGCAGCCGATCGATCTGGCAGAGGCCTTGGTCCTCGAGCCGCGTCAAGCGATAGATCCCGGCCGGCCCGGCGCCGGTTTCGAACGTGCCGCGAGCGCCGAACGGATCGCGCAATTCTCGGATTCGTGTCATTTCGTTAGCAATCCCTTTTCCATCTTGATTTCATGCCGCCGATGTTCTCTGTA
>CAZWWC010000406.1:0-4035 GCA_964637625.1 uncultured Planctomycetaceae bacterium
CTGACGATACGCTTCGCGTGACCGAGGAGGGCAAATCGGCCAAGATCACCATCACCACCGACGGGCCCGAGTTCAGTGTAACGCAGACTACGCTAAAGGCGAATTTCACGGCTGGGACGCTACCCACGCGCGTCGACATACGACTCATCGGGCCCGTAACGGCCGCAACCGTCCACACGGTGATTGAACCGATGTGAAGCGGGATGCCGGAATGGGTGATCGAAGGCAATCGAAGAAGAGTGTCGGCGGGCCGAGTTGTCTCTGGGTACACCGCGTCGTTTACTTGCTGGAAACGTCGTGGGAGACTTTATTGATGTTTGCATTGCCATTGAACGGTGGTCATGGCCAAATGCCTTGAAACCGGGCTTCCGTTGGTCGCCCTCCGTTCATTGGCTATGCAAGGCTCGATAATGGGATCGGAACCGGGTGGGACGGTCAGCGTGAGGCCGCTGCAAGGGAGAGGCTGATATTGCTCGGCAACGTACGATCGGCTCTAGAGGCCAACAAAGGCTCAATTTCTGGAAACTCTAACTTGAACACGGTGTCACCTATGGGGGCGAATCACCGTCGCGCTACCGGGACGACTCCACAGAAGTATCGCTAAATGCTATAATGGTTTGGCGTCCCCATCCAAACGACTTGCTTCCCATCGCCCGAAGCTCATTATCATCATGATGCACATCCATCGCATCGACCATCCACGATTTCGGACTCCGCCGTCGGCGGACTGGGTCTTGTGGCTCGTCTTCTGTTTTGTCGCGCCGTGGTTCTCCTGCCAGACGGTCGAGGCGGCGCGCGCTTCGTTTCTCGATACATTGCGGAGCAAAGAGGGGGAATTACCGCCGGTTCGTGCCATTACGCGCGGCCCGAAGTATCACTGGTTCGGCTATTACGACAAGTTCCAGTTCGACCCAACCGATCGTTATGTCTTGTGCATGGAGGTCGATTTCGAGCATCGCAGCCCGCGGCCCGACGACGTCATCAAGATCGGCATGATCGATCTGAAGGATGGTAATCGTTGGACCGAACTCGGCACGTCGAGTGCCTGGTGCTGGCAACAGGGGTGCATGTTGCAGTGGCGCCCGGGCTCGGACCGAGAAGTATTGTGGAATGATCGCGACGGAGACCGCTACGTGTGCCGCGTGTTGGATGTCCGCTCGGGCAAGCGCCGTACACTGCCACACCCGATCCATCACGTGAGTCCCGACGGGCGTTGGGCGCTAGTGACCGACGTGGCGCGCGTGGGCGAAATGCGGCCGGGCTACGGCTACGTCGGTATCCCCGATCCCAATCGCGACGTGGCGGCGCCGGCCGATTCGGGCCTTTGGAAGATGAACCTCGATACGGGCGAGACCCGGCTGCTATTCTCGCTGGCCGACATCGCCCGGGATTACCCTACCAAGCACCCGGAGAAGTCGAGACACTATTTCAACCACATCCAGTGGAGTCCCGACGGATCGCGTTTTCTCTTCCTCAACCGGGGGCGCGGTGTCGGTACGCGGATGTTTACCGCCGCGGCCGACGGAACGGATCTTCGGCTGGTCCACCTGGGATCGTCGCATTACACGTGGCGCGATCCGAAAACGATTCTCATTTGGGCGCGCAAGTACGTTCTGGTTAATGATGACACGTCGCTGCGGAGCAAGACGCTCTGGCGCGCCACCAACGGCCATGAGTCGTATCTGCGCGGGAAGGAGTGGATCATCACGGACACCTACCCCCTAGGGACGCGGCGCGAACAGGTTGTCTATTTGTACCATGTTCCCAGTGGAGACATCGTGCCCGTGGGGTTCTTCCCTTCGCCCAAGGAATATCGAGGCGAGTGGCGGTGCGACACCCATCCACGACTCAGTCGTGACGGAACCAAGGTCTGCATCGATTCACCACACGCAGGAAACGGGCGACAGCTATACCTGATTGACATTGCAGGAATCATCAGCAAGAAACGCCCACCCCCGGTCAAGGCACGCAGCGTCGGCCAGAACGGCGAGGGCAAGCCCCAGCCGGTCCGCCTGCCCGAGTGGTCGCCTCCGGACGAAGTCGGCCGAAGCAAGGCTTTTGTGCTGGACCCCAAGCAGAACAAGGTGCACATCTGGGGGAAAGGTCTCCGATCACCGACGTGGTATTTTGACGAGTTTCTGCCGGGTCTGTTTCAGCGCACGTTGGTTCTGGACAAGATGGAACTGCGCGGTAGCAAGCTCCATTGGATCTTTACCGGCGACGACGGCGGCATCACCGTGAGCATCACCGACTCGACAGTCGAAGTCACCGAGCGACTCCACGGGGCGTCGGGCTTGTCCCAAATCCCCGGAGCAACGACGACAAGGCACACGGAATATATCGCGAAGATCCACCGTTTTCCGTACGAAAGCACTCTTCGAGCGGTCACGGTAACCATGGATCATCGTCTGCATCTTCGCGTTGCACTGAACGGTCGGGAAGTGCTCGGCAAGTTGTGCGAAATCGATCTGACCCGCCACCAACTTGTACGCTCCGGCGAGCACGGTTTCGTGCGTGGAAGGTGCGTCTGGCCGGCACCGGTCGCCTGCAGTGTCACGGTTGACCCGACCGAGACACACCAGATGATCCTCGGTTTCGGCGGCATCACCACGCCCCCCGCCTATGCCCAGCTCAGCCCCAAGGGCAAGCACCGCTGGTGGGAACGGGTCTGCGAGTACAATCTTCTCGTCCAACGCGAGTATCCGGTCGGCACGCGTCTCAGCCGCAAGGCCGACAACTGGGATCGGCTTTCCGATGCCGTGCCCCATTACTACTGCGACAACTTCCCCAACGGAGAAATCAGCGACTTCGACTACATCCGAACACTGCGGAAGTTGGGCGGGATGGTCTGGTTCGAATTCTGGCGACTGCCTCCTTGGACTTGTCAGGATTGGCGCGACGCCTCGGGCAAGCTGCACCGTGGCGTCGTCGATCCGAAGAAGTACGTCGAGGCGATGTTATCCTATTGCAAAACCTCGCAGCGGCGTACCGGCGCGCCGCCGGACGTGCTGGGCATTCAAAACGAAAGGCACCAGCCGACGCCCCTTTGGTACGAAATGACCCTGGCCCTGCGCAAGGGGCTCGACGACGCTGGATTCAAGCAGGTCCGCATCCACATGAGTGACGCAAGCCGTATGCGCAACGGTATCTCATGGCTGCGAGAGTTGCATCGATCGCCCGAAGCCTGGGCCGCGACCGATTACGTAGCCACGCACGTCTACGACTATCAGAACTACTTCCCCAATCCCGACGGATTCGACAAGTGGCTTCAACAGTGGAACGAACTGGCCGCCGGCAAGCCGTTTCTGTCGACCGAAATCTGCGTCAATTCGAGCGGCTATCAGTGGAAAAGCTACCGCCTGGCCTTGTCGATGGGCCAGCTCTATCACAAGAACCTGGTCCTTGCCGACGCGACGGCCATTTGCTACTGCTGGACGTTGCTCAACGTGGTTCAACCGTCCTACGGCTGGACGCGGACTCTCTTCGTACCCGATCCGGCCAACGGCTTCGTGCCCAAGGCGTCGAGCCGTCAACTACGCGTGTTCGGAGCATTCAGTCGCCGTCTGCCGGCGGGCATGGTTCGCGTCGACGCGCGAAGCAGCGATCCCGACGTGCTGGCCTCGGCCTATGTCGGTCCCGGGGGCAAAAAGACGCTGATCCTGCTCAACCGTTCGACGGCACACCGCAACGTCAAGCTGCAATGGGCCGACGCCGAGTTCACCGACGTGGAACTCGTCGATCCGTATCATGCGAACGAGAGCATCGCCGAAGAGAGGAAGGTGTCGCCGGGATCATTCGCTCTGGACCCTGGCTCCATCCTCACGCTGACCAACGTTCCCAGAGGTCGTCTTCCAGACGATTTTGTGATTCACGGCACGGACGACCGGCGGTAGCTTCCGCCGCGAAGATGACGCCGTGGCCATGGTCTTCCGGCTTTCGGCAAGGTTTACGCGGTCGTTGCTACCGGGTCTTCTCGTCGAGCCACTTGGTCGGCACGTGGATGTTGAAGCCTCGGCCGTCCTTCCAGACGGCCAG
>CAZWWC010000407.1:0-4018 GCA_964637625.1 uncultured Planctomycetaceae bacterium
ACTCGGAGCAACAGGCTTTCATCCCTATCTGGGGCATAGCGCAGCGGTGCCCCAGGCCGACCCAGACTGGGGCACCGCTGCGCTATGCCCCAGCCACCCTCCCGTGGCCTACCAGAGCCGATCGCCTCGGCGTCCGAAGAGCATCTCCAGGAGGAGCGGGAGTGGTTTCTCCGCGTCGGGCAGGTTCCTGAGATTCTCTTCGTACTCGGCCCTTTCCTTGGCCGTCATCGTTCGGAGCCGCTGGCGAAACCGCCGTGCTTCCTGGGCCTGGGGCTTCATCTCGTGGCTCAACTGCAGTCGGGCCAGTTCGCCGCCGTCGAGCCACACGTGGCGACACTCCCGACAAACGTCGATGTGCAAAGCGGCCGGTTCCTCGATAAACCGCTTGTCCATCTTTCGCAAGCAGCGGGGACAGCGAACCGGGCCTTCCGTGTCGGGCTGGGCCTCGGCGATCACCTCTTGCTTCAACTGCTCGATGCTGGTGGCCGGCGAGGCCTTGATCCCCTCCAGGCGCTTCTTGCTCAACAAATAACCGTGGCACTGCATGCAGCGAAAGACGGCGGCGCCCTCGTACAAGATGCGTCTGAGTTGCGATTGGCAGCTTGGACATTTCATGGTGGTTCTCGCGTCTTGCCCCCAAGCCCCGGCTCACTCGCCCAGGTCCAAACGGGTGCCCGTCTTCGCCTGCGGCAAACAGCTTTCCAACAGCGCCGGCCTGGATTGCTCGTCGATGGGCAGGTGCAAGGCGTATTGCGCTCGATAGTAGTCCCGCCAACCGCGCCGCTGGTGCGGCGTGCATATCCACTCGAGGAGGCGCCGCTTGAGCGATTGGAGCGGGCCCCATTGCGAGGCCGTCTTGGCTAATACGCGATCGAGCCGGCCGAGAAACGGCTGCACGCCTCGGGCGAACTGGGACCCCAGCGGCGCTTTGCAGCCGATGCCGAAGACCGTGTGGGGCGCCGCGTCGGGACCGATCCAGCCGATCAGCGTGCCGTCGAGCCTCGACAGGAGCCGCCCGATGGCGCTGGGGCTGGGCGTCCAATACCGGCTCCCGCCGCCGGCTGTCGGCTCCAGGATCGACGAGACGACCAGAAGCAGCCCGCCGGGAGCCAGAATACGCGTCATTTCCGCAATCGCCCGATGCGGCTCGAAGGCGTACTGGAGTGCGTTTTCACAAATGACCGTGCTGGCCGTGGCGTCGGCAAAGGGCAGTCGGTCGAGGTCCTCAAGCCGGTCGATTCGCGTGGGCGCTGCGGGCTGGGCAGCCTCGGGATCGTTGCCGGGCCAGCGCGGACTGGCCGCGTGAACCGATAAGAAGCCGAATTCGTAGATCGGGCCACGCATCGGAAACGACTCCGCCGCGCAATCGATCAGTCGAGCCGTCAAGTTCTTCATCGACATACCTTCTTCTCCTGTGCCGAGATGGCCTGTACGAAACGCATCGAGCCGACCCGCCGTGGATTCGGACTCTTGCCGGTTGCTACCCCTCTAGTGGCAACGCCCGTGGCTCTGGAAGGATGTTCTTCCATCGATCGAATCGATGGGAGCCGAAAGCGCTCGGCGTGCCAGCGATAGACGGTCACGGCCGCTTCGTCCGTGGAAGTTGCCGCCTGCGCGCCGAAGCGGACCACACACTCTCCGGCCGTTTCGAGCAAATAGCGCAATGTCCGAGCACGAGCGCTGTTGTGCCGAAGTTCCCGCGGCTGGACCACGACATACCCTAAGCGGCGATCGCACAATGCCGTCTTGGCCTCGTCATACTGATAGGTCGGCTGCGCCGAATAGAGGGCCGTCCAGCCTCGCGTGTCGAGCACCGCCGCAGTGCCGGGGGCCTGCCGGGCAAGCCACACGCCGGCCTGGCGGTGTGGCAGGCGATCGGCATGCAACGAACGGCTCGCCGAGGCGAGGTATCCCAAGACAACCAGCACCAGGATTGCCCAGGCACCTGGTTCCACGGCGCGGGGTCGCGTTGTGCCGCACGTGAAGAGCAGTTGTGTAACGGCAAATTGCGATGGTTGGCAAGAATGTTGTTTAGCGGGCGGGCTTGCCCGCCGTTGGTTCCACATGAGAATTCCATTGATGCAACGGCGGGCAAGCCCGCCCGCTAAACGGCTCAACAGGACGCTTGCTTCCCAGGCGCCCACGCCGGCGATGCCCATGCCGGCCACCAACAACGGCAGCAGGTGCCGGGCGCTGAGGTAACCTTCCTTGGACACGAAATGGATGGCCGCCAGGGAGAACACGACAAAGAAGAGCTGCAAGAAGCGGTCGGCCGGTCGTACCAGGTTCCGCCGGTACCGCCACAGACCCCAGAGCGCCAACGCTCCCACCCAGTAGCCGAACACCTGGGCCAGCTCCTCGCCATATTGGCATAGCGCGGTCGCGTAACCATATTGCCGGATGCTTCCTTCCTTGGCGGCGAACTGCAACGGGCGCCCCTCGGCGGTCCGCCAAAGAAACGCCTCGGCATGCTCTTCAAGCGGACCGGGTGCAGCGGCCGGGGCGCCCCCCAATACTCGTGCTACGGCGGCCTGCGGTGTACCGGCACCGGCAAGCATCACGTAGGGCCCCAGCACGAGCACCAGACCCAGTGCATAGCCTGCTGCGTCCCCTGCAACGGTGAGCAGGGCCTGTTTGGATCGGCGGCCGAGGGCCGAGGCGATCAGCGCCAGCGCCAACGCGACCGCCAAGAAGATTGCCTCGGCCCGGGCCAGCAAGGCCAGACCACTCAGCAATCCGGCCAGGACAAGCCAGACGTGCTGAGGCGCCATGCCCACCCGGGTGGCACCGATGGTTTTCCGCAGTGCACGTTGCGACGGGTGAGGCTTGTTCGGAAAATCGTCGGTGTTGCCGAAGGCAACAGGAGAACTACCTTGGGACGTCGAATACCTCTTGCCGCTTCGCGGCACCGACGATTCTGCGGCCAGGCGCTTATCAGGTCGCAACGCCCACTTCGCAGAATCATCGGTGCTACCCACTTGCCAGTACTCGACGACCATCCAAAGCGCGGCGGTGAAAAACAGCAAGTGTGTACTGTCGCTGATTCCATCGGCACCCAGTCGGCTCACCTCGGGCAGGATGCAGAAGAGGATCGATCCGACGATCACGATCCTGGGATTAAAGAGGCGTAGCAGCAAGAAGTATAGGGGTATTACGGTCAATACCAACGCGGCGGCCGCCGCCAGTTGGACACTGGTGGCCCAAAGAAAGGCAGACTCGCCGGTCAGTCGGAAAATGGTTCTGTGGACCGCGGCGACCCAAATCGGAAACAGCGGTTGTTCCCGCCCGCAGCGCAGCCCGGCAAGCAGACCTTGCTGCTGGACGGCTTGCGCTGCCTTGGCAAAGCGCACGGCGTCGAGACTCGGGACGGTGGAGCGGGTGATCACCACGGTCTGGACGAGACCGGCGAGGCAGAGCAGGCCGACGAGTGCCAGGATATGGTGCTTACGCTGCATCGCAAGAGCGGTATGCCAGGGGACTGTCCCGGTTTTTGCGCAGGCGAAGCCGGAGCAAAGATGGGGCTGTCCCCTTCAGTATCCGGTTGAAGTGGGGACGGTTACGGGACGGCAGGGTACCGAGGGGTCCCCTGCGGGTCAATCCGACTTGCTCTGGAGAGAAGCTTCAAGAGGGGTGGCTGGGGCATAGCGGAGCGGTGCCCCAGAGAACCAGCACATACGCTTCGCCCGAAGGATCTTCTCCGACCCAAGCCAGTTAAAACTGGCGGGTCTGGGGGATGCAGGAAGACAATTGCGGCGGCGAAGGCTGTTTCGGACGTGTCGACCGTGCGTGCCGGACGTTCCGCAGCGGTTGAGCGTCGGGCGAAACGCCGAAACACCGGGAAGAGGGCGAATCCGATGTTGCGCCAGATCGTTGGTCCGACTATGATGGTCGGGCCGTTTTTTGGTTTGGAAGCCGTGTCACGCCAAGTTGCGCATACATCTGCCATGGCTGGCACGCCTGCCATGGGTGGCACGCCCTGAGGAACGAAGGGCGTGGTCGCCGGGGAAACACGCCCTTC
>CAZWWC010000408.1:0-4008 GCA_964637625.1 uncultured Planctomycetaceae bacterium
CATGTGTTTGGCGTGGCCGGCGACGATGCGGCGGAGCTCGGGTGGGCGGATCACCTCGGCCTGGTCGCCGTAGCCGAGAATCCACCATGAAATCTCCTTCAGCCCCGAAACGGTCACGTGGAAATCGAGCGTGCCGTCGGGGTTGAACTCCAGCCGCTGGCGCTTGTGCCAGTTCACTTCAGCCACGTTCTTGGCCACCATTTTGCTGAAGCGGACGACGACGTCCTGGTCGGGTCCCGGCTCGGGGATCAAGTGCCACGCGTTGCGGAGGTAACGGTCGATCGAGAAGCCGCGAGGGATCGCCAGCGCGTCGTCGAGCGGCTCCAGGTTGAGAATCCGCCCGACGTTGAACGTTCGCACGCCGCGATGGAGCGAGCTGCGGCCGATCACGTACCAGCTCCGCCGGCTGAACAGCAGCCGATAAGGGCTGAGCTTGGTGCTGAACTCGCCTTCTTCGGTCGGCGCGACGTAACGGATGCGGACGCATCGGCGGCCGCGGATGGCTTCGACCAGGTGATCGTAGACCGGCTGCTGGCCGGAAAGCGGATTGCTGGGCGGTATCTTGATCTGGACGTTGTCGACCGTGGCGTGCACCTGCTCGCGGAGCCGGGTCGGCAGCGCGCTTTCCAGCTTGAGCGACGCGCTTTGGGCGGCGGCGAGAAACGGCAGCCGTGAGCGGCCACCCATCTCGTGGCAAAGCAGAATGAGCGAGATGGCCTCCTCGGGCGTGAAGTTGAACGGCGGCAGGAATTGGGTGCCGGGCAGGCGATAGTGTTGCTCGAGCTCGTCGTAGACGATCGCCAGACCCGACTCGCGGAGCACTTCCAGATCGCGAAAGACGGTTCGCCGGCTGACGCCGCACTCTTCGGCCAGACGCTTTGCGTTACATCCCCTGCCAGCCTGAAGCAGAGCGAGCACTTTGAGCAGACGTTGGATGCGAGTGGGCTTCATACGAGGTCGTCCTCGTTGTCTGGGCATCCGTGCTCGCGCGTGTCATCCGCCTCCACTTCGTTGTCGCCGGCGCGGTCTCGTGTCGCGCAGCTTCCTTCGCTGCGTCGGCCGGCGGAGCCGGCTCGGCGTGGTAGCCGGCCCGTTGCACCTGGCCGCCGGCTGGGCCGACGGTCGCAATGGCCGAGGCCTTCTTGGCCGTCGTATTGGCCGTCGGGCCCGTCACGCTCTTGCCGCCCGGCGCCGCCTGGGAGAGCTTGCTCCGTTTCGGCGCGGCCGCTTCCGACCGGCCCAGCTCCAAAGCCGCGTCGGAACTCGTCGGCACGACCTGCCCTTCCGGAATGGGCGTGAGGATCTCCTCGGGCTCCATTTGTTCCAGCGGCAATCCCTCGATCTGCTCCATCGGGACCCCTTGGCCCGGGTGCTGATCGTAAGGGCCTTGGCTGATGACCTTGGGCCGGGTGAAGCCGTAGTCCAGGTACCGACCGGCGTCGCGAGCCTGGGCTCGACGGCGAGCGTCGAAGTAGGCCTTCTCGACCCAAGGTCCTTCGGCCAGCCAGACTCCATTATATTCGAGCAAGGAGCCCTTGCGGTAGTGGACGTCGACGATGGCGAGATTGTACCTGACCAGAGAGCGATAGTAGGCGATTTCGGCCTCGGCCGCCCGGCGTTGGGCTTCCAGGAGGACATTGAGGATGCTCGCGCCGCCTTGGGTGGCGCTCTTGACACCTTCGTCATAGGCGGCTTGCACGGCGGCGACCTCATACCTGGCCGCCGCGTAATACTCGTAGTTCGTGCGTATCAACTTGGTGCCGAGTTCGATGTCGCGGATCGCGTCGCCCAATTGGTGTGAAACCTCCAGCTCTTGTTCGCGGAGCAGGGATCGTTCTCGGGCGAGGTTCAACTGGGCATGGCGAACGCCGGACAATTGCTTGCGAAAGCCGATGGGGAGACTGAATTCCAGGCCGAACTGCCAGTCCTGGAAATCGCCGCCGGTGAGGTTCTGCATGGCCGTGTCGAACTCGCCTGCCGTGCGGGTGGTATCCCAGTAATCGTCACCCAGACCACGCCAGCGATATTGCCCGACCGCGTCCAGCCGCGGGAGCAAGTAGTTCTTGGCGGAGATCAGTTCGAGTTCGCGTTCCTTGACTCGCCACTTCTGGCGACGCAGATCGACGTTGCGCACCAGCGCCTCGCACATGGCCTCGCGCCAATCGAAGCTCACCTTGGCGGTGGTGGGCTCGTCGGCCGGCCGGATCTGCCGGCCGTCGGCCACGGCCAGGCCCATCATGTATCGCAACTGGGCTTCGGCCGCGAAGACGTCGCTCAGACGCTGTTCCACCTGAGCCATGAAGAGCCAGTATTGCTCGCGCGCTTGGGCCTCTTCGGCAGCCTCGCCGCCGGCGGCACCTACCTTCTTGAGGCTGTCGGTCTTCCGCCAGATTCTCAAAGCGCTGTCGCGCCCGGCCACCACCGCGTCCAACTCACGATAGGCAAGATAGAGACTCCAATAGGCCTGTTCCACTTCGCGGACAAACGAGCGCACGCTGTTCTCGAAGTCGGCCAGGGCGATGTCGGTCTGGATTCGGGCAATGATCACGCCGTTGTTAAAGCCGGGAATGGCGCCCGGGCCGGCAATCCGGTTGAACTGCACCCCGGCGCCTTGGAGCAACGGCTGGCGCAGTTCGGCCGTCACGTCGACGTTCCAGTCGCTGCGCCACTGACGCGTCGGGCTGTTGCTCTGGTCGTAGTACACGTTGTAGCCGATCGCGGTCCAGCCGCCGGTGGCGTTGGTCTTGGACAACTGCGACTGGAACGTGCCCAGGTCTTGCCTGCTGACCGGCGCCATGAAGAACTGGCTGGTGGTATTCACGTTCAACGGCCGGTCGACCTTCTCCCAGAACATGCTCGTGGCGAACTGGGCGTCGAACGCCGAAAGGGCCGCCTCGGTACCGAAGCGCGGATTGGTTTCGACCCGGGCCGGGTCGTAAACGCTCGAAACCGCGTCGGCCGCCCGAGTGAGTGAATCGGACGCGGCCAACGAAACGCCAAGCTGGCGCATGACCTTGCTGTTGGCCAACGCGTCGCGGACCGCCTCTTCGAGAGTCAAGTTCCAAATCTCTTTCGCCTCGGCGTTGGACAGCGACAGCGGCGCCGAGGCTTCACAGACTTCCTCCAAGGGCCGGAGGTCGACGTCGGCGACTTCCAACTCCGTGGCGATTCCCTTGTAGTGGGACAGATCGCCGTCGTCGTTGAAATAGAAGGGCTGCTGTGGCGTACACCCGGTGGCTACGACCAACGCGAGACACAAGAAGATTCTGAGGCAGGGGGATGGCCGACTCATGGGTTTACATTCCTGTCACGTCTGGCTGTCGCGATCGCTCGGCTGCGTCGCTTGCGCAATTCCACTGGATCGCGTCAGATCGGGATCGGACTGTTCCCCCCTGGCCAGCCCAGGCACGCGCAGACCGCACGGGCCTATACTCTAGGCAATCGGCAGAGTCGTTATCGGCACCGTAATCGGCAAACTTTTGCGAAACTTCATGATCGGAACACATGATGGAGTATCCCGAGACACCCCAACTCGCCCATATTCACAGATGGGTGGGGGTGTCCGGAAATTCAAGTTGGCCAAGAAACCAAGCCGCGACCGTGAGGGAGCGGTCTGGCCGGTATCCGCCAGAGGCCGCCCGGCGGTAGCATTCACCTTCCGCCTAGCGCGCCAAAGCCAAGCAGTGGCACCCGAATCGTGAAAACCTCGTGTATTCCCGACTCCGATTCCCCGACACCGTTACGCTCGGCACGCTGATTAGACCGCTCCCTCACGGTCGCGGCTCGGCAGGAGCACTTTCGCTGCCGATTCGCGTCCCGGCGCGCCGGGACTCGCCCTCCCCAAAAACCTCGCATTTCAACGTCTTGAATTCCCGGATGGCCTGAGAAATGCAGACTACTTCATCTCGTCGAGGTAGCCCTTCGACTTGCGTGCCCACTGGGTATCCGGATACTGGGCCACGATCTGTTCGAACCGCTTCCGTGCGGCGTCTTTTTTACCGGCTCGAA
>CAZWWC010000409.1:0-3987 GCA_964637625.1 uncultured Planctomycetaceae bacterium
CCCGACTTCGAGCGGGTCGTCTCGCTGGCCGGACCCGGCGTGGCCGATCCCCGGTTGGTCCGCACGCGGCTCGGCGCGAATCTGACGCAACTGACCGACGGGCAGTTGGTCGGCGTCACACCGGGTGCCACTGGCGTCTCGCCAGTGCTCCCGGGACAACAGCACGGGCAGGATGCCCGTGGCACCCACAAGAATGGAGCTGACGAAGTGCGCGTGGTCTCCGGTTCGTTGCTCGACGGTCGAAAGTCGCAGAAGCCGACGGACTACCTGGGCCGTTACCACTTGCAGATCTCGGTCTTGGCCGAGCCGTCCAAGCGGGAGTTGTTCGGCTGGATCTGGCCCGGCTTCGATCGGTTTTCGCTGTTGAACGTGGTTGCCTCGAAGTTGTTGCCAGGCAAGAAGTTCGCGATGACCACGGCCATGCACGGCGGCCATCGGGCGATCGTGCCGATGGGCATGTACGAAATGGTCATGCCCTTGGACATCCTGCCCACCTTCCTGCTGAAGGCATTGGCCAGCGACGATCTGGAACAGGCCGAGGCGCTGGGCTGCCTGGAACTGGACGAAGAAGATCTGGCGCTGTGCACGTTTGTTTGCCCGGGCAAAGGCGACTATGGAGCCATGCTACGCAAGAATCTCACCGTGATTGAAAAGGAAGGGTAATGCGGCTGCTACGCAACATCCTCGACCGGATCGAGCCCTGGTTTGAAAAGGGTGGCAAGCTCGAAAAGCTCTATCCGCTCTACGAGGTCACTGACTCGTTCTTCTACACGCCGCTGAAGCCGACGACCGGCACGTGCCAGGTCCGCGATGCCATCGATTTCAAACGGATGATGATGATCGTCGTGATCGCCGTGGCCCCGTGCGCGCTGATGGCCATGTACAACACGGGCCTGCAAGCCAACGAAGCCATGACCGACATGGGTATCAGTTCCGCGGCCGGCTGGCACGGCGTGGTGCTCGACGCGCTCGGCGTGGGCTACGACCCGGGCAACGTCGCCGCTTGCTTCATCCACGGGGCGGTCTATTTCCTGCCGGTGTACATCGTCTGCATGATTGTCGGCGGCTGCTGGGAAGTGCTCTTCTCGACCGTCCGGCGCCACGAGGTGAACGAAGGATTCTTTGTCACCGGCATTCTGTTCCCGTTGACCTTGCCGCCAACGATTCCGCTCTGGCAGGTGGCGGCCGGCATTACGTTCGGCGTGGTCGTGGGCAAGGAGATTTTCGGCGGCACGGGCCGCAACTTCCTCAACCCGGCGCTGACGGCCCGGGCGTTTCTGTTCTTTGCCTATCCAAGCGATATCTGCGGCAGCAAAGTCTGGACCGCCGTGAACTGGAAGGCAGCCACCAAGCCTCTGGTCGACGGCTTCACCGGTGCCACGCCGCTTGGCGCAGTGGCCGAAGGCGGCATGAAGGCCGTGCATGATCTGAACGTCACCTGGTCGGAAGCCTTCTTGGGCACCATCCCAGGCTCGATGGGCGAAACGTCGGTGCTGGCCTGCCTTATCGGCGCCGCCATCCTCCTGGTTTGTCGCGTGGCGAAGTGGCGGATCATGCTGAGCATGTTGCTCGGTTTCTTGGCGACAGCCACGGTGTTCTACTCGGTTCACCTGGCCGGCAACACGTCCAATCCGGCTTTCAGTATGTCACCCCATTGGCACCTGGTCCTCGGCGGCTTCGCCTTCGGCACGATCTTCATGGCCACCGATCCGGTCAGCGCGTCGATTACGCCGCTGGGGCAATGGATTTACGGCGCATTGATCGGGGTGCTGATCATCCTGGTGCGCGTCATCAACACCGGTTTCCCTGAGGGAGTCATGCTGGCCATCCTGCTGGGCAACGTCTTCGCCCCGCTGATCGATTATTACGTCGTTCGGGCCAACATTCGTAGAAGGAGTCTCCGCCATGCATCGTGAGACGATCGGCCAAACCCTGGCAGTCGCCATCGGCGTGTGCGTCGTCTGCTCCGTTGTCGTCTCCTCGGCGGCCGTCCTCCTGAAAGAGCGTCAGGAAAGAAACAAGCGCATCGACATCAACAAGAATATCCTCGCCGCGGCCGGGCGCTCCGAGGAGCAGCTCGACATCACCAACCAGCAGCTCGAGGAGCTCTTCGAGCGGATCATCGAGACGCACGTGGTCGACATGCGCTCCGGCGAGTTTCTCTCCGACGTTGACCCGGGCTCGATCGACCACCGCAAGGACGCGAAGAATCCCAAGTTAAGCCAGGCGATTTCCGACAAGGCGGACCTCGCGAAGATCAAACGCCGGGCAGACCGCCGGTTGATCCACCTGTACCGCGAGGACGGCCGACTGAAACGAATCATCCTGCCGGTCCACGGCAAGGGGCTCTGGTCGACGATGTATGGTTTCCTGGCGCTGGAGCCCGACGGCCAAACGATCCAGAGCCTCGCGTTCTACGAACACGGCGAAACGCCCGGCCTCGGAGCCGAAATCGACAACCGACGGTGGAAACGCAAGTGGGTCGGCAAGAAGGCCTTCGACGAAGACGGGCAACTCCGCATCGAGGTGGTCAAGGAAGGCATGGGCAAAGGCGACCCTCAATATCGGGTCGACGGCATCTCGGGCGCGACGATCACCGGCCGGGGCGTGCGCAACCTGGTTCACTATTGGCTGGGCGACCAAGGATACGGACCGGCGTTGGAAAAACTGCGACAGAAGAAGGAGGACCGATAGATGAGCGCAAGAAAGGTCTTGCTGAATCCGATTATCGGCGAGAACCCCATCACCGTACAGATGTTGGGCATCTGCTCGGCGCTGGCCATCACGACCAAGCTCGAAACGGCCGTCACCATGTGCTTCGCGGTGATCTTCGTATTGATCCTCTCCAACCTGGCGGTCAGCCTGATCCGCAACATCACCCCGTCGAGCATCCGCATGATCGTCGAAATGACGATCATCGCCGCCCTGGTCATTTTCGTCGACCAGGTGCTCAAGGCCTACGCCTACGGCATCAGCAAACAACTGTCCGTCTTCGTCGGCCTGATCATCACCAACTGCATCATTATGGGCCGGGCCGAGGCCTTCGCACTGAAAAACGGCCCCTGGCTGAGCATTGTCGACGGCTTGGGTAACGGCCTGGGATACAGCTTCATCCTGTTGACCGTGGCGGTGATCCGCGAGCTGTTCGGCTCGGGCAAGTTGCTCGGCTACGAAATCCTGCCGCTGGTGACCGACGGCGGCTGGTATCCGGCCAACGGCCTGTTGGTGCTCGCACCCGGTGCGTTCTTCATCATCGGCTTTATCATCTGGATAACCCGGTCGCTCAAGCCCGAGCTGGTCGAGGAGGAAAACTGACATGGTCGAACACTACCTGAGCCTGTTGATCCAGTCGATCTTCGTCGAGAACCTGGCCCTGGCGTTCTTCCTGGGCATGTGCACCTTCCTGGCCGTCTCGAAAAGGGTCGAGACGGCCACCGGCCTGGGCATCGCGGTCATCGTGGTTCAGACGATCACCGTGCCGGTCAACAACCTGCTCTATACTTACGTGCTCAAAGAAGGCGCCCTCGGTTGGATCGGCTGGTCGAAGTCCGACCTGAGCTTCCTCGGGCTGGTCAGCTACATCGGCGTCATCGCCGCGATGGTCCAAATCCTCGAAATGACCCTGGACAAGTATTTCCCAAAGCTCTACAACGCCCTGGGCATCTTCCTGCCGTTGATCACGGTCAACTGCGCGATCCTGGCCGGCTCGTTGTTCATGGTCGAGCGGGATTACGACTTCGGCGAAAGCGTGGTCTACGGTTTCGGCTCGGGCGTCGGCTGGGCCCTGGCCATCATGGCCCTGGCCGCGGTGCGCGAAAAAATGAAATACAGCAATTGCCCCGCCGGCCTGCGCGGCCTGGGCATCACGTTCATCTCGGTCGGGCTGATCGCCTTGGCGTTCATGTGTTTTTCGGGCATCCAACTGTAGGGATTTTGGAGTTTCAGTAGTTCCAAGTTTGGCTGGCTGACACCTCAGCAGGTCATCCT
>CAZWWC010000410.1:0-3979 GCA_964637625.1 uncultured Planctomycetaceae bacterium
GAGAAGGTGGCAACCGGCTGGGCCGAGGGAATCGAGGCGTTGGAAGAGGCTGTGGCCAGGACGCCAAGGGATCGAAAGGCCCGGGCCGAGGAGCAACTTTGCTTCGCCCGGGCCGCGCGGCTCCACTTTGCCAGCGCTGCCAATCAGGCGCGGTTCATTATCGCCCGAAATGCCTTGGCCAAGGGAAAATTGTCGCCGGCGGCGCGTCGGCAACAGCGGGCGGCGATCGACCGCGTCGTCAAGGACGAAATCGCCCTGGCACGCGAGATGTACGTGCTGACCAAACAGAACTCGTGTATCGGGTTCGAGGCGGCCAGCGCCTATTTCTACCTGCCGCTCGATCTGGTGGAAAAGGTGGTCAATTGCCGGTACGTCCTGGAGGGCGGCAAGGCCACGCCAGCGGTGAAAAGGTAAGGATCACGAAAGACAGGCCGCAGCAGAGAAGTAGCACGATGGAGCAAACCGGCCATAACTAGTGGACCGGATGGAATGGAGTAAATACTTGTTGCGTTCATTATTCACAACTCAGCTTTCTCGCTAGAAAAAGGAGACTCGCTCGAACAACGCTTGCAATCCATGTTGGAAGGCAGAAGAAGTGGCAAGAAGGGGAGAAGAGTCATCTGTTTTCAACTGGTTTTACTCACTTTTTTGGAGGACACAACTATGAAGTGGAAGCATTTAGTATTCACCCTGGGTATCGCACTCATGGTGTGCATGGCCTGGACCGGGGTGGTGCGGGCGGAAATGGTCGAAACGAACGTCGCCTACATGAAGACGGTCTACAACCACCCTTACGGCGCCACCTACTTTAAGCCTCCGACCCATTACAGCTCGTGGGAACCCGTATTGGTGGACGACATTTTCTACAACGACTCTCCCGCGAACTTTCTGTACGTCAATCGCAACGTCGACGCCATAATGCGGATTGATCTGACAGGGGAAGAAGGCGTCACGACGAATATCAACTCGGTTCACATAGTTGCACCCAAATGCACAGCCGCCAACTGGGCTCCCTATTTGCAGGACTGCTTTATCGAAGCCGGTCCCACGACCGCTTGCGACGCCTACTCGATCGAAATCCCCGCCGCCACATTGGAGTCGGCTGGTGCGCTTCGTTGGAAAACCAGCGTCGACTGGACCGGTGTTCGATATATCAGGGTCCGGGATGACGTTGATAATGGCGGTGACGACGACCTGACGATGACCGAGATGCGCGTCCGCGCCAGCGTCCCCGGTTACGAGACTTTTATCGGCAACGTGACCGTGGGGTATGATCCCGCTAAGTCCTACGAGGATAATCTCTTCGCGGAGCCGGAAAGCATGGTCAACAACGCGGGGATGACCGACCAAGGCGGCGCGGGCGTCGGTGATCCCACGGCGAAGTCCATCTCCACCGCGGGCAACTACTTTTGCAATCCGGCCTCGGGTGACCCCGTCCTTGTCTTCGATCTGCATGGCGAGCATGCGCTGGATGAAATGCTCGTTTGGAATTACAGCTGGGCCACCTTGACCGGGTCTAATAACAATCGTGGCACGAAGGAAGTGACGCTGGAATATTCGGACAACGGCGGCACTACCTGGACCACCCTGGCCAACACGAACGGCGACGATCCGGGCACCCACACGTTCGCCGTAGTACCCGAAGAACCTAACGACACCCTCTACCGAATGTATGACTACCAGACGGCGGTCGATTTCGGGGGTGTCACCGCGACTCACGTTCGCATGACGCAACTGAGCGACTATGGGGGGGGGCTCCGAGGCCTCGCGGAGGTTCGGTTCTATGAAGTGCCCGAACCGACCACCTTGGCTGGCCTGATCGCGCTGGGCCTGCTGTGCCTCGTCGGCCGGTATCGCCGTTAGAGCGTGTTTAGATCGTCCCCTCTCCCTTTGGGAGAGGGTTACAGAATCGTCCCCTCTCCCTTTGGGAGAGGGTTAGGGTGAGGGCGGTTGACGTGGAAACGCAACGCGTTTCCTACGGTGGTGTGTGTGTCTGCCCTCACCCCCAGCCCCTCTCCCAGAGGGAGAGGGGAGAATTTCAAAACACGTTCCTGGATAGAATAGGAGGGGGAAAGCGATTACGTGCGTGGGCCGGCACAGCGAGGAGCGGGGGCATAAACAAGAGGAATACCTTCGGCACGGGCGAGAAGCTTGCGGGAACCGTCGGGGAGAAGGGTGTGTGAATTGCTCGTTTTTGTCCTGACTCACGGTTTCTAATGAGTCGTGTTTCTTTTTTGGAGGACCCATACAATGATGTGTGCGAGATGGAAAGCCATCGCGCCGATCGTAGCCGTCACGGTTATGGTGTGCATGGCCTGGACCGGGGTGGTGCGGGCACAATTAGTCGAACAGGTCGACACGAACGTCGCCTACCTGAAACCGATCTACAACCACCCGGTCAACTGCACCTATTATAAGCCCACGAGCCACTACCCTCAAACGTGGCCTGATTTTGCCCCCATACTCAACGACGACATTTGGTATAACAGTCCCGAACAATCTGTGTACGTCAATCGCAACGTCGACGGCACGATGCGGATCGATCTGACCGGGGCAGAAGGCGTCACCATGGACGTCACCAAGGTTCAGTTGTTTCCGGCCAAATTCCAACCCGGCGTCTACACCTGGGAGCCCTATTTGACGGGCTGCTATCTCGAAGCCGGTGACACGACGGCTTGCGACGACTACTCGATCGAAATCCCCGCCGCCACTTTGCAGGCGGGTAATGTACAGTTTTGGAGACCCGACCTTAATTGGACTGGTGTGCGATATATTCGGGTTCGGGATACGATTAATGTCCTCGATGGGCTTGGTAATGATACCATTGACGATGACCTGAGGATGACCGAGTTGCGCGTCCGCGCCACCGTCGATGGCTACGAGGGTTTTATCGGCGATGTGACCGCGGTTGCCTCGCACGGCTACACAGATAATTGCTTCGCGGAGCCGGAAAACATGGTCAACAACACGGGAATGACCGACCAAGGCGGCGCGGGCGTGGGGAATCGCAACGCCAAGTCCATCTCCACCGCGGGCAACTACTTCTCCCAGCCCGTGTATTCGCTGGATCCGGATCCGTACGTTGATTTCGACCTGGGCGGTACGTATACGCTGGAGGAAATGCTCGTTTGGAATTACAGCTTTGCCAGCACGGCCGTCTCTTACAATTATCGCGGCACGAAGGAAGTGACGTTGGAATATTCGGACGACGGCGGCAGTACCTGGGAAACGCTGGACGACACGAACGGCGACGATCCAGGCACGCACACGTTCGCCAAAGCGCCCGATGAACCCAACGACACCACCTACCGGATGTACGACTATCAGACGTCGGTTGATTTCGGGGGTGTCACCGCGACTGACGTTCGCATGACGCAACATAGCGCCTATGGCCCTGATGGAACCTACGAATTACGCGGTCTTGCCGAGGTCCGGTTTTATACCGAGGGCATTACTCCACCGCCGATTCCCGGCGACACGAACAACGACGGTTTCGTCAACGAAACGGATGCCACGAAGTTGGCCGAAAACTGGGGGTCCGCTGCCGCCCCATACGACTACGCCGTCGGCAACTTCAACAACGACAACGTGGTCGATGCGCTCGACGCGGCGATCATGGCAGCCAATTGGGGCGATCACAACGAAAGCGAAGGCACGGCGGTGCCCGAGCCCTCGGCGTTGGTATTGTTGTTCACTTCGGCGCTCGCACTCTGTGTCCGGCGACGAAGCTAAGAACGCGTAAAGAAATAACTTCCGTAATTCAACGTTTCTTGGCAGGGGTGTCGCAGTGTGCCACTGCTTGGAACAAGCAGTGCTGTCCACAGCACCTTTACACTGCTTGCCATGCGGTCCCGGCGCGCCGGGATGGCACGCGTCGGTGAATAATCCGGGCGAAAGGGCGTCTATCAGAGATGACTCGCCGAGCACGTTATTCGGGTTTTACCTTGGTTGAGCTTCTGGTGGTCATCGCGATCATCGG
>CAZWWC010000411.1:0-3961 GCA_964637625.1 uncultured Planctomycetaceae bacterium
CTCATAGGTCAGGAAGTTGTCGTCCGGCGCGGTGATGCTGCTGGAGGTTCTTTCCATCGAGACGGTAAGGATCAGCATGCCCGTCTCGGGCGTCTCGCCGTCGATGGTTAGCTGGTACTGGCCGATATCCAACCTTCGCATGGCGAAGTCGCCGGCCGAGGCCCAGTGGGTGTTCGAGTACCCGTCGTAACGGCCGCCGATGAGGTTTGTCGTATCCAGCGACAGGTAGAGGAAGCTGAACTCCGCGTCGGTACCGGTTTCCGAGAAATTCGCGACGTTCGACTGGACGCGGAGGTCCCAGCCGCTGCCGTCGGCCAACACGCCCGTCGGGACAATGTTGTTGCTGTTCTTGTTACCGATGGCGAACAACAAGCCGTCGTAGCGGGAGTTGACGCTCAAGTCGAGCGTGTAACGGCCGGTGCCGGTCTTGGTGAGCATGCCCGGCGTCACGCCGTTGGCCACGGCAATCGTGCCGTCGGCGTCGACGTGGGCGCCCTGCCAGCCTCCGGCGAACTGGAACCAGGCGACCGAGGTGTTGAAGTTCACTTCTTGCCCGTCGCCGGCCTGGGTGAGCGAGAGGGCCATCATGCAGTCCGCAAAGCTGTTGCGGCCCGCCTCGACGGTGGCGCGCAGCCCGTCGCGCATGTTCTGCGTGACGCTGGCCAGGAGAATCCCGTTTTCGTACTTGACTCCTTCACCGCCCACGGCGGGCTCGTAGTCGCCGCGGTTGGCTTCCAGCATCCAGACGACGGGAGTGCCCGACTGGGGCACCGAGATGCCCTCGACCGTGTTCGTCTCGGGACGCGCCGGTCCGGTGACCACGACGTTTCCGCCGGTGGCATGGCACTTCCCCACTTCGATCGGCACCGACGAGAGCGAGAGGAAAAAGTCTTGATCCGCCCTCGTGTTAGACACATCGTAGTAGGGCGAGTACGTACGCACGTGGACCGTTTCTCCGTCGGCCAGGAACTCCAAGAGCCGTATGTTGCCGGTGTTGCCGTCCTCGCCTTGGCCCTGGTAGTTCGCCAGCATTTGGTGGACGACGTTCCCGTTGTCGGCTACGCTGGCCAGGTAGCCGGCCCCGTCGTAGATGACGTGCCCGTTGAAGACGAACTTCAGGTTCGCGTTGTCTTTGAGATGCTGCCAGATCTCCTCGCCGTCGTTGGGCGGATCGGGAAGTCCGCCCACGCCCAGGTCATGAGGGTTCCATCTCTGGGAGTCGCCCTTGGTGGCCCAATCGTAACGCGTGCCGTCGGAATACACGTAGGCGTGGGTGACGATCATCGCCTGGTGATTCGGGTAGGCCTTCAGCAGCGAGTCGGCCCAGGCGACAACCCCGTCGCGCGGGCCCCATTCGAGGCCCAGAACGAGCCAGTCGGTGCCGCCGGCGCTGAAAGTGGAATAGCTGTTTTCGGTGGTGCTCTGTTCGTCCGGATCGTCATAGATCCCGCCGAACGTCGACCGGGCGGCCAACCGTGACTCGGGGAAGTAGTCCTGCATTGGAGAAAAACGCACGCCGCCGCCTGTCTGGGTATCGTGATTCCCAGGTACGACGGTATAGCTGATGCCCGCATCGTCGAGAGTCTTCATCGAATTCGAGGCGTTGACCCATTGGAACGGCTCATCACTGTTATCCACAATGTCCCCTTCATGCAGCACGAACGCCAAGTTCAAATCATCTTCGTAGTCCACGAGGAATTGGGTCTCGGCGTCAAAGATCTCCGGGTATAATCTGGCCAATCGCTGCGTATCGGGTAGCACTGCCAGCGTCCAGGAGCCGGGCTCGATGGTCGGCGGCTCCGCCCAAACGGCCGACGCCGTCACCAGTGCACACACCACAACGGATAAGAGAAGCCTATTCATGGGTACCTCGAAACTCTATAGGAAGACACGAACTTCAGCTGAACGTGGCGCCAGCCCCGGTACTCAATATGCCTCTTGCTAGAGGGCATTTCAAAACGGTCATCCTGAGCGAAGCGAAGGATCTCCCCTCCGCGAAAGCCGAGATTCTTCGCTGCGCTCAGAATGACAACAATCAGAGCACCGGTTTTGAAATGTCCTCTAATGAGACGCCTTGGCAGGCGGGACGTTGTATTCCGGCTTGACTGGGTTGGGGCCGTCCAGCGTGACCTTCAACTCGGGCGGAACGTAGCCCCTGGGGATGAAGCTCTTGCCCGGCGTACCGTCATCGCGGGGTGGACGCTGCCAGCACTCCATCGTCACGCGATACGTGCCCGGCATCAGGCCGTCGTCCGGCTTGACCGACCCGACCACAAACGCACCGTTGCCTTTTGCGAAGACGCCATAGCCGCCGCGTGCCGGAAAGCCCGGAGCCGGCTTGACGGGGGCAAAGTAGACGCTGCCACCTCCGGGCGGTGGCTTGCCGTCGAAGGTAACCTTTCCGTGGACCTGGATCCGCTTGGGACCCGAAGGCCCGCAGCCACTTGCGACCAGAATGAACAGCAGCGCCGTGACGAGCATCCCGGTCGACCAGCACGTCCAACAGCGCCGAAATAGCCGCAAACGATCCACGATAGTCTCTCCTTATTCTGTGACATAAGCCCCTTCTCGCCCACGACTGAAGGACGGCTGCGGGAACGTCATTGCGTCTCGGAGTCTACCAACCTCGCCGTCTCGCCGCCGGCGATCGTTCCCAATTCATTGAAAAGCCGGTAGTCGATGAACTCCTCGAAGAAATGAACGCTGCCATCGCCCATCAGGAAGTGGGCCCCGCCGGGGTGCAGGCTCTTGAAGCCGCAGGCACGATGGTAGTTTTGGTGCACCTGGTGCTCGACTTCAAACGTATTGATCGGGATCGTGGTTCCGGAAATCGGGAAGTTGTTGGCATACGCACTGATGTAGATGCACTGGTCCGGCAGCGTCTCGCCGACGGCGATCGAGTGGGCCAATCCGTCGGTCACGTCGTCAAACTTCCTCCCCACCGGATACCGCCCAAACATCCCCACCGAGTTGTCGGCTGGGCTCTTGTAGCCATAGCTCCAACTTTGACAGCAGTAACTATTCGGGCCGCCCGAACTCGTCTTCGGCAAAGGGCAAAAGACGCAACCGTCGTTGTGCGTCGGGCCCATCGAACCCGTATACCAAAGCCCCATCGCCACCTTAGGATTGTAAACCGGGTTCGCACAACTCCGGTCCGTGAAGATCGGATCACCGGAATGAGGATCACTCGGGCAGGTCAACGCCTGAATCGGCGTGGTCACCGCCGCTTTGTTGACGTTGGCGCTTATTGATGTTTGCATGGCCATTGAACGGTTGGCCATGGCCGAACTGCCTTGAAAGCCGGGCTCCCGTTGGTCGCCCTGGGTTCATTAGCCATGCAAGGGTCAATAGTACGTCATAAACCCACGGCCTACGGAGGTGGGAATTCCGGTGGTCAATCTGGCGGGCACGCTTCGCCATGCGGAGCTGCCACGCGTGATGGTCGATCATCGAGCCATCGGCCGACTGGCCGCCGATCATCTTCTGGAGTGTGGACTTCGGCGTTTCGTCTACGTCGGACTCAAGAACGTATGGTATTCCGAGCTTCGTCGCGATGGGTTTGCCCAGCGGATTGCCGAGACGGACGGGCAACTCCAAGTCTACGAGACACCGTGCCGGACCGATCCCCGCCGATCGTGGCAGCGGGGAATCGAGGAGATCGACCAGTGCCTCCAGGGGATTCTTCCGCCGGTCGGCATTCCGGCCGTTCACGATTATCGGGCAAGATTGTTGGTCGACGAATGCCTGAGGCTCGGGCTGGCCGTGCCCGACGACGTGGCCATTATTGGCGTGGACAATGACGATGTGGTTTGCGAGTTCTGCCAGCCACCGCTAAGCAGCGTCTCGCGCAGCGGATACCGGGTAGGCTTTGAGGCTGTCGCCTTGCTGGACCGGCTGATGGCCGGCCAGGCGGCACCGGAGGAGGACCTGCTTATTCCGCCGGACGGCGTGGTCAAGCGGA
>CAZWWC010000412.1:0-3959 GCA_964637625.1 uncultured Planctomycetaceae bacterium
TTGGCCCACTCGACCCAGGATTCCATCAGATGTCTTCTCCTTTTTCGTTCTCGACCGCTTCGGCCTTGCCGCCGACGGCTTCGCCATTCTCCGAATCGGCCGCGGGCGGCTCGGTGCCGAAGTCGATAACCTTCAGCAGCAGATCGTGCAGACCGAGGACCTCGACCTCATCCAATCCATTGTCCTCGCAGACCTCGCGGAGTTGTTTCTTGCAGTTCGCACACGGGGAAATCAAGTATTTCGCGCCGGTGGCGCGAATCTGGTCGGCCTTTCGCTTGCCCATCGGGCCGGTCCGAAACGCGCGGATCTCGTCGATCGAAACGGTCCCGCCGCCGCCGCCGCAACAATAGTTCTCCGTGCGGTTGGGGGTCATCTCCACGAAATCCTTGCAGATCATCTTCAGGATCTCCCGGGGCTCCTCCGTGAGTCGACCGCCACGGGTGATGTTGCACGGGTCGTGGTACGTTACCCGCTCCTCGATACGCTCCTCCTTCAACGGAATGTTCCCCGCCCGGAGCTGGTCCCAGGTGTATTGTATGAAGTTCACCACCTCGGGCGCGTCCGGGCCACAGAACGTGGGCACGAACCAGGCGCTCCGCGTCGCGTGGCCACACTCACCGATCAGGATCTTCTTGCCCTTCAGGCGGCGCACTTCGGCAACCACGTTCTTGACGATGCGTTCCATCATCCGGTCGCTGTAGAACAGGCCATAGTTGATCCCGTCGTAGTTGCCCGTGCCGATGGTCCAGGAACCGCCCGTCAGGTGCATCACCGCGGCGTTGCCCATCAGGGTGTCCGGCTCCACAAGGTAGTCGGAGACGGCCGGGAAGAACACGTACTCGGCTCCCTCCACGTCCATGGGGAACTTGATGTCGTCGCGGCCATAGATGTCCTGGAATTCCTCTTCCAGGAACTCGCAGGTGTCCTTCAGCGCGGGAACCGGAATGGCCGACGTATTGCCGACTCCCTCAAGCTGTGCCCGGGTCGCAACCAGCAACGCCTTCGGAATGCAGTCGACCTCCGAAAGCAGCCATCGCCCCAGGTGGGTGACCAGCCCGTGATCGATGCCCATCGGGCAGGTCGACTTGCACCGCCGGCACGCCGTACATCGGTAGACGGCCTCGGCCAAGCGGTCGAGATGCTCGTCGGTCAGAGTGAATCCGCCAAAGAGCTTGGCGCGCAGCACACCCGAGCGAGTGAAATACCGCCGGAAGATCTTGAACAGCAACTCAGAACGATGGCAGGGGATATCCTGATCTTCGCCGGTTGACTGATAAAGCTGGCAGCTCGCGGCACATCGGCTGCATTTGCTGCTCAGGCGCGTGTAGACATCCAACACAACGCCGTAGTTGGAATGTTCCAAGGCCGCGGCAAAGGCCTCCAGGAATTTCCGGGGCCGCTCGGTCACTTGAAGGGCTTTTTCCTCAACGTAGAAGCTGTATTTTCCTTTCTTCGCCATTGCGGACGTTCTCTCCTTCCGATTATTCCCGTACGAGGTTGGCCTTCTCCCGGTGATGCGGCTTCACGGGCCGTTTTCCGAAGGCCACACCGTCTCGAATGCGCGCTGCGTCGAATCCCGACGTTGCTGGAGGCTCAAGTCCGATCGGCCTCGACCGAGCCACGGGCGAGGGCTTGGCCTCGGTGGGAAGCACCTTTCCCCATAGTAATACCGCAGCAAGTGTGCCATTCAGTATTCGGCATTCAACAACGCTGCAAGTCCTTTCTTCAAAAAAAGATGCGCCGATAGTGACGAGCATGCCGGATCGGGAGATGATTGCAGATACGCAGCATATGGCATTGCAGGATTGCAGATATGCAGTCATCACTGGAAACCCTGGTTATGAATAGGTAATCCCGTACTTTCTCATCTTCCGCCAAAGCGTGGTCTTGTCGATTCCCAGGGCCGCGGCTGTTTTGCCCCGGTGACCGACATGCTCTCGCAAGGTCCGAACGATGGCTGCCGCTTCGGCCTCCGGCAACGGACCGCCGGCCAACTTCGGCGCAGCGCCACTACGTGCTGAGTTGCCTTCGATCAGTTCTCCCGGCAAGCACTCGATCTCGATCCGCTCGCCCCGGCAGAGGACGACGGCGTGTTCAATCACGTTTTGCAGCTCTCGTACGTTCCCGGGGAACGGGTGGCCCATCAACACCCCCAGGGCTTCCTCCGAAATGCCTTCGATCTGTTTGCCCTGCTGGGCGCTGCACTTGCGAATAAAGTGATCGACCAGCAGCGGAATGTCTTCCCGACGATCCGCCAACGGAGGCAGCACCACCTTCAACACGTTCAGCCGGTAATAGAGATCCTCGCGAAACGCGCCCCGCGCCACCAGACCCGCCAATGGCTTGTTCGTCGCCGTGACCACGCGCACGTTCGTCTTGACTGTCGAAGTCCCTCCCAGTGATTCATATTCCTTTTCCTGGAGAACCCGCAGTAGTTTGACTTGCAACGCGGTCGAAATGCCGCCAATCTCGTCAAGGAAGAGTGTTCCTCCTTCGGCCCGTGCGAATCGGCCCGGCTTATCCTGCTTGGCGTCGGTAAAAGCGCCTTTCTTGTATCCGAACAGTTCAGACTCCAGGAGCGTGTCGGGCAGGGCGCCGCAGTTGACGGCCACATACTTGCGCCGGGCGCGTCTGCTGAGGTTGTGGATTGCCTTGGCAAACAGTTCCTTGCCGGAGCCGGTGGGCCCCTCGATCAGCACGGTGCTCTCGCTGGTCGCGATGTCCGGCAGGATGTCGAGGATCCGGCGGATCTCGTGGTTCTTGCTGATGATATCCTGGAACGTGTAATGTTGGTGAATTTCCTTGCGGAGTGCCTCGACGGCCGAGAGATCGCGGAAGGTCTCCACACCTCCAATCACTTCCGTCTTCTCATTTCGCAACAGGGCCGTGCTGACGCTGACGGGAATCTTCTCGCCTTGGCTGTTGAGGATATTGATCCGCCGGTCCACCCGTTGCCGGCCGCTTGCCATCGTCTCACGCAGGGCGCAGGCGGCCTGGCAGATGTTGGCATGGAAGACGTCGAAGCACTTCTCGCCGATGGCCTGCTCTCGGGGGATGCCCGTGATCCGTTCGGCCGCACGATTAAACGACGTGACGTTCCAGTCGCCGTCAACGGTGAAGACACCGTCGGCGATCGAGTCGAGGATGATCTCTCGAACCTCCTCTTCAGGTATTCCACTCATGGTTACCTTCTGGAAAAAGGGGACCGTCTCGTAGCGTTCTTACAACCCCAGCCGAGCGCTCTTGGGCAAGGTCGTCGCCCTCAGGGGGCCGACAGAGACGGACGTCGCGGAATGTGATAACGCAAGTTGTTCCTGCAAAAGCAGATCCAACAGGAGTGTTCGTCTTTCTAGTCGCCGTATGGGCTTGCGAATCTGCACCACTGCATATTCAATAATTGCAGAACCGCAGGTCCTTGACAAGCCCTCGGCGGCGTATTGGAGCTTCTGCGCCGGCGATTGCCGGCCACATCGTGCTGGATCTGACCACCAACCCCCGGCGGTCAATCGGCAAGCAGGCCGATTGCCGCCAAGACGACTGGCAACAGGGGGCCCCGACCCGGCCAGAAGAGATCAGCCCGGGCTGGCTATGGGGGCGATGGACTCTCACGCCTCTTGGACGAGCTTCGGGTCCATCAGCATGTAGAAGGTCACCATGCCGGCCGCATAATCCTCGGCCGGGACTTTGGTGTAGTCGGCCCGCAACGTCATGATTTTCTTGCCGACTGAGGTCTTCTGCAGAACAGCTGCGTCCCCGTTTCGGACCCCGCCATTTATTTGATACTCGCGAGACTAGAGGGCGTTTCAAAACCGTTATGAGGGTGCCTGGGCCATAGCGCAGCGGTGGCCCAGCCTTTGAAAAACCGGGCCTTCGCTGCGCTCATTCCCGGGCACCCAGTAATATCCACTAGTCCTTAACCAAGCGAACCTTTCAGGCTGATTGCATAGAAAAACTCGAAA
>CAZWWC010000413.1:0-3943 GCA_964637625.1 uncultured Planctomycetaceae bacterium
CTGGAAAACGCGGTCACCGTGGCCGCGTAAAGTGCAAAAGTCGAACTGAGAACGTGTTTGAAAAGGGTGCCACTGCTGGCTTGTCCAGCAGTGCGGGCCACCGAATCCTCACAAAAACAAGGGCGGACAAGCCGCCCATGGCACCCTCGACCGAGCAAAAAACGGCTTTTCAAACACGTTCTGAGCGCAGCGAAGGGCGTGTTTCTTTGTGGCAACCACGCCCTTCGCTGCTCAGGGCGTGCCACCCAAAACCCCCTCAAGTTGTCCTGACGCGGCTCCCTGGTCTGGTTCCCACGCTTGCCGTCGCACCAGCGGAAAGCTAAGATTGAGAGACGTTTTTCGTTCCGGCAATCGACGCAAACTCGAGAGTGTTCCCATGAAAACGCATGTAATTCGATCGGCGGTGTTATTGGCTCTTACGGCTCTGCTGCCGGCACTGGCACCGGCTCAAGTCCGCAATCGGGCCGAGGTTCCGCCGGAGCACACCTGGAAGCTCGAAGACATTTATCCTTCGGATGAAGCTTGGGCCGCGGCCAAGGACCGACTGGCCAAGGAGTTCGACAAGGTTCTTGCGCTGAAGGACACCTTGGCCGACTCACCGAGCCAACTGCTGGCGTGCCTGACGCTTGACAGCAACATCACCAAGGAGCTTGTTCGGCTCTTCTGTTATGCCTCGATGAAGTCGGACGAGGACACGCGCGTGTCGAAATACCAGGGCATGAAGCAGACCATGCGGCAACTCCGCACCGATTACGGCTCGAAGGCCTCGTTCATTGCGCCCGAGGTGGTGGCCATGGATCCGGCAACGCTGAACAGGTTTATCGAGAATGAGCCGGGGCTGGCGCCCTACCGGATGACCCTGCACGACATCCTTCGCACCAAGGCCCATCGCCTTTCGATCCCGGAAGAGAAGATACTGGCCGAGTCGGGGCTCATGGCCACCGCGCCGGGCTCGATCAACTCGATCTTCAGCAATGCCGAATTGCCCTTCCCCGAAATCACCCTCTCCGACGGCACGATCGCCAAGCTCAACAAGGCGGGCTACTGCCGATACCGCACCCTGACCAATCGCGCCGACCGCGAGGCGGTCTTCGGCGCCTTCTTCGGCACTTTCGACAAGTTCGAGCAGACCTTCGGTGCCCAGCTTGCCGCCGAGGTGAACAAGGACATGTTCTACGCCCGCGCGCGCAAGTACGATTCGTCGCTTCACTACGCGCTGGACGACAACAACATCCCGGTCGCGGTCTATCACTCGCTGGTCGAAAACGTCAACAAGAACCTGCCTTCCTTTCATCGGTATTTGCGACTCCGACGGCGCATGCTCGGCGTTAAGCAACTCAAGTACTCCGACATCTACGCGCCCGTGGTTGAGAAGGTCGACTTGAAATACACGTACCCGCAGGCGATGGGACTAGTAATCGAAGCCGTCGCGCCGATGGGTCCGGAGTACGTCGGCCTGGTCAAGCGAGCCGACCGCGAGCGATGGATCGACGTCTACCCCACGCCTGGAAAGAAATCCGGCGCCTATAGCAGTGACGGATGCTACGACGTGCACCCGTACATTTTGCTGAACTACAACGGCCAGTACGAGGACGTCACCACGCTGGCCCACGAGCTCGGCCACGCCATGCACGGCTACCATTCGAACAAGAACCAGCCGTATCCGACGGCCGACTACTCGATTTTCGTGGCCGAGGTCGCCTCGACGCTCAACGAGGCCCTGTTGATCCACCACATACTCGAGAAGATCACCGACGACGATGTCCGGCTCTCGCTGTTGATGACCTACCTCGACGGCATTCGCGGGACCGTCTTCCGCCAGACCCAGTTCGCCGAATTCGAGCTGGCCATCCACCAGCGGGCCAAGGCCGGAGAGCCGCTCACCGGCGAGGCGATCACCCAAATCTACAGCGACATCCTCAAGAAATATTATGGCCAGCAACAGGGCATCTGCCAGATCGACCCGAAGTACTTTATCGAATGGGCCTATGTCCACCACTTCTTCTACGACTACTACGTCTATCAGTACGCCACGTCGTTCACCGCTTCGACCGCGATGTCCGAAAGCATCCTCGGCCGGCAGCCCGGGGCGGTCGAAAAGACGATCGAGTTCCTTTCGGCCGGCGGCTCCGAATATCCGGTGGACGTCTTGCGACGCGCCGGCGTCGACATGCTGACCAGTGAGCCGCTGGACAACACCATGAAGGTGATGAACCGCGTCATGGACCAGATCGAGGCGATCTTGGATAAGAGGGACAAGGAATGATCGCTATCGTCGGGGTGGCTCGCGCCTAGCGAAGCGGTGGCCCAGAGCGGGTAGCACCGATGATTCCGCGCGATGGACGTGGATGCTTGCACGCGGCCCGGAATCGCGGAATCGTCGGTGTCGCGCAGCGACAAGAGGTGTTTCGCGGCCGAGCCGATAACCACTTATGCCTTCGCCAAGGCTACGGCACACCGACGATTTTCCGAAAATGCTCAAAGTGTTGGCGGTGTCTTTGGCGGAAAATCATCGGTGCTACCCTTTGATACCTGACCTCAATCAACCAGAATCGCCTGCAAGCGTTTTTCCAACGCCTCTTCTCCCGCCAGAAAGTCCAATTCAATCGACAACGCCCAAAGGGGCCGCCGGCCAAGCTGGTCAGTGGCCAGCTTCACCAGATCTTTGTGCGTGCAAACTACCGCGTCGACCTCCAGCCGGTTGGCCCAGGCGGCCAGTGACTCGACGTCGGCCCGGTCGTAGCGGTGATGGTCGGGCAGTTCGCGGAAATCGACCACACGATAACCACACGCCTCGAGCGTCCGCCGAAAGCCGGCCGGGTTGCCCAGCCCACAGAAGGCCGCGACCGGCCGACCTCGCAGCGACTCGATCGGCGCCGTAAGGCCTTCTGCGTTGAGCAAACTGTCGGGCCGGTGAGTCACTTCGAGCCAGACGGCCTCGGGACAAAGGGCCCGCACGCGGCGCTCGATCGCCGCACGCTCGTCCGGCTGGAGCAGATCGGCACGCGAGAGTGCCACGACGTCGGCCCGGGCGAGCGCGTCGACCGGCTCGCGGAGCGTGCCCCGGGGAAAAACGTGGCCGAAGCCGAACGGTTCGAGTGCGTCCAACAGCACGATGTCCAGATCGCGGGCAATCCGCCGGTGCTGGAATGCGTCGTCCAGAACAATTGCCTGCATGTCGAGCTGTTCGACGGCGACCCGGGCGGCGGCGACCCGGTCGGGATTCTCCAGATGGGGTACGTCGGGCAGTTGCTGCCGCAGTTCGAGCCCTTCGTCACTGGCGCCACCCTGCTCGGCCTTGTAGCCACGGCTCACCACTGCCACACGAATACCCTGTCGGCGGAACCATCGGGCGATCCACCGGACCATGGGCGTTTTGCCCGTGCCGCCGAGCGAGAGGTTGCCCACGCTCACCACCGGCACGCCGGCGCGGTGGATCTCTGCCGTGCCCCGGTCGTAGCGCCGGTTGCGCCACGTGACGGCCAGTGTGTAGGGCACCTCGGCCGCGCGGAGCACCGACCGCAAGACAACCGCGGTGAAGCCCCGGCGGCGACCACTCACCAAATCACGAAATGCGGAGGGTTTGAGCAAAAGGAACGTCCTTTGGCACGAAGTCCGTTTCGTCTCCCGGCGTCTGACCAGCACTGCTGGAGCGGCCGAGGGTGTCCGGGAATTGAGGGTGGCACGTCCCTGAGCGTAGCGAAGGGCCTGTTTACCTCGCGCGGCCACGCCCTTCGCTACGCTCAGAGCGTGCCACCCATGGCCACGCGATGCGTGGCCATGGCGCCCGGCAACGTCGAGCCCCGGCGCGCCGGGGACGGCTAACGCGCTGCCCGCCGCGCCTTGGCCCTGGCCTTCTCCTTCTCCTTGTCGCCTTGCCAAACTCGGCCGGTCACGCTGTCGTCGTCGCCATATTGCTTCTTCAGACGCTTCAACTCGGCCT
>CAZWWC010000414.1:0-3916 GCA_964637625.1 uncultured Planctomycetaceae bacterium
TCGCTGCGCTCAGAATGACAACAATCAGAGCACCGGTTTTGAAATGTCCTCTAAACAGTCACAGAATGCTCTATTCCAAACCCTTGAGAATGTCGATTCGGGCCGACCATTGCGATTCCAGGTTGTCGATCTGGTTGAGCAACTCGGGCAGCGCCGTGCCCAACTGCTCGCCGCGCGACGGCAAGGCCTCGATCGCCTCGGCCAAGGCTTGCACTTCGTCCATGACGGCCACGTCGTGTTCATAAACGCGATCCAGAACGGCCTCGTCTACCCGAACCAGATCGAAGAAACCGGTATAGCCTTGCATGGCGCTTCGCAATTGCCAGATGAACTTGTCCAGCCGACCGCGGAGGCGATCGATCTGGGGCAGCAGATCGATCTGGCCCGCGTCGACCAGGGGTCGCGCGGCGTCGTCGATCGCGCGTTTGGCCCGCTGAAGCCGGTCGGCCAGCCACTGCCGCTGCAGCTCGTCGCTGTCGCGGCGGTATTCCTTTTCCAAATAGCCCCGGAAGCCGGGAATGTGTCGCAGAATCTGCTCGATGATGTTTCGGTTTTCGGCGTGGTCACGTGGTTCCGGCATGGGTCTGCTCCCGGTGATTTGGGATCGCTGGACAATTGCCCACTCGTCCCCAATGTCTACCCATACATTCGTGGGGAGCGAGGAAAGATTGGAGAAACACTCCGGATCATAAGCTGCATCATAGCGAACCCCACGGCTGGCGGAAGTGGGAAATCGACAGTTCGCGGGTAGCAGGGCCTCGGGGCAGTCGCGGGCCGGGACGGAGAGACCCCTTTGTTTTTGTAAGGGCTTGCATTTGGTCGGTGCGACCCTTCGGTTGGGGGAGTAAGTGGAAGGCTGTTTTTTGGTTTTTGGGTAGTTCATAGGCTTGACGCCGTCAGGTCGCCAACTACACTAGGTAAATTATGTAGCTTGCCTAGGCGATAAACACTGCCTAGACTACGTAGAGTGCCATTTGACGTGGAGTCTCAATGGCTTGCACTTGACTTACCAGAGTTCCTGTTAACCGAGGGAGAGTATCATGTCTCGCTTTGTCCGCTTCATTCTTGTTTTGTCGTTGGTGGCCGCCATGGCTCCTTTGACGGATGCCGCCACTGCTGTTTCACTTCACCCCGACGACTGGAACCTGTATTCATGCCGCAGCCAAAACGGTGATATGCAGCCAGACGGCGCCATCATGCAGCAGACGGCAGACGGCCTGCAGTTCTTTGGGGCCGGCAGTCGGCGGGGTACCGCAGTCTTTTCGAAGTCTGAATTCAATCTCCAGGACGGGTCCGTCCGCTACCAATGGATGGCGGACGGGGGCAGCTCAAACCAGTTCATGGCTGTTTTTGTAGGCGTTGGTTGGTGGGAAGACTCGACCTCTAACTGCCGTCCAATCGCTGTTCAATACTTTACAACCAATCATAGCTGGAACGGGTCAACAGTCGTAGCGGATGATGTCTGGTACTTCAGCCGGTTGACGATTACTCCCGATCAGCAGTACACGCTGGTAACGGCGACGGGGGATTACGATGATCGGGGTGGAACACTCTTCCACACAGAAAGCAACGCTATCCGCGACTACTCCCCGGATTTTGATAGCTGGGAGCAATTGACCCACGCCAACGTGTACAGTCAGTTATGGGACAACTACGGCGGAACGACCTCCTCGATGACGCTCGGGGAAGTTGAAGTGGACAGCATTCCGGAGCCATCGTCTCTCTGCATGATGATTTGGGCCGGCGTGAGTGCACTGGGCCTGATATCGTCTCGGCGGCGGGCAAAAACGCGAAAGCTACGCGTCTGACGACCAGAACGGGCTGCGGCCGCGGTTCGCGCAAAGGGGCGGCTCTGAGTACTGCCAGCGAGGGGATGGTCGCGGGTCTTACCAGGGGACTCGCGAAACTCTGCCCGAAGGTGCTGGCCAGTTCGGCCCAAAGCTGATCTGCGGCGTGTCTGGAAACCGGCCATCAGACTCCTATTGGCACAGCCGGTCGGAGTTTGGTATAGTCCGCCCTCTTCACATCGGGGGGTCTGCCCGATCCAGTTCCTGGCAAGAGACAACGCGATGAAAGTGGGTTCCACGAGATCAATTCGGCTTCCTGCGCGCTTGTCCAGCCCCATTGTCGTGTTGGTTTTGATCGCGCCGTTGCTCGGCGGATGCAATGGATTCAGCGGCCCGAGCCTCGGATGGATGTCTCCCTCCTGGCTCATGAAGCCTCCGGAGGCTGCCGATGAGGGCACCGGGATCAAGCCTCCTCACGAGCGAATGGCCGAACTTCGCGCGCTGGCCAAGACCGGGCCGCCGACCTCACCGGACCAGCAGCAACGGGTCGCTCGCGAACTGGCCGAGGAATTCCGAGGCGAAGAGGACCCCCTGATCCGCGCTCAGATCGTGTGGGCCCTGGCCAAGTTCGAGACGGACGAGGCCGCCGCCGTGCTCCGCGAGGCAACGGAGGACAGCTCCGCCGACGTACGGATCGCGGCCTGCCGGGCCTGGGGGGACCGCGCCGGGCCCGAGGCCATCCAACTGCTGGGACAGCGGATCAGCGGCGACACCAACGCGGACGTCCGGCTGGCCGCGGCGCGCGGGCTGGGCGAGACAGGCGACCGCAGTGCGGCCACCCCACTGGGCGTGGCGCTGGAGGACGCCGATCCGGCGCTGCAGTATCGGGCGGTCCTGTCTTTGCGGAAGATCACGGGCAAGCGTTTCGGCAACGACGTCAACCGGTGGCGGCAATACGTCAATGGGGAGACCCCCACGACATCCCAGCCGATGTCGATCGCCCAGCGCCTGCGCGGTCTATTCTGAGCCGCCGATTGAGCGCTCCGCCTCGCCGCAGCTGGCAAGTTGCGGTTGCCTTGGGCCATGAAAAGCCTTAATATTAGGCTGCTATTGGTCTTGTGGCCCTCTCCGCCCGTGGGGTCGACTTGCCTGATCATGCTTTTGGGGTACAAACATGGGTGAAAAGCTACTGGTTTGCTGAACATGAAACCGCTGCGTCTGACCGAACAGTTCAAGACTCTCCTGAGTCAAGCCGTCGAGACAGCCGAGTCGGTCGGTGCTAACACGATTTTGCTGTTGGCCGAGGGACCGGCCGACTGGGCAAGGGTCCAGAAGTTGCTTGATGAGCATACCTTGCTCGTGGCCGCGGACAACGCCGGCTTCCTTGAAGGGGCCAGCGAGGCCGGCTTGAAGACCGTTCCGCTCGACATGCCCGAAGGCACCGTCTCGGAGCAGCTTACCCAAGCGCTGCTCGAAGCCGTGGCCGACGACATCCTCTCGCCCGGCGCTCGGGTCGTGGCGCTTTACAGCGGTTTCGAGGCCGACGTGATCGACTCGCTGAGCGTGATCAACCTGGGCGATCATCTCGACCGATTGACGGGCCGAGACCTCCGCCAGTTGGAGACCCGGGTCCCCCTGGATACGCTCAAGATCGTGGTCGATCTGGCGGTCGAGATCGGACGCGATGGGCGTGAGGGACGTGCGGTGGGGACGATGTTCGTGGTGGGCGACTCGCGAAACGTGCTCGCACGCTGTCGCCCGGCCGGTTTCGATCCGGTCCGCGGCTACAATCGCAAGGAGCGAAACCTCGACGATCCACGCGTACGTGAAGGCATCAAGGAAATCTCACAACTCGACGGCGCGATCATCATCTCGGGCGACAACACGGTGGAAGGCACCTGCCGCTACATTGACGCGCCGGCAACCAATCTAACCCTGTCCAAGGGGCTCGGCGCACGGCATTGGGCGGCCGCGGCGATCACCCGGGCAACCAAGGCCGTGGCGGTGGCCGTGAGCCAGTCGAACGGCACCGTGCGACTGTTCCAGAACGGCGAGGTCATGCTGCGGATCGAGCCGACGCGTCGCCGGCCGATGGTGTGGCGCGAGTTCGAGCACGAGCCGCCGGCGTC
>CAZWWC010000415.1:0-3900 GCA_964637625.1 uncultured Planctomycetaceae bacterium
TTGCGTGAGTTGGGCGTCGAGGTTCTTTGGGACGAAGACGACACGCTCCAGATGCGCGTCGTCGACCGCCGGCCGGTCCATGCCCGATATGGCCTGGTCCGTCGGATGCGTGCGAGTTTTTGCGTGCTCGGACCGCTGTTGGCCCGGCGGGGTGAGGCGGTCGTCTCGCTGCCCGGCGGATGTGCCATCGGCAACCGGCCGGTCGACGTGCACCTGGCGGGCCTGCGGGCACTAGGCGCACAGATCACGGTGGACCACGGCTACGTGCGTGCCCGCGCGGGCCGGCTCCGCGGCGCGACGATCGACTTGGCCGGGCCCCGCGGCCCGACGGTCACCGGCACGGCCAACGTGCTCAGCGCGGCCACGTTGGGCGATGGTCAAACGACCATCGAGGGCGCGGCCCTCGAGCCCGAGGTCGTCGAGCTGGGCCGAATGCTCACGGCCATGGGTGCGAAGATCGAGGGGCTCGGCACCTCGACGATTCGCGTCGAAGGCCTCCAGCGGCTCGGCGGCGCCCGCCGCCGGATCATTCCCGACCGGATCGAGGCGGCCACGCTGCTGTTGGCCGGGGCGATCACCGGCGGGACGGTTCGCGTCGGCGGCGTTGTGCCCGATCATCTGGCGGCCGTGGTTGCGCTTCTCGGCAAGACGGGTTGCCTGCTTGAGGTTCAACACGATGCCGTCGTGCTCCGCGCCGACGCTCGGCCCCACGCGGTGGACGTGACCGCCGCGCCCTATCCCGGCGTGCCGAGCGACGTCCAGGCACAGTGGATGGCCTTGCTGGCGGTAGCCGACGGGCAGAGCACCGTCCGCGACACGGTTTTCCCGACGCGGTTTATGCACGTGGCCGAGTTGGTCCGGCTGGGTGCACGGATCGAGCACGCCGAGGGCCAGGCCGTGGTCCGGGGCGTGCGGCGGCTGGCCGGCGCGGTCGTTCGCGCAAGCGATCTTCGCGCCAGCGCCGCGCTGCTGCTGGCCGGACTGGCGGCCCACGGCACGACGACCGTCCGGGCCGTGCATCACCTGGACCGGGGCTACCAACGCCTGGACCGAAAGCTCTCCGCCCTGGGCGCCCAAATCGAGCGCGGATAGCGGGAACCGGGGACTGTCCCAATTTTTGCGTAGGCGCAGCCGAAGCAAAAATGGGACTGTCCCCTTCCGTCTTGGCGGAAAACCGAGCCGCGGCCAGTCAGAGAGCGAACTATCTGGGCCACCGCTTCGCTATCCCGGCGCGCCGGGACCCTTTGGACTACCGTGGGCTTCCGCCCACGGCTAGGAACTCCTGATCCCTAAATCCCTAAATCCCCAAATCCCTAAATCCCTCGAAACACCTTCTGATGCAGGACGTTCTTGCGCGATGTAAGCGGCCCGGGCGTCGTGTCGCTCTGAAGAACCGCGACCATCATGTTGTATTTCGCGTCGACGTCATCGGCATAATGGACCAGCAGGGCCTCGGGCGTCATGGGCGGTTTGGGCGAGCCCCACTCGGGGAGCCGCTGGTGCGAGAGAATCAGATGTTCCAGCCGCAGCAGCCTTTCGCCGGCCAGGCCCAACTCGGCGGCCGCCTGCCGAACCATGTCGCGGCCCAAGAGCATGTGGCCTACAAGCTCGCCTTCGGCCGTGTACCGGGTTTCGGTCGCCCCGGCGTCCAGTTCGCGGAGTTTGCCGATGTCGTGCAACGCACCGCCCGCAACGACCAGATCGGCGTCCAGCGGCGGATCCATCTCGGGGTAATACTCGGCGTATTTGTCGGCCAGGTAAACACACGTGCGCGTCACGCTCAGCGTGTGCTCCAGCAGACCGGCGACGTAAGTGTGATGGTTATGCCGCGCGGCGGGCATCGTCAGAAGCGCCGGGCGGTTGGCGCCCAGAATCGACTCGACCAGGCCGCGGAGCGAGTCGTCGGCGACGTGCTTGCGGACCAGACCGAGCAACTGGTCGTACATGGCCGCCGGGTCGAACCGCGACCGGGCCAGACACATGCCGGGATCGAAACCCTCCTCGGCGTCGGCTTCGGTCACTTCGCGGATCTTGCGGATTTCCAACTGTGGCCCGTAGTTGGTCTCGCGATACGTGGCGCGGATCTTGTAGAAGACGCCCGGCGTCCACGCGTCGCGACACTCCAGCGCCCAGGCCGAATCTCCCCAGATGGGAAAGGAGACCTCGCGCCGCGCGTCGCGAAAGGCGACCTTGAAATAGGGCTTGCCCTCGCGGGTGGTCAATTCCTGCTTCGAGGTCATCAGGGCGAACAGGTCGGCTTGCTGGCCGTCGACCATTTCCGAGAGTGGTACAAGGGACACCGAACTCAGTGACATGGCTCTTGGCACCTTTTGCTGGCAATTCGGGTCGGAGAACTCGTCCAAACGCCCCCATTGTACTAGTTCCCTTTCCCTTTGGGCAGTAGGCGCCGGTTGGCTTGAAGAAGGCCCTCGGCCACGCCCGAAACGAAGGGTGGGGACTGTCCCGTTTTTCGGCCAAAGGACTTAGCCAATACCATACGGTTTGCCCGAAAAACGGGACTGTCCCCTTTCAGGTCCCCCATGAAAATCTCCCACCAAAAACGTGTCCGTCCCCGGCGTCCCCAGCCGCCCGGCGCCGCGCGAGAGTGGCTCGATGGGTTCGTCGGCTACTGCTCGGGCGAGTGCCACCTGGCCGACAACACCGTGGCCGCCTATCGCCGCGACCTGCTTCGGTTTCTGAGCTGGCTCGACGGACGCAGCATCCCGCGGCTTTCGATCCGCGATCTGGCCGATTATCCCGGCTGGCTCAACAAGCGGAAGCTGGCCCCGGCCAGTGTTGCCCGGGCACTGGTGTCGCTAAAGGTCTTCTTCCGCTACCTCCAGCTCGAGGGCGTGTTGGAGGACAACCTGGCCGAGTTGCTCGGCAGCCAGAAGCTTTGGCAACGGGTGCCCAAGGTGCTCAGCCCCGAGCAGATCGACCAACTGCTGCTAAGCCCCACCCGGCGCGACGCCTGCTGGCGGCGCGATCGGGCCATGCTGGAACTGCTCTACGCGACCGGTTGTCGAGCGTCGGAACTCTCGTCGCTGAAGCTGCCCGACGTGCATCTGGCCGAGGCCTTCTGTGTCTGCCGGGGCAAGGGGGATAAGGAGCGGATCGTCATGCTTGGCCCCGAGGCGGTTCGCGCGACGAAAGTCTATTTCGAGCACGAGCGACCCGCGCTGGCCGCCCGATCGCGGAGCGGTCCACCCTGGGTGTTGTTGTCCTATCGTGGAAGGCGGATGCGGCGCGAGCGGATTTGGGAGCTGCTGAAGCGCTATGCCCGACGCACAGGCATGCCGGAGGAGGTCAGCCCTCACACGTTGCGACATAGCTTCGCCACGCACATGCTCTCCGGCGGGGCCGACCTGCGCCAGGTGCAAGAGATGTTGGGCCACGCGAGCATCGCCACCACCCAGATCTACACCCACGTCGACATGTCGCGACTAAAGGCCGTCCACCGGCAGTTTCATCCGCGAGCCTAATGACAGAAGGCAGCGGGCAGTAGGTGCTTGCACGCACCGGGTCCACAAAAGGGTCCACAAAAGGGGTCAGAACTATTTTCCTATGAAAGCCTCGTGTCTTATTCAGTGGTGACAAATCGTTCTGACCCCTTTTGTCTCCTTTTGTCTCCCGATGGATTCTCGTCGAGGCCGCCATGAAGGTCATCCGCAGGGACGCGGCCTTGAAGAACTTTTACACACGGGTGCGAAAACGATCCAGCGCGAAGATTGCGCGGGTGGCGGTTGCCCGCAAACTAGCGGAGATTTGTTGGAAACGGCTGCGTCGTTGGCAGCGTGAACACGCCAACCAAGCCGCTTAGAGAGAAACACAACATCGCGCACGAGTCCGGTCACCGTTGGCCCGCAAAGGGGTCTCGTGAGACGCAAGTCTGCACTGTCC